>JBLIRM010000115.1:0-11017 GCA_049472295.1 bacterium | reverse complement strand
GGCCATCCTGTCCCATACCCTTTACTATGCTGAGCAGTTTTTCCCTGTTTATAGGATCCAGGTCCGTGGTAGGCTCATCCAGCACCAGGACCCTGGGAGAGAGTGCGAGAATCGAGGCAATGGCCAGGCGCTGCCTTTCACCCCCTGAGAGCTCTGCGGGATGTCTGTTTGCGTATTTAAGGAGGTCAAACCTCTGAAGCAGCTCATGAACCCTTTCCTTCATGGTATCCCTTTTCATGCAAAAGTTCTCCATGCCGAATGCGATTTCAAGCTCAGCCTGGCTTGCAAGCAACTGCGTATCAAAATCCTGGAATATCACCCCGACCTTTGAAGAAAGATAGGGTATGGATACCTTCGAGGTATCCTCATCACAGACAGTGACCTTCCCTTCCCACTTCCCAGTCTGCATATTGGGAATAAGCCCGTTGAGGCAGAGGGACAATGTGGATTTCCCTGCACCGGTAGGTCCCATGACGGAGATCCATTCCCCTTCGGATATGTCGATCCGGATATGTTTCAGTGCAGGGGCAGTGGATGCGGGATATGAAAAGGAAAGGTCTCGTACCTTGATGGCAGGCCGATTCATAGGAAAAACAGGGCAGCGACCATTAAGATGGCAAAGATGGTAAATCGGGGATTCCCGATGCCCAGGTTCACTGCAACCAGACCTCCGATGGAACCGAGTATCATCAATATGGCGCCTGTCCAGGATATCAGAGGATTATCATTTGATTCCTTCATTACATCGGCATAAAAGATGCCCCACTGTTTGACCCGTCCGTATAGGGCCAGGGTCAGAGGAAGACCCAGAATGATGGTAAAGATGGTATTGTTGATGGTAATGACATTGGCAAGAATTTTTAAAGGCACGAGTTGAATGATGTCCAGTCCCCAACCCACAAAAACCGCGCATGCAGCGCTTGCAGTGATGCATATGAGGACAAAAGCAGCAATGGATTTCACCCCTTTTAACTCGATGTCTGTTTTCCCGGTCAAGAGACGCCAGAATTTGTAAGGGATATATGCCAGCATGAAATTGCCGAAGAAACCGAAAAAACTTCCCGGGCCGATCATCCCTCCCCATATATCCCCGATTACGTTTCCGATCCCTGCCCCCCATGCGGCTGCGGGTCCGAATAGAAACGAACATGTGAGCGGTATGGCGATGCCGGGACGAATCTCGCTGAATCCGGGGATGATGGGTGCGATCTTGAAAGGAAGCATGAGGCCGGCATAAAGGGCGGCGCATATGGCCGTGAGAACAATCATCCTGGTATTGGACCACATGGAGAAGATCTCTTTCATGGGATCAGGATACCCCCTCTTTTTCCGTACGTTTATTTTCGATATGTTCAATCCTCTTTTCGAAGGGATCGACGCCGTTTTTGTATTGTTTGTGAAGGTTCTCAAAATATTTCAGGCGGTATGTCTTGCCCTTTGCCGCGAAGATAAGGGCCTTATTCAACAAGACGATCCTCTGGATGTCTTTTTTCGGTATGTGAATATTTTGTTGGTTGGAGAAGAGTTTTTTATGGAAGGGCATTTGAAGATATTTTTTCCATCGATTCCGGATCCGATACCGGTTGAGTATATATATGGCCACAACCAAAAGCAGCAAGGATGCTCCGGCGAATCGATCGAATCCGGCAAAAGCCGCTCCCCAAAAGGTAAAGAACCAGACCAGTATCATCACGAAAATCTCGAAAAAGGATGATTTCAGGAAATATATCAGGTGAAATCCCTGGTCTGTGATCACAAAGTCCCAGAGTTTTGCCGGCACCTCTTTGGTTTGCATCAAAATCTCGCCAACATACCGCTCCTCAACATGTTCGCTCATCTTTGCTCCCTTTCAAAGGATTGGATTGGTCATAAAGAACTGCTTGCAAAGCGGTCTCACACATGCGATTGATTAGAAAGAACAATCATATTGTGCCATGACATGTATCCTTCGTTTTGATGGAGGATACGCTGTCATCATACCATATTTCATTGTCTTTTCAAGCTTTTTTGACCTACTTATAACTTCCATGACATCTTCTTCTAAGTATAGTTTTTCATAAATAAGATGGAGGCGGAATTATCCCAAAATACGTCATCGTAACTATGAAATAAAGCACTAAGCAAGGGATATGCCTCTGATTGGTTCAGCCGGAATAACGGATAGGGCACTTGGTGACGGTTTTTTATGGGTGATATACGCAGGGCCTTTCTTCTGGTATCATTAGAAACAGGATACGGATTGGAAAAGGGCCTTTAAAAATGAATCATAGGGATGGATCTTTTGATTGAAGGAAGAATCCGGAAGGAGGAAAAGAGATGAAGGGTATAGAGATCAGGCCGGATATATACTGGGTGGGCGGGATTGACTGGGACCTGAGAAATTTTCATGGATACCTGACCCAGAGGGGAAGCACGTATAATGCCTATATCATCCGGGATGAGAAAATCGTTCTGGTGGATACAGTCAAACATTATATGTTTGACGAAATGCTTTCCAGGATCAGGGACATCATCGACCCCTCCCGCATCGATTACATCGTGTCCAATCATGTGGAGATGGATCATTCCGGGTCACTTCCCAGAATAGCCGATTTGGCCCCAGGTGCCAAGATCGTCACATCGACCTTAGGGGAGAAGGGGCTTCGCCGCCATTACAAGAAGGACTGGGATTTTCATGTGGTAAAGTCCGGGGACAGCATCAATATCGGAAAAAGAACACTGCATTTTGTCCATACCCAGATGGTCCACTGGCCGGATTCCATGGTGACATACATCCCTGAGGAGCGACTCCTTCTTTCCAATGATGCCTTTGGACAGCATATTGCCTCTCCGGAACGGTTTGATGATGAAATCGGCTGGGATATATTGAAAGAGGAGGCTGCCAAATATTACGCAAACATAGTCCTCCCATTTGCCGATCAGGTGCAAAAGGCATTGAATGCCCTTTCGGGTATTGATATCGAAATGATCGCACCAAGCCATGGACTGATATGGCGTTCCTTTATCCCCAGGATCGTTGAACAATATTCTGATTGGGCACAAAACAAAACCCGGGAGAGGGCAGTGATCGTTTATGATTCCATGTGGGACTCCACGGCAAAGATGGCCCGGGCATTAGAGGAGGGTTTGGAAGAAAAAGGGGTCAATATTGCTCTGCGGAATCTAAAGACGAATCACATCTCGGATATAATGACTGATGTGCTTTTTTCCAGGATGATCCTGGTTGGATCACCAACCCTCAACAATGGATTGCTCCCGACTGTGGATGCCTTTTTGACATATGTGAAAGGCCTGAAGCCTCGCAATAGAATCGGTTTTGCCTTCGGATCCTACGGGTGGGGAGGACAGGCTGTTGGGGAGATCGAAAAGGTCATGAAGGATATAGGTTGGGAAATGCCTCTGGAATCAATCAATATCAAATATATCCCTGATCCGGATGAATTGGAAAATATGAAAGAGAAGGGCATTCAATTGGCAGGGCATTTAAAACCGTAAAATAAGCATACATCCAATGATTTCTTCGTATAGCCGCTCTAAAAAGATGGATGTCAGGGTTAACATAAAATGAAAAGGAAGTTTCTATAGAAATTTCTTTTTAGAGATTTTGAATCCCACAATACCCGACCAGATTGCCTTGACGAGAAAATATCCGATGTAATAAAAGATGATCGATCCACTGATGGCAAAAAGCCAGTAAATAGAATCCTCTAAGTGGTGGAACCCTTCTGAGGCATTGTAGATATGAATAAACCATAAAATGCCTGTAAGAAACCCGATTAATAGGCCTAATAGATCAATATTTTCTGATTTTTTGGTCATGATAGACTCCATATAAAATATTTTTTTACCAAAATAAATCAGAGAAATGATTGTCCAACGTTAGGTGTGAAAAACCTCGGCTAACTTCTTTTATTGAAACAAAAAAAATAAAGTGTTTATTTTGAAGAATATTATAGTCTAATTATAGCTACATTCATTAATAATAATACAATTTAAAAAAATAATCAAATTATTTTTTTGTATGAAGCAAAATCCAATCGTTATTTAGGATTTTCTGCCTTATAATCGAAAACACTCTCCTGTGCTTTATTTCCTTCATGATAAGTGATGGGCAATTGTACAAAAAATCTAGTTCCCTTTTCAGTTTCGCTCTCTATCTGTATCTTCCCTTGATGCATTTCAATAATGCTCTGGCAGACCGATAGCCCCAACCCTGTACCCTGGGCCTTGGTGGAGAAAAGGGGCTCAAATATCTTGTTCAGGTTCTCTCTGGGGATCCCTTCTCCTGTATCAAAGATACCCACTTCAACCAGTGTGTCCTTCTGATGCCCCGTAATGGTAAGCACTCCTCTGTCAGGCATGGCCTGAATGGCATTTAAAATAATATTGGAAAAAACCTGTTTCAGTTGAATCTCATCGGCCGTAATCGGAGGCAAATCATCCTTTATATTGATGCATACATCTATGTTGTCGGGAACATGAACCTTTGCAAGAGACCCCTTGACAGCATTGCATATATTGACTTTGGTCAGTTGAGGCTCTTTCACTCTGCAAAACGTCAGGATATCGTTGATGATCTTGTTTGAAATAGCAATCTCCTCATCCATAATATCGAGATGCTTCATAATTTTTTCATCTTGTATCCGGTTTAATTTCGTTTTTAAGAAATAGATGGCATTTTCGATCGCACAGAGGGGGTTCCTTAATTCATGCCCCAAGGTAGCACCCAATTCACCCAGGACTGCGAGTTTTTCAGAACGAATCAGCCTTTCTTCTGTTTCCTTGAGTTCTGTTATATCTGTAAAAACCTCGATTATCCCGATGGTATTGCCTGTAATATCCTTATAGGGCGATGCCATGACTCTGCAAGGGAATTTCTTTCCATCAGCACTTTCTTTGACCACTTCTGTATCAATCATATTCTTACCGTTTAGTATTTGCTTGAGGGGACAATAAGCGGTGTCACAAAGTGCGCCCTTGAACTGTTCATAACATTTCAATCCCTTCGCTGTTTTCTTGTCCAAACCCGATAGATTAACCATGGCCTCATTCTGGCTCATAATATTGAAATTGACGTCAACCACTCTAATCCCGCTGGGTGATCCATTGTAAATCTGGTTTAATTCCAGGGCCCTTTTCTTCTCAACCTCCGCCCTGGCCTGTGCTGCTGCCAGAGCCTTCTTTTTGTGCATGAGATGCCTTAAATCTTTTACCATCTTATTGAAGCTTATAGCCAGATCACCGATTTCATCATCTGTCCTGATCTCTATCTGGGTATCAAGATCGCCTTTAGCAAGCATACTTGATGCCTCCTTCAGCTTGCGGATAGAAGTGCTTATTTTATGTGAGATCACGACTGCTATGACAAGAGCGGTCATGATGGCAAGAAGAACGACACCGGCAACAATGATCTGTGAAATATTGCCGGTTGCTTCATATTCCTGGCTTAAGATATTTACCCTTCTTGTTGAGAGAACCAAAAGTGCCTCAATTTTACGATCCAATTCCGCAACCGCAGGCTCGGTCTCTTCCATATATACCCTTTTAGCCTCCTCAATCGCTCCGGCTTCATACAGGTCCTTAATCTTTTGTGCTGAATGATGAAGCCTTCTATGGGGCTCCTCGATTGCTGCATGAATCTTAATAACCTCCGGATCATTTGGATGAAAGCTATAGTACCATCTCCCGAAGTCACATTTATGAGGGTCCAATTCACCTTCAAAAGGCTTTCCTAATAAGAGTTGATCAGACAGGTCAATCAACCAACGAAAATGATCTCCAAGTTTTTCATCCAGAAACATATCCAGTGCCAGATTTTCTACCAGGGTATCACTGGCGCTATTCAACCGGTTAATGGTATAGAAAAACACGACACTTAAAATAATGATCAGACTTAAAATGATACAAAATCCTCCGATCAGCTTTTTTCCAATTGTCATTCGCATCTTATTTCCTTTATTTATGTCTCCTGAAAATTTACGTTTAGCCCTTGCCTTAGTATCTTTTTATCCTCATGCCGATCGATTTTTTTCCTGAGGGGACCTTATCACCAGAAGACCTCGATCATTTCTATTTTTTGATCGGCCTAAGAAAAAGGGGGTTCTTTTACAAAAGACAGAAAGAGGAATCGGTTTAGGATGAGTCTTCGGGTTAAACAACCGGATTATTCTATTTAACATAGCATTAGGATATTTTATCTAATTTCATTATACTTCTTCCTATAAAATCCTGTCAATTCTGGAAACATATAATCCAAATATAAATAAGATCATTGCTCCTTTCGATTTTTCAGGAAGTTTCATTTAATTCCGGTTGGATTGATTATTTTGGGGAGGGTATCTCCGCCTTTTCAAAATACGACCCTGAAGGGATTTCAATCCCGCTGATTATATTTCGAACGCCTGGCATTTGTTTTATTTTCGTATATATCCTGAAGCTTTTTAAGCGCAAGCTCAAGCACTTTTATATCCTTTGAATAACCTTCTGCTATGCGAACGGTATTACCTCTTGTGTGAATGCATTTCTCTTTATTTATCTTTTGGATATCTTGCTCCATGAGATCTTTCTGTTCAGATTTCGCCTTCGCCGGTTGATTCCACTTACAAGCTTGCTCAAAGGTTTGGAAATGAGCGGTTGTATTTCCTTCAGGTTCCGATAGCCTTTTCAAAACCAGATCCTTATGCTTTGCTTTTTAACTTTATTGACGTTACTACCCACTCAAATCATTACTCCTTTTTATCATCCCTATATGAACGCGCTTTTTGTCTGGAAAATTCAGTCCATGCATATCTCCACTTGCAGCAGCTTTCAGCGCATGCGATTGCTCCATTTTATAATTATCAATCCCTTATTCAGTCTTTCAACAAAGTATTGTGGATAACCGGTTGATAACTCTCCTCATGTTACTGGCATTTTCATGAAAAATAATATCAAATATCAAATTGCTCAAAAAATGGATTAAATCAATATTCTTTATTTTACAGATAGTTATATGATTGACTTGACAATAATCTTTATTGTTGGAGAAATGTCACAAGGAGATGAAAAGATATCCACAGGAAAAAAGGCAAAAGGCAATAAGGATACAAACCTGAGTCCTCTTGTTGATATAACTCCAACCTAATAATGCATCTTCAAATTGATTTCATGAAAAGGTCTCGAGGGTAAAAAAACAGGTCCTCATTACGTCTACAGTAAATGTAAGACAGGCTCTAAACCCGTTTGTTTTTCTTTCCCTTTTCCATAGAGATTTGCTTTCCCCTATCAGGATTGCGCTGAAGCGGTCTATTCCTTTTGTGTCTTACGAATCATTGATGCTCTCGTAAAAAGTCAAAAAAATGTCATTGCGGTGGGCCGAAGCCCCGAGCGAAGCGTGGGGGGGAAGCGAAGCAATATCTTATGTCATATCTAATTGTGTTTATTAGATTGCTTTGTCGCTACGCTCCTCGCAATGACTCAGTGATGACTTTTTGCGAGTCCAACAATCATTCATCATACTGAATATTTTAAAACCTTTCATAAGGCCATGGGACGGGAGTGATTTTTTGGCTGGCCATAAACGTTCTTCAGGTTTTATGAAGGAATCATTAAAAAGGGGATAAAGGATATGAACACAAGACATTTGGGGATATTGACATTAGCCGTAGCCCTGGCTGTGTGTTTTTCACTCTATGCCGTCCATGCTTATCCATCTCAATTGACTGGGCAATATAGTGCCTCATGGTCAGTTCAGGATCCATTGTTTTTTTATGACTGGACACTTCCGGGAAGGGGCGTCAATTTGCCTTCAGGGATAAATCCGGCGATTTGGGCTCCTGGATACCCACGCTCCTTCTCGAATGCCACAGATCCGGGGATCTACACCTTGACGAGTGGTGTGCCGGTTTGGCCGTTAGAGATACCGGGCATGGTTTACGAGTATCCATATTTACCGGTTTTTCCAACAGGGTTTTATGTAGGGTATCGGACTCCAACACCACCCGTACGGGATTGGAACCCATTTGGTGTGCTGGAACTGGTGATCCCTTGGAAGAGCATGTTCGACTCATATGTCCGGTGGTATCTTTACGACCCCACCCGTTTTGAACTGATCTCCCCGGTAGTCTCGGATATAGGAAGCGGTGGTATTGGGTATATACCCGGTCAGATGTGGGCATTGAGTGGGGACATGTTGGAGCCATAGGCGGATTTCGGATATTGATTATCATATAAGGCAGAACACAGTTGGTCTGTCATCAATGATATTTTTGCAGCATCATTTCCAAGAGCTGAGTATCAACAATCAGTATTGTGGTTTTTTCAACAGGGTGTTATTATAGTAAATGGTATAAAATAAGTTTTAAGACAACCTCAACTTAAGGGCCTTATGATGGACCGCAAATCAAGGGTCATTATTCCTTTCCTTATTTCCATTGTTTTGCTCATCCTGCTTGCATCTCACGCCTCCACTCAGTTAACCATTGGCTTTCCGCCAGGATATCCAATATACATAAACCAAACCGACCTTCCAAGGTTCATAAACATCTGGGATATCCTGGTGGATGATTTCGAGTATGTTGAAGAACCGTTTGATTATGGCTGGATACTGAATGAGCCTTCTGATCTGATTTACAGTTACGGTGTGGGTTATGCCACCATATTTAACACCGTTTTCGACACTCAGAAAGGAAGCAGGGTGCTGGATGTGTTTCGCCCCCATTCCATATTCCTGCTGGGTACGCCCTATGTATTGCATAGGATATCATATGATCTGACCACGCCCCCTATGCCTGATGCCACAGATGGCATCAGTATGGCGACCAACGGGATTATCAGCTTCGATCTCAGAGTGCCTTTTGGGGTTGAGTCTCAAGAGGATATCTTTGAGCTGGATGTCATGGGAGAGGATGCTGCCGGAGAAAGGGATATTACTGTAAGATTCCTGCCTTTGCTCCCTTCTGCTGAGTCCTTTCTGGGACCTGTGAAAACCCTCCAGGGTACGGATGGTATTACAACCGTTGTCACCGGCCTTGATCTCGCAGAAGGAGATTTGGAGGTTACTGTGGGCTTTGGGATCGGTATAATTGACGTCTCCTGGCATACAATCCGGATCGATCTTGTGGATGCGGTTAAGACTGCAGTGGATGTTTGCGAGGGGATTTCAGACCCGAATGACTGGTATATGGCCAGGGCGAACAAATTGATGATATTAGGGGAGATGTTCCGTCTGGACGATATCATATTCCGGAGCACCCGTGCCCCTTTACCCTTCGATGATCTCCTTCTTTTCAAGTTTGATAAGCTTTATGCGCAAATATTTGAGACAACCAGGTATCTGTTCATTGCCGATTATCAGACGGATGATGAAGGGGTTAAAGCGAGTGATCTAATATTGGATCCGAATAACTTACTCCTTGTTCAGGACCCCAACGATCCCAGCGATCCGGTGGTGAGATACTGGATGGACCTGGGCGCGGATCCCAACCTGTTCGGAGAAAACGATCCCAATCTTGCATGGAATCTCTTTGGCAGGGAAGAGTTCGTGGTGGATCTATCCCTTCCCATATTTGCCGACCCGAATTTCAGGGTAGGGGGCTCAGGGGCTGAGCGGATCGTTCAGTCAGCCACCTTGGTCTGGAATTACACGGTCAATGGTTACGGTTCGAATGCTATTCAAGGATTTTTGCTGGAGCCGCTTTCTGTAGATCCCTTCGATGGGATGCCCACCTATCTGCCTGCTTACTACGATGCCCTGGATGCCGTTGCATCATTCGGCAGGCCGTATTTTCCACCTCAATCCGTTCATATGCTGGAAGGTGCGCTATGGAACGCAGGTGTCACCCTTTGGCCGAATATTGTGTATATTGAATATACTCCGCATTATTTTGAGGATTTTGTGGTGACCATTGGAGTGACCAATGGGGCGGATTATGATTCCCATAAATTCCCATTCAGTGTGGTGAACTACCCTGCGGAAAATTATGACCCCCTGTATCAATTACCTGACCAGGAGTTTATCTATTATGTGGGGGAAGAGGGGGCGCATCACATCACTTTCATCGATCCTGATTGTTTTATCTTCTATATGTCGGGACTATTATCGGGAGCACCTGCAGCGGAACATAAGCCGGGATTACCGGTCAATGAAGATTTCAGGAAAGATATGGATAATCTGTACTGGAGAATAGGGGCAATTGACGGCGTTAATATCATCACATATTCTGACTATATCATGGATGAAATCGTAGGCGTGAATGGCTGGGACTCGGGTGATTTCGGGTACACCGGTCTGCTGACCCTGGAACCCGAGCATGAAGGCACACATGATATGGTGGTGACCTGTCATGATACCTTGGGCGGCATGGGAGCGGCTGAACTGGATATTCTGTTCGTTTCCAGGTCGGACAGGGACAGCGATTATATACTCGACTATCTGGATAATTGCCCTGACACCGGTAATACGGACCAGGCGGATACGGATCAGGACGGCCTTGGAGATGCATGCGATCCCTGTCCCCTTGATCCCAACAATGACAGGGATGGGGATGGGGTCTGTGTGAGTGAAGGGGACTGCAACGATAATGACGCCACGATATATCCTGGTGCACCCGGCACACATGCCGGAAAGGATAATGACTGCAGCGGGGTGATAGATACTGACGAGAAGAAGCGCGCTCCTCAGGCCACATTTTTGCCGGGTTATATTTCGGCATTATTCCCCTGGCTGCAAACCCTTCCATACGGCAGTCTCAAATATCAACCGCCCTTGACCGCCTCATGGTCCCCAATGCCGTATCCCATCTCCCCACAACAGATGTGGTATTCCGGTTATCCCTCTGCTTTTGATTGGACTCCGTATCCGCAAAGGATATTTCAATCCGGTCCGTTCCAATTTCCTTTTATCCGGACTAATTGGCCGCAGACATATATCCAGCCCTGGGACCTTATTCAGAATCGATTCCCTTGATCGGTAAGTCCGCAACCCCCGGCGTTTTTTTCCAAGTGACATCTTATAAGAAATCATCGTTATTATTTCCTA
>JBLIRM010000114.1:0-11166 GCA_049472295.1 bacterium | reverse complement strand
ACCACCATACTTCGGCAATAAGGAAGGATGAATATTTATTGTGCCCTCTCTTGGAATATCAATGATTTCCTTTCGCAATATTCTGTTGAAATATCCCACTATAAAAAGATCAGTATCCAGATTTTTTAACTTTTTTATTATCCGCTGTTCATTCAAAAGGGCTGAATCAAAAATTGGAATATTTCTATGCCTTGCAAGCGATTCAATGGTGGTTGAATCCCTTTTTTTCCTATTCGGAATGAATCCTAATATCGGTTTTCGAACGATACATTTCGCAAAACGCCTCAGTTTTTCTTTTATTCCTTTTTTACTCAGAATAAAATCCATATGAAGATCCATTCTGTTTGTAACTACTGCACAAATATCAACATCCTTATTTTCCAATAAAGAATCGAAAAAAGGTAAACTGTCATGATTCATTCCAAAAAAAACTATGCTTATTTTCATAAGAATTTCAATCTTTTAAATATATATGGATACTTACGATTCAATATGCTTATTTTCATAAGGATTCCAATCTTTTAAATATATATGGATGCTTAGGATTCAAGAGGATATAGGCTCATTGTGACCTTATGCTTCGTCCAAGAATTCCGCTCAAATACTTACTCATATCCGAGGGGCTCCTCAGATAATGGATGCCTCGATAGATCTTGTTCTTGAAAGGCGCAAAACAGATATATTCGTAAGGTACGATTTCCCCGACAAAACCCATCTTGAAAAAGGCGATGTCCGGGAGTCGATCCCTTTCGATGACCACCATGTCATACATCGAGCAACCGGATTCCTTAAGCCATTCAATCACGCTCCAGTGTATGAGCTCGTTCTGGCCGAGCCTTTCCCCATGGGCATAGGCTGCCCCATGCCAATAATATCCCTTCTTCCCGAACCTCAAAAAGATACCGCCGGACAGGTATTCCCCATTATATTGGGTCAGGTAAAGTCTGGCCTCATCATGGGGAGAAAAGTGCGACAATACACTATGGTAATAGGACTTGGGTTGCATGGTAATCCCAGTTTTGCGGCTCAATTCTTGAACCATGGGATAATAATGATCCAGGAGTTCACACCCGCCCCATTGAAGCACCACACCGTTCTTTTTTGCCTTACGCACATTTCTTCTGCGCATGGTCTGCAATCCCATCCATATATCATCCAGGGAGGGTTCGAGAAAGACCAATCCGGTCTCGCAGATCCTGGAATCTTTACTATACGTATTCCCGATCAGGGCCGAATTGGGGGATGTATGCAGATGGATGGAGATCCCCTTTCCGATCCGCGCCGTAGCATCCAGTAAGACATTCAATATATTCGAGCAATCCTCATATGAAAGACCTTTTCTGAATACCGGCCCCCCATAGGGGACCTCATAAGAACCGGGCGGACTATAGGCATTCACCCTGCGGCTGTCGATCCGAATCAGATGGACGGGCATAAATCCCAACAGGGTTTCTTTGTTTCGTGCCAAAAGAAGGTAAAGACGGGTTTGAAAGATCTGTTGAACGATCTGATTCCATCCGACAGCATGAAATATAGTACCGTTGTCGCTCTCTTTAATGAATTCCGAAAAATGACGATCTAGATGTGCATCGATTTCACCGGATTCAAGAATGTCTATTTTGATTTCCCGCATGGTTTTCATCTTTTCTTTATGCGTCAATTGATCCCAATTTGTACAAATGATCGATTTATCTTGGGCTTACCCCTGCAATGTCGGTATAAGCATATAACGGCAATTTGGCATTGAATATCAAAAAATTACCCGATCCCTCCATATGGGCTTTACAAAACGATTGGACAGGATCAAATTAACATCCGGTCTAATTAAACAGGTCTGACAAACGTCCCTGGAGAAGCCGAAATCCTCGAAAAGGGGATCCGTTTCGTAGGTTGCCCCGCAATATTCGCAGTTTTTTTTCTTTATCCCACAGTACGGAGGGGCAATTGTATATGGAAGGTTAAATCGTGGTCTTCTATATCTTCTGTAAAAGGCAGACAATCGGTTTGAAGCGCATCTCCTGCAAATGGGAACATCAAAGTCCTTCAGGGATCCCTTTTCGGCAGAGAATTCACCGCACAGGAAACAATACATCAGTTCCTCCACCTTCAAAGAGACTGTAACAGATTGTGCCCCAATATTAGAAACAAAGGTGTTTTCAAAGGTATTGCAGAACCATGAAATCACTCGATTTTTTTTAATCCGATCCCCCCTAAAGCCCCCCAGTTCATAAAACGCATACAGCAAATCGGCGCCATTGGCTCCCACTGGATAAAGATTGGCCTCTTTTACAAATCGCCTCAATTGTCCGGGACGATACCAATATTGGAAAAAGGGTGTAGGTTTGGAACGATATCGTTTGATGAAAGGAGACACAAGCGTCTTAATCTGTTTTTTGATTTGTTTATAAAGGATGGAAAAGGAAACAGAGGGTGTGGTGATAATAGCGATTCCCCCGGGTCTTAAAACCCTGTAAACCTGATCCAGGGCTGCCTTAGGACCTTCGACGAAATGCTCCATCACGCCAAGGGAAAGATAACCACTGATACTATTCTCTTGGTATGGGAGCTGCCTTACGTTTCCAGCCACAAATCGGGGGAAAAGGCCCTTTTGATCTGCCCAGGCCTTTACAGACTTCATGGTGGGCACATGGAAATCGATCCCGTCGATATCAATGCCGAGCTTCCTTAAATAAAACACATATCTCCCCAGACCGCATCCGGCTTCTATGACCTTTCCTCTTCTGGGGATGTATTTGAGGATCCAGGGTCGAAGGCCATAGAAATCCCACATCCGGATCTCCGTTTCCGGGGTAATCCCATCCCAGAATGCCTGCCAGGCCTCATTGCTCTGAGAAAATTCGTTCATATCAATCTTAGGCCCTGCATGGGATAAAATGCCGCCATGTATATTTCCGGTTTTTGGCGCCCCACAAAAGGGCGGAAATGAGCCCCTGCCATTTTTTAAATGCCACCATCAATTCCCTGCGCCGGAGAGAGCCCAGAGATCCCCTGAGTATATCCACACAAAAATGGACCCAGAAATATCTCCGAAAGAAATCTGGGGGCTGATGGAGCAAAATCACCAGCATGGGATTTCTGGCATCGTAATAGGCCTTTAAAGGGGAAAACTTCCCTATGGTCATGCTCTCCTTGTGCCATATCTTGGCATGCGGCGTATATAAGATCCTGTAACCCGCTTTTTTCGCCCTGGCCTGCCAGTCATATTCCTCAGCCTGAAGGAAAAACAAGGGATTATAGCCTCCGATGCGGCGATACATCTCTCCGCGCACCAGGGTGAAAATGTCATCCCCGAAGCTCAGCTCCCGTATCTCGTCATATTGTCCGCGATCCCTCTCCCCCCTGCCGATATGCCGCCCGTTCCAGCGGATGGGGTCCTCGGACTTTCCCACGGTCTGAAGGACATCCGGTTTCCCATCGTAATAGACCTTGCCTGTGACAAACCCGATCTCAGGGTCCGTTTCCGCCACCCTGACAAGCTCGGTTATCACCCGCCTGTCCGCCCGTACATCATTGTTGGTGATCAGCACGTAATCCGCATGATTCTCCTCAAAGGCATAGGAAAGACCCAGGTTGAATCCACCGGAATATCCCAGATTTTTCTCAGTGCGCCTGATGCGGACATGGGGATAATTCTCCCGCACGTATTCACATGTGCCGTCATCAGAACCATTGTCAATGACCACCACCTGAAAATTCGGATAGTCATTCTCCAGATAACTGGAGAGGCAATCATCCAATAGATGCTTCCCGTTATAACTCAGAACCAGCACATGGACTTTGGGATATGGTGGCCTAAAGGGAATATCCGGCGCCTCGTGGATATTTCTTTTCCTCATTAATATCTCTTTTCAAACGCCGAAAGGGCATCCGTGATAAAATCGATCTCTTCCGGCGTCAGATCGGCATGCAGGGGCAGGGTGACAAAGGTCTGCCAGATCCTCTTGGAGATCCGGCAACCCGTGTCATAAGGCCTGAACAGGGGCTGCATGCTCAAAGGCATATAGTGGACCCCTGTGGCTATCCCCTCGGATTTGAGGAGAAGGATCAGGGCGTCCCTTTTCTCACAACGCACGCCGAAAAGCCAATATACGCAGTTCTCGGGATCAAAGGGGAGAAGGGGTTTGATTCTGTTTAATCCTCTGATGCCATTCAGGTATCTTCGGATGGATGCACTGCGCCTCCGGTTCATATCGTCAAGCTTCTTCAGTTGGGCCAGTCCGATGGCTGCGGAAAGGTCGTTCATGTTGTATTTGTAGCCCATTTGGCGAATCTCGTAATACCAGTGCATGGAGTCCCGGCTGAGATGGTCCGTGTACCTTTTGGCCCGCTTCCAGGTGTCTTTATCAATGCCCACCCAGCGCTGCGCCCTGAGCGGTGCAATCAGATCCCGGTCATCCGAGCAGATCATCCCGCCGTCCCCGGTGGTCATGCATTTTTTTTCCTCAAAGCTGAAACAGCCGATATCCCCCCAGGTCCCCAGTCTCTTTCCCTGGTATTGCCCGCCTGCACAATGGGCGCAATCCTCGATCACCTTCAGTTTCTTCCTGCCGGCAAAGTCCATGATCCGGTCCATCGGAACCGGATGTCCGCCCATATGCACCGGAATGACGGCCACGCAATCCCTGTCGTATTTTTTCCCCAGATCCTCCAGGCTGATAGAGAGGGTTTCCGGGTCCACATCCACAAGCACGGGAATCAGGCCGTTGTAAAGCGGCGCCATGGCAGTGGAGGCAAAGGTGATATCAGGCACCAGGACCTTCTTTCCCTCAGGGAAACGAAAGGCCGCCAGGGCCAGGTGAAGGGCCGCTGTAGCCGAATTGACACCCACTGAGGTCTTCACACCAATATAACGGCTCCATGCCTCTTCGAATTCCGAGACCTTGGGTCCCAGGCCGATCCAGGCACTGTCAAACACCTCCTTGATGTTGTCCAGTTCCTCCTGGCCCAGGGAGGGCTTAAACAGTCTGATATTCAACGCACACCCGCCTTTCTGAGGGCCGGTTCCTTCAAATCGATGCCGCCCCAGTGTTTGATAAAATAATCAAATGTGCTTAATCCGGCATCTTTTTCGGATAGGATGGGATCGCTCACAGGCCAGCGGATCTTCAGGTCTTTGTCATTCCAGACAATCCCCCCTTCCGCCTCCGGATGATAGAAATTGTCCACCTTATAGAGCACGTCGCTCACATCGGATAGGGTACAGAAACCATGGGCAAATCCGCGGGGTATGTAGATCATTTTTTTATTTTCCTCTGTGAGCTCCACAGAATCCCATTTCCCAAATGTGGGAGACCCTCTCCTCAAATCCACAAAGACATCCAGAACTGCACCGCGGATCACGCGAACCAGCTTGGTTTCCGTATAGGGAGGAAACTGGAAATGCAGGCCGCGGATAATCCCCTTTTTCAAGGACCTGGAGTGGTTCTCCTGGACCCATTCCCGATCAAGACCCTCTTGTCTGAAAATCTCATGATCATAAGTCCTGGCAAAAAAACCGCGCTCATCCTGATGCGGGGAGAGTCTTACCTCAAATATACCCTGCAATCTCCCGGGGATGATCTTCAAACCTGCACCGGTTGGCATGATGCCCATTTCAGACTGCGTTCCCCGGCCAGCTCGGAATAGGCCAGGATATTCTCCATGCAAAGATCATAGGCATGCTCATTTTCAATGTAGTGTCTTTTGTACCAATCCACTGTCCACCGGACTGCCTCATCCACATCCAAAACAGGCCACCAGCCCAGTTTCCGGCAGGCCTTGCTGCAGTCGAGCTGCAAATAATTGGATTCATGAAAATCCTTTTCGGGCCTGACACATTCATAACCCCTGCCCGCCCCCCAGATCTCCACAAGACTCCTGACAAGGCCCTCCACCGCCATCCCATGCCCATTTTTCGGGCCGAAATTCCAGGCCCCAGCATACTCCTCACCTTGAAGGATGAGGTTTGAGGCCAACCATAGATACCCGGAAAGGGGTTCCAGCACATGCTGCCAGGGCCTTACGGCAAACGGGTTTCGAATCCTGATCTTCTTTCCCATGGCAAGCGCCCTGACACAATCAGGCACAATTCTGTCTTTTGCCCAATCCCCTCCCCCGATCACATTGCCGGCCCTGGCGGAGGAAATCGGGACCTTTCGAGTTCCGGCAGCAAAGAAGGACCTTCTATATGCCGCTGCAATCACCTCCGCACATGCCTTGCTGGAGCTGTAGGGATCATGCCCCCCCAGTTCGTCGGATTCTCTGTATCCCCAAACCCACTCCTTATTTTCGTAACACTTGTCGCTTGTGACAACAAGCAGGGCACGCACGGAATTCGAGGCCCTCACCGCCTCAAAGAGGTTGACCAGCCCCATGATATTTGTCTCATAGGTCAGCCTGGGGTCCTCATATCCCTCACGCACCAAAGGCTGTGCAGCAAGGTGAAATACAATCTCCGGTTTTTGTTCCGCAACCACCTTCATCAAAAGATCAGCGTCACGCACATCTCCCGTCACACTGGTGATCTTTTCCTCCAGTCGAGTCAATTCATAATTGCTGGGCTGTGTTGGTGGGGGGAGCGAATACCCGATCACCTTTGCACCCAATGCCTGAAGCCAAAGGCTCAGCCAGGAGCCTTTGAATCCTGTATGCCCTGTAATCAATACCTTCCTGCCGGCATATACACCATCAAATTGCGGATCAAGCATCCCAAACCTTCCATTCAGGGTTGTTTTCCCACATTTGATTCAACAACAAATAATCCCGATAGGTATCCATACACTGCCAGAATCCATAGTGTGTATATACGGATAACTCTTTTTGGCTGGTCAGGTTTTCAAGGGGTTTCCGTTCCAGATCACAGGCCGGATCGGACGGGAGCATATCAAGGAACGCCCTGTTGAACACGAAGAATCCCCCGTTGATGGGATTCCCATTCTTGATATCCCTTGCCTTTTCCTTGAACCTTTCGACCATGTTTCCTGAAACAGACAGGTCCCCGAACCGGGAGGGGGGATAAACAGCGGTCACAGTGCCCACGGTGTTTTGCTCCATATGGAAGGCCATGAGTTTTTGAATATTGATATCACTCACGGCATCCCCATAGGTGAGCATGAAATGATCTTCATGGATATATTTCCCGCACAACTTTACCCTGTATCCGGTCATGGAATCCAGGCCCGTTTCCACAAGCGTCACCTTCCAGTCGTGTTCGTTATGGTTGCTATGGACCGTGACTGCCTTTTCCTTTCCCAGCTCAACGGAAAAATCATTATTGTAACAGT
This sequence comes from bacterium, assembly GCA_049472295.1. Taxonomy (GTDB): domain Bacteria; phylum SZUA-182; class SZUA-182; order DTGQ01; family JAFGSM01; genus JBLIRM01. The sequence goes on along the minus strand of JBLIRM010000114.1, from coordinate 3,883 downwards.
GATAATTGAGAAAATAGTCCCGTATGACATCCCCCTTGTATCCCAGGGCCAGGATGAAATCCTTGAAACCATAATGGGCATAGATCTTCATGATATGCCAGAGGATCGGCTTCCCCTTGATCTCCACCATGGGTTTTGGCTTGTATTCCGTCTCCTCCCGGAGTCGCGTCCCCATGCCCCCGCAAAGGATGATTACCTTCATGGATCTTCCCTCCGATTTGCTATGGACTGTGCCTTTTTTCGACCCATCAGGATCATACCGAAAACGATGCTTATCACGGCTATATCCGACTGACGACAAAACATATTTGCCGCAAAGGATTTGACGGAGGTAAAGATCAGATAACTCAGACATGTGACGATCCATATTTTCTCGTTTAGGGGTAACTGCTTTTCCTTATCCCAGAGAAAGCCCAGCCCGAACAGAAAAAATGCCGCAAAAAACAGCAGGAATATGATCAATCCAGGAACCCCTAATTTCCCAGCGAGCTCCAGGAATCCGTTGTGGGAATAAAACTGAGTGAAAAACCCGACGAGAAAGATGTATCCAAGCCCCTTTCCGAGAAAGGGATTTTCCTTGATATCTCTCAGGATAATTTTCTGTTCGAACAAACGACTTCCCCAATTACCGCTTTCATATTCCATCTCCTTGAACAAGAGATCCCCCCTGTCAACGAGTGCACTCAAAAAATCCTCACCACCGAAAAATCGAGAGATAAAAACAACGAACAGCACAATGCCCATCACAAGACCCAATAGGCTCTCAGTAATCAGAATCTTTTGTTTCAATTTCTGGTCCTTGAGCAAGAGATATGTCCCAATACCCAAACTAAAAAAAAGGGCTACTGTATTGGTTCTGCCAAAAGTAATGGTAATGGCAAGCATGGATATAAAAAGGCCTATCAGGATCTTTACGTTTAGAATGCTTCTTTTTTGGATAATAAAAAAGAATGCATAGTGAAAAGCGAAGAATATAAAACCAAAACCCAGAAGTTTCAAGAGGCGTGGGAAACCACGCCAGGAAACCAGGTGCATGCTTGCCACGGGGTAGCCCCCGATAGTGATAATATCGCCAATCAGAAAAACAGAAATTGCCAATACCCCCAAAGCACAACCAATCCCTAATATAATCTCCAAAAACAATTTCTGTTGCTTCTCCGAATCCACAAAATAAAATACAGGGATAAAAAGAAAGTAATTTAGAAGAACCGTCAGTTCTCTCATACCGTTGTTTAATAAATTTCCGTGCAAAAAGTAACCTTGCACCACAGAAAGGAAAAGCCAGGCCAAAAATGTCCATGAGAGGATCTTTATCAAAGAGGGGATTTTTTTCTTTTTTTTGTAAAAGATTAAAGAAAAGCCCATCAAACCAAGGAATAGGAAATCCATCACATCCAGATCCCCGAAACCGGGTAATGGAAAGGTCGGCATGAGATCCTTATTAACAATCTGTAAGGAGAGAAAGATATAAAATACGAGCAGCCAGAACATTTTTTATTTTATAGAGCTGACTTTCATGGACATGTAATTAGATAAATATAGCTCCGCCCCGTAAGTTACAATCAAGGCCTGATGCCCTGCAAACTCATCAGAATCAAAAGGATAAACTTTTCTTTAAATGCCCTGCCAAGAAGAGTCGGCCTGAGGTCAGGAATATCGGGTGAAAATACCACCCTGGATTAAAAACATCTGCCGAATTCGTCAATGAAAAAGGTCTTTATTGGGTGTGCACTCATGAGATTGAACATCTTCAGCCTCTCTCCTTAACCTTTTCATAGGGCAATCGAACATATTTACCTGAAATATAAGTAATCTAATAGCTTTATTACTATTAAATAAATCGGAAGAATATGATAAAAACTTTTGTAATTCCGGACTCTTCGATCATTTTCGATCACCGTAAAAATAAAGATTTAAGTAAAGGGGAAAGGAGAAATGAATTGATCATTTTGGAAGGAAAATATGCGGATAGGAAATCTAAAGAATTGAGATAGGAATGAATCCGGGGAAGGAAATTTTGAAGCATAGGGCTGGGGCCATCTCATCACGAGCCCTGAGCCCATGACGTTTTTTTATATGATATTTTCTTGCAAAACGAATACCTTGAAAGTATATTGTCTTTGATGAATTACTGAAGAGAGAAGGTTGAATTCCAAAACTTAACGTATGTTCGCAATGGAGAAAAACAAGAAATAACCCATGGTTGATGAGTTATTTATCTTAAAAGAAGTCATTAAAAGATTAAATAATGCAGGTATACCATATATGATAAGTGGTTCAATGGCTTTAAATTATTATACTGAACCGCGTATGACCAGGGACATTGATATAGTCATTGAACTGAAACAGGATGACAGTAATAGGGTATATAACCTTTTTAAAGATGATTTCTATGTTGATCTTCGCATGATAGAATCCGCGATAAAAAAAGAGGGTATGTTTAACATCATTCACCTCGAAGAGATAATTAAGATAGATTTTATCATCCGGAAAAGTACTCCGTATAGGAGATTGGAATTTGAGAGAAAAAAAAAGATCAGGATTGAGGATATGGATACCTATATTGTCAGTATAGAAGATTTGATTTTATCGAAACTTTTTTGGGCAAAAGATAGTCGTTCGGCAATACAGCTCGCAGATGCCAAAAATCTAATTAACGAGAGTAATGTGGATATGAACTATATTGATAAATGGGCGCCTGAACTTGGGATAAAGGATTTATTAGCGGAGATACTCAAATGAAAGATACCCCTGAAGCAATAGAACAAAGATATAAAGCAATGCTTAAGAAAAAAAGTAATGAGGAAAGGTTGAAGATGGGGTGCTCTATGTTTAAGCTGGCAAGTAGCTTTATGATAAGCTCCTTAATCGATAAAGGTATTCGATCTGATGAATTGAAAAAGCATATTTTTTTAAAAATTTATGGCAATGATTTCGATAAAAAGATAAGGAACAGGATAGCGGCAAAACTTTGATCAAAAAATGGTTACCTGCCCCCCACCATATACAATGGAGCCTGTTTTGTTTCCTGACCTGTATCATAATCAAATTTTTTATATTACTCAGAACATTGAATATAATTACTCAATATTGCATATGCCCCTTTTGGGATCAGTTCATTTCTCAAGGCAATGCCTTTATGGATAAAGCAGAAACTCTGGATGAAGGAATATGTCCGAAAGGAGCTTGTAGGTATTGCCAAGGCACAGCATACACTGCAGGCAAGGAACTGGCTTCCTTTATCTTTGAAAAGAATCTACTCGACTAAACCATTGCAGTATCATTGAATTTAAAAGGCTAATACATCCCGGTGTCTCAGGGCGGTATAAAGCAGCACTGCCTTTTGCACTGCGAGCTATTTCAACTTATCCTCCCTTAAATTCGAAACTTTTATCAAAAAGTTTAGAATTTAATCGAAACTATTTGACTTTTTCAGTACCCTGTTGTAGATTTTGCATAAGGAGGTGATGGCATTGGAGGAGACCTATTATGCCTATAATCCCTGGTGGGAGGGGAAGAAATTCGATTCGGGGATACCGCGCCATGGCTATTTGGCCGAAATCGATAAGACCTTCTCTCGCAAGCAGATAGATATTATAATAGGATCAAGGAGAGTCGGTAAAACAACATTCCTCAAACAGCTTATCAAGACCAGCATCGAGAGGAACGTTCCCGCCAAGAATATCCTCTATCTTGCCCTTGATAATCCGAAGTTTGTCACCGTGCCGATATCCGAGCACCTAAGATTGTTCAGGACCATCTTTATGCATTCAAGGGATGAAAAGCTCTATCTGTTCCTGGACGAGGTCCATGAAAGCCCGAATTGGGAAGCGGAAATAAAGGCAATATATGACTTGGAGAACCTGAAAATCGTATGCACGGG
>JBLIRM010000113.1:0-11273 GCA_049472295.1 bacterium | reverse complement strand
CTTCATATCCACCCTGGATATTTGAGTAATTCAGAGTAATGGTGCTTCCCATACCTGGGATACCACCAAATGGAGATTTATCGATTTCATCAGGTAAATCATTCCAAAAGATACTATTGATAATCGTCAGGTCCGAGCTTGCGAAATAGAGTCCCCCACCTTCCCATGCTGAATTTCTTGTTATCGTGGAATTAGTAATCTGTACCGGAGAAGAATTTGTCACGATTACCCCCCCACCATTACTGAAAGCAGAATTGCCATTAATAATGCAATTCATAATTTCAGGGGTTGAAGCTACGCTGCAAATCCCTCCCCCATTATTATTAACAGAATTTTCTGTAATCAGGCTCTTCTTAATGACTGGGGTGGATTGCTCACAATAGATTCCGCCGCCCTGACCGGAGATCCCTTCAATGATATTCTCTCTTATAACGCAGTGATCGATGACAATAGAGCCTTGATAGCAATAAATGCCCCCTCCATCACCATCGTTGACTGAATTATTCATGATCTGGCAGTTGCTTATATTCGAGGATGATTCGCGAAAGACAATTCCTGCACCATCATGACCCCCATTATCCGAAATAGTGCAATGTTCAATAAAAGGGGATGCATTGTCACAAAAGATCCCCCCCCCATAATAAGAAGCAGTATTTTGGGTTATTATGGAATGAATAATTTCAGGCGAGGAATCATTACAATAAATGCCACCTCCACCTTCCCCATTATATTCACTCCCCATGGATACACTTTCACAATCGGTAATCACACAATTCATAATTGTGGGTGATGAGGCATTGCTGCAATGAATGCCGCCTCCCTTATAGGCCCTTCCATTGCGCAGAGTGATCCCGTTTAATATACAGTTGGCATCTTCACCCATATTAAAAGTAACCACACTCCCAGTTTGGCCCCCGTCAATGATGGTTGAAGCAACCACATCCGGATTGTTGGGATCTGAACTCCTTAGGGTAATCCCTTTCCCTAAAAAATTGATATTTTCAATATAGATCCCTTCGGGAAGGATGATTTCGTCGCCATCTTGTGCATTGTTGATGGCCTGTTGAATATAAATGGATGGAGGGGGAGGAGTAGGGGACACAATTATATAATCCGATTTTGTCTCTGTAACTGAGCCCGATGAATTGGTTACGGTAAGGGATACAGAATATGTTCCGGGATTCTGGTATATGTAAGATGGATTTTGTCCTGTGCTTGTGTTGCTATCCCCGAAATCCCACTCCCACGAAGTGATGTCGAATCCGGAATAATCAGTAAAAGTGACATCAAGTGGCGCATATCCGGATGTGATGTTGCTGTAAAAATTTGCAAAGACACTCGCCTCCAACGTCTGGATTGTCACCCGATCCGAAGAACGAGAGGACCATGCAACCATAGGGCTCCCGTCAGGTAATCGTTCCACTAATGGATACCAGGCATTGGTTCCTTCACGGACACTTAATATATGATCAGCATGCCATACATTATCCATGTATCTTTTCAAAACAGGGATAACTTGATTATTTATCTTCCTTTCCCATACAAGATATATTTCCCCTTCATTCCCGGCTGCCGCCCACGGGCAGCATGCTTCACCCGTATCGTCAAGAATTGTTAATCCAGACCATTCAGATCCATTAAACATCAGATGTTCCAGATTGCCCCGGCCTTCACCCACACTCGATTGACGGTTACCAATCCAGCGGAAGAGGTGAACCTTGCCGTAAGAATCATTGCATAATTTCACGCCTCGGATGTGACCGGATTCAATGAGACTTTTTGCACTCCATGCGACGTTATTCCACGTTCGATAATAGAGTTCCGAGTCCACAGGATATGATTTCTGTTCAGACCACGCAAGTATAATTCTTCCATCTTGGTCAATGGCTAAATCAAAAAAATATCTAAGAAGATCTCGATTTTCCAGATTGGGGAAATGCTGTAATTGAGGGGTTATTTCTATATCAGGAGTCAAATTTTGTTTGCTTAGCCACCCTGATTCTGTTTTATATGTCCAATATATCCCTATAGGATCCGCAGTGTGAGCAAACCAGTGTGCAAACCAGAATGCATGTATCTGATTTTCCGGAGAAATGACCAGGCGTCCCTTACAAATCTCCGGCCAGCAACCAAAGCTGGATATTGTATCAATATTTGTCATTGAACGGGAATTTGGATCAAGTTGACCATAAAATATACCCGGTTGATATCCGGGTTTTCCTTGCCATAAGACGTGAATTCTCCCATCGGTTCCTTTACAAACATCAAGAAGACGGCTGAATTCTGATGATAGGATAAGTGGTTTATCAGAAGGTGAATCTATGAAAGGAAGGTCTGCTAAGTGGATATCGTTCATCCTGGACATATCATCGCGGAGTCGATCATAAAGGATCATCCCCGATCCCTCTGGAATGATTCGCGGATTCCAGAGATCGTATCGATTATCCTGATTATGAAGCGGGGGATCAGAACGTTCTAAGACCAGATAAGGAGAGTACCTTTTTAAACTCCAGCCAGATTCATCAACGTAAAAGACGACTTTTTCATTTTCTGAGTCTGTTCCTCCGGTTATATCTGGTGACCTAATTGTGAGCTCAGAGCCATAGGGCATATCCCACATTCCAGGATGAACGTCATAGTCTAATTGTGGTTCTATAAAACGCCAATCCTCGAAGTTTAAAGGGTCGTCCCCGACAAGGATAGCATTGATGAAGTGCCCAAAGGGTTGATCAAAACCGACAATCCAAACAATATACATCGGAAGATTGTATAATGTTTCTCCCCCGTTATAAACTGAACGATATAAATCAACACGGCAGCCAGTGGCATGGATATACAATTGATCAGCAAAATTTTCACATGAAAACCAACCTGCAGAATAGGGATGTTTGTCCGTTTGGTCAATTGAGATAATTTGATCGATCCAAAAACTGCGTTCAGCCCGATCATTTAATAGATCCCAAGATGAAGGGAGTCTGTTTCCATTGATCGCATCATTAATAAGATCAATATCCTCATGATCGATTTTCGAATCTGCATTCACATCAGCCGTTGGATATGGCTCTCTTGATCCATTGAAAATTTCTTGCGCAAGGGCCAGATCTTCAGAATCCACTTCTCCATCGCAATCGACGTCTCCGCTTCCATAATATCGACTGGTTGCAAAGGGCTGGTGAAAGGGATTGCGGCCATTCCATACTCTATTGTCATATTGGAAGCCATCTTTAAAACGAACCTTTGCGATATTAAAAGGGCTTTGATTTTCTGAAGGGGGTGAATATTCCCCGATCCGCAAACTTTGAGTCGTAGGTAGCGCCTTTTCCGAAAATTCAAAATAACCTGGAATACCACGCACTTCTTCCGAAGCATCTCCTCCGATAAGGGTAAAACCTGCAAATACACTCTCCGGCCCTTCGTCATTGATAAACCGGACAATGATACCTTTTCCCTGGGCATCAATAATCGTCTTTCGGATGGACTCAGGATTATCGAGGTCTCGACTCCTGACACTGATTGCCTTTCCTCTGAAATTCAGATTTATATTCCCTTCTCCTGTATATCGACCCTCTGCGGTCACTATAGAATCACCATTTTGGGCTGCATCAATTGCAGCTTGAATTACGGGATAATCATTGGGTACATGGATTTCAGATGCATTGGCTTGGAAAAAATGATTTCCAAAAAGGAAGAATATTGTCAAAATCCAGAAATAATTGGGAAAAATGAATCCAATCTCTTTTTTCATGATGATATATCCAATATGTAAGGCAAGGAGCTACCTAGATTTTTATAAAAAAAATAGAATGGTTGCTTTAAAAAAAGGGTTTGCCACTTCATAGGTACAGATTATTTCCTATTTAAGAATGCCTAAGGGGCTTTCATATTCTGTATTGCTTTTATGAAGTAAAAAAATCAATATTTGCTGAATTTCTGACGCTGCACAATCTCTCAAGAAGTTTTCAATGGGGGGCCGACAGCAATTATCTGGGGCAAAAAAAGCTGGTCGAATGAAATTTTTACTGTTAAAGTCTGTATTTTTTTAGATTTTTTTTCTTAAAGATTAGGTGACCGATTTCTTATAATATTATAACAAAATCCGGATTCTCCGTAAATAGACAGTCAATAAATACCTTATGATACTGCAAGTTGAATTCACTGATGGATTTTTACTCCCTTGATTTTTTGTGTCGAATCATTCATATTGGATTAAGGATTATATGAGATTTTTAATATTTAACACATTTAAATGAAGAGCTGACCCTCAATATTTAATCAAGGGGGAGACTTCCATGGGCAAAAATCGGGTTTTCATATTTTCATTGGTTGTTATTTTTCTTTTGGCGCTGGGTTGTGGCAATCCCGAGGCAAAAAAGACAAAGCATCTTGAAAGAGCGGATGCCTATTTTAATGAGGGGAAGTATAAAGAAGCTATGATTGAGTATAGAAATGTCGTTCAAATTGATCCGAAACAAGAGGGCGCATTTTATAAGCTGGGGCTTTGTTACCTAAAGGCAGGGAAGGCAAAAGAGGCATTCGATGCATTTTTCAATGTCGTTTACTTGGACCCTAATAACTTGGATGCGCAGCTCATGTTGGGTAATCTGTTTTTGGCTGCCAAATCTGCTCAACGGGCGAGAGAAAAAGCACGAATTGTGCTTTCAAAGGAGCCTGAAAATTTGGATGCTTTGTTTCTTCTCGGGAGGGCTCTTGTTCTGGAAGAAAAGGTTGACGAAGCCATTGAGATCTATAAAAAGGTCCAAAATATGCGCCCCGCGATGGAAGAAACCTGCATGATATTGGGCGAGCTTTATTGGAACAAAGGGGATAATCGAAATGCAGAAGATTACTTCAAAAAGGCTATAGAGGCCAATCCGGACAATTCAAGAGCCTATCAGGTCCTCGGCAGGTTTTATACCTCTTTGAATCGTTTGATGCAGGCAGAGGAGACATTCAAGGCAGGTTTATCCAGGGATCCGAATGATTACAGCCTTTTGATAGAGTCCGGTCATTTCTATCGTTTGCAGGGCAAATCTCAAATAGCTAAAGAGCAATACATCGCGGCAATAGAAAGGAATCCAAAAAGTGCAAACGCAATCATCGTGTTAGGGGATTTCTATGCGGACGGCGGAGAGATAGATGAGGCGATAAAGCATTACAAAAAGGCATTGGTCTTGGATCCTAAACTGAATGTCGCAAGGATAAAGATCAGCGAACTTTATCTCAAACAAAAGAAATTAGATGAAGCCTCCAAGCTTATAGAAGAGATACTCGATGAGAATCCTGGAGATCTTCAAGGAAGATTAATGAAGGGCAGGTTGTTTTTGGAACAGAGTGCCATTGATAATGGAATAGAGATTTTGGAAGGGGTGATTAGGGATGAACCCAAACTGGCATTAGCCCATTTTTATCTGGGTATGGCTTATCTGTCCAAAAAAAATAACAAGAAGGCGCAAACGGAGTTTATCGATGCTCTAAGATACAATCCTAAGTTGAATAAGGCGCACATATTTTTAGGAGATATCTATTTAAGATCCAATGCCATTGATCTCGCAATTTTAGAAGGGAATAAGGTCCTCGAGATCGAACCGAATAATCCGGAGGCATATTTTTTGATAGGCAGGGCATATTTCTCTCAAGAGAAATGGGATAAGGCGAAGGATGCCTTCATGAAAATTATTGCATCCAATCCACGGAGCTATTTGACCTACTTCCATTTGGGGTTGGTATTCGAGGCTCAGAGGCAATATGAAGATGCTCTGAGACATTTCGAAAAGGTACTTTCTCTCAATCCTCACTTTATTGATGCCTTGAATCATATATCCACCATTTATCTGGCCCAGAAAAGACCGGATGACGCGATTGCCCGCTGTGAGAAACAACTTAAAGCATCTCCTGATAATCCTTTTATTAATAATATTGTGGGCAATATCTATTTGTTAAAGGGTAATAGCAAGAAAGCGGAGGAACGATATAAAAGGGCCATTGAGATAAATCCGGATTATCTGCCGGCTTATACATCTTTGGCAAAGATGTACTTTCGAGAAGGAAAAATTGATCAAACGATTACTGAATATCAAAGAATCATTGGTAAGGACCCGGATCACATTCCTGCCCATATGCAGTTGGGTATTATCTTTCAAAACAAAAGGGATTTTCAGAAGGCAATTGATCACTATCAAAAGATTCTCGAGATTAACGAGAACTTTTCACCTGCCCTTAACAATCTGGCGTGGCTTTATGCCGAAGGATATGGGGGCGACTTGGATCAGGCTCTAAATCTTGCCCAGTCCGCAAAGAAGAATGATCCTGAAAATCCTGTCATTTCTGATACCTTGGGTTGGATATATTTTAAAAGAGGTATCCTGGATGGGGCCATATCACTTTTCCAGGATGCCTTAGAGAAATTACCCGATGAACCCAGCATTCATTATCATTTGGGGATCTCTTACTATAAAAATGGGGAAAAGGAACTCGCAAGGAAGGCATTAGAGAAGGCATTAAGCATTAATAAGAATTTTCCCGGATCCCAGGAGGCAGAGAAGATCCTTGCAGAATTAAAATAGAAATAAGTCTCCGGATAAATGCCTTTTTTAAAAAGTATAGCTACCAGGAAATTATGGTCGTCCAACAGTGATTACCGAAGCCCCTGCGGCCAATGGCCTATAGTATCCCGGATGATCTAATAGAGGATCAATATACAAAATCACGACACTTCCGATATCCGCCTTAACCGGGCGGATTCCCACAACCTTTGCATCCAATTTTGGCAATTCCTTCGATGTTTTAAGAGGTCTATCGCACAAGACCCTAATGCGGTCTTTTGGCTTTATTGTCAGATCCCCTTTCACAATATGGGAGACCCGGACAACAAAAAAACGATCCGGAGAATGCTTCTCATTCTTAGTTGCTTCCTTTTTATTGAAAGAGGTCTCACCCTTTTCCATCACTTCCCCAATGACGATATGTTGCGCCTCCAGATTCCTCTTGATCATATCCTCAGGCGGCATTAAAGCCATTATCGAGGCTGGAATAAAGAAAAAGAATACCATTACCATTAAAAAAATGTTCCTTATCATATCTTCCCTCCATGATTCTGATCGATGTCCTGTAAGATCTTGATTGCCCGGTCCCTAATCGGGCCACGTGGCAAACGCTCCAAAAGGTTGTTTATCAATCTTTGAGCCTCTTGTTTTTTCCCACATTTGACGAGTGCAATTGCCAGGTTGAGATTAACACCCGGGGGGACATTGTTTGAATCGAGTGCCCTTTTAAAGGATACCTCGGCCTTTTTATATTCCCCGAGCCTTAAAAAGGCCATGCCGAGGTTGGCCTGCGGATACCAATTCCAAGGCTCTTCCTCAGCAAACCGCTTAAAGACAGAAACAACCCGTTCGATCTCTATCCTGCTGATAAAGCAATATTCGGCCACCGTCCTTTCATCCATATTCCAAGCCTTTTCCAACTCTGCCAAAGCCCTTTTCTTCATACCCATGATCTTGTAGGTTTCATAAAGGCCGAGGCGTGCTTTTGCCAATGACACGCGTTTATGCCAAAGATTTATTTCTTCGGCAAGACTCAGGATGGATTGAAACTCTTCCTGGGCCTTTTCCCATTTTCCTTGCCCCAGATAGATATTCCCCAGATTTAGTCTGATATCCACACCCTCTTTCGAGAGGATTAGAGCCCTCTGAAGAAGATCGGTTGCTTTATCTGTCCTCCCAAGCTGATAGGCTGTATAACCTCCTAGAAACCACCCTTCTGGACCCTCCGGATTTAGTTTATAGGCCTTTTCATAAGAATCAAAGGCCTTTTCCATTTTTCCCAGGCTTCGAAAAACATTGCCTTCATTAATGAAATCCAGGTGATTACTTCCTTTTGAGGGGCTGAACCATCCTGGCCAGGTGATTACCAAAAGCAGCAAAGAGATCAGAATGGCTGAAAAGACCCCTCTCGGCCCGCTTCTGGCCTTTTGAAACAGCCATAATGCCCCTGCTGCAGCCAGGATGATAAAAAAGGGCACTGCAGGCAGCCTGAACCGTGCATTCACAAAAAAGATCATTCCAACCCAGAGGTAACCGAGGATCCATAATATGGGAAGGTTTGCATGCCTTTGGCTGGGCACTTCCACATGAAAAAGGAGCAGAAATATGCCTAATATCCCTAATGCTGCAACCGGCCAGTATTGAATAAAAGGGGCGTTCAGCAAAGGGATGGATGCCCTGAACCAGTTATAACCAATATTATTTCGAAATTCTAGGCCATTGAAATAGGCAAAGCCCTTTTTACATAATAAGGTCATCCATGTAAAAGGGGCCTTTGAGATGGAGGAGAGGGTTCGGGAAAACCAGAAGCGGCTGGCCTGTGCCGGTCTTATAAGGGTTTCGCGAGGTACTGTGGAGATCACTTTTTCCCAAGCAAGACCAGGGGGGATTGCGGACACCCCATCTGCAGCGGAGGAATTCCCGGTATAGAAATTGATCCCCGCGTTGGAGGAGATAAAGATCCAGTCATTTGTAAGAGCATGATTGCGCAAGGTAATGGGGAGAGCAATGATTAAAAAACCTGTGATCAAAAGGGCAATACGAATGAGTGATTTCGTGATCCCAACATCCTCAAAAAATTGAATAAGAAAATATCCGAGGATGAGTATCAGGGGAAGGAGGACATCCGGCCTGACGCCAACGGCCAGCCCTGAAAGCAATCCAAGAAGGAGCCAGGAAAGGTCCTTTTTATAACATATCGTTATTAGAATAATGGATATTAAAAGGTTCAAGAGGATGGATATGGTAGGGGTAAGGAGTTGGCCTTCAAAAAATACAAAAGGGGCATAAAAGGCATAGATCAATCCGGCTATAATCCCTGTCTTTTTGTCAAAGAGGAGAAGCCCGATTAAGGCAGTCAAAACGGCACAGATCGATCCGAGGATCAATTGAAGTATCTGAGCTATTTTGATACGGGGCCCAAAAATATAATAAATACCCCCCAGTAAAAGAGGATAGAGTGGTGGCTTAAAGACATCATCAGGCCCTTTACCCCATAAATACCCTTGAGATATTCTCTGTGCGGTCGCATGATGCTGTGAGGCATCGATTACAGGTTGAACAAATAAGGGGTGATTGCGGACACTCGGATAATAGATGCTGCGGTACGCCAATGCACAGATAAAAATAAGAAAGAACCACAGCCATAAAGACCTGTGCGACATATCGAAAGAGGGATGTCTTTTCAACTGATGCACGATTATTAATAAAGCTTTCCTACCTGAAAGGATACTCCGAGCTTTTCAAAAAATTGAGCAGCCATCCATCCATATTCAATGATTCCTAATGAGTTTATGCTCAGCATAATTTAAATGGGTTCAAACATCTTATAATAGTTACAATGAAAACCCTTTCCAAAACAATGAAAAATGCCCGTCGATCGAAATCCTATCATGTTCTGAGCAAGGTTTCCATTGGATTATTTTTTTTTAACGGATGGCTGGCTGCTCCAATCAGCCTTACAAGGCTGTTATCAAAAAGATCTTAATCCGATCTACCTTCAGATTATGAAATTAGGATCGCCTCCTTTTGACAGCGGCCAATCCGAAAAATCCTCCGATAACCAAAAATAGTGTGCTTGGTTCAGGGACAGAAGGTCCTGGTTCAAAATCGCCATCTGTAAGTTCAAGACATGTGACCTGGTACATTAGCATTTCAGTCCCATCAGGATAGGTTCCATAGCTTCCACCCCATTCCATGGTGTCTCCACCTTCCCACCAAGTATTATAAAGGTTTACTGTCTGGCTACCGCCTGTCTCATCATAACCATAACCCAACATAGTATGGCCGATTACATGGATCAAAACGGGCCTGCCAGCATCGATTTCAGCCTTATAATCCTCAAATGTAAAAGATTCTGTCAGAACAGGGGCTGTACCACCAGGTAATCCTCCAAGGGGATTATTATCTGTTAGCTGGCTATAGGTGCCGCTTTCTACATAGTCATAGCCGGCATATTGTACATATTCAGTGATTCCAACCATTCCGTCATACTCATGTAGGTTCCAAAAAATCAAATCACCTGCATAGACGGGAAGTCCGGTCTCTTCAAATACAAATAATGTACCTCCATCGCCAACATTTATCGGGCCCCAAAGGCCTGTGAGACCATCCTGGCTTGTACCCATAAAATCAGCGAGAGAATCAAAGTCATCCGGTATTGTTCGGCCACTTGCAAGGGGATCTGGATGACCGGTATCTGCACTCAATCCGTAACCTACCCAGAAATCAGCAATATGCCCTGCGCTTGCAATTGTTTTATTGCAAAGAGCTGTCGGAACGGTATCGCCATCACTATCTATTCCATAATTACTCAATTCTGCATCACCACCCGGCACAAGGTTGTCATATGTCAAACCAGCATAACCATGAATATCATAATACCCCATCAACATCCCTGCCGATGTGGGGCTACACCCGTACCACCAATCATAGCTAGGGGTACCAGCCAGGGTTCCTCCCAGTTCCATATAACTATAATCATCAGCAGACAGATTCGCCCAGCCCTGATTGACAAAAACTAAACAAAAACAGAGCAATACCAGGCAAAAAAGAATTTCCTTAAGAAAATATTTTTTAAACATCTTCTTAAAAGTCCCTTATCAATCTTAGAATTAAATAGTATATTGAGTGAGCCTTCTTTTTGATTTTTCCTAAGATTACCCCCTTTCTATGATATAGAAATTTGGATTGCTTTACTCAATGGTAATGAAATATAAGGCCTTGATTATTTGCATGCCTCATATATTCTGAAAAAAGATTAAATAGTGATTATCGAAAAAAATGGAGAACAAAAAAAATTATATAAATATCAAAGAGATTGAGTGATTTTATATAAAAAAGATCAAGAATGGATAAAACAGAAGCACAGTAAGTGTTTCCAGGACTCCCATGTGTATGTTAATCTAACTCATTTAATATATTTTTAAACGAAATTCGACATATGTTAATTTAGCATATTACATACCAAAGCCTAATATTATTTTTGAACTAATTGATTTGCCTATATAAACTGATATGGGAAGGAAATATCTTAAGCGTACTATCTATTGTTATTTCTCTGAAAATGTTAAAAATTTCGACATTTTTTGGCTATTTTTGCCTGGATAAATATGAAGGAATTATTGGAATAATATGATTAGAGCCGAGTTCAAGAAAAATGATAGGTATAAAAAATTCCGACTAATTAGATACAGCATTCTCTTTCCCGTTCACCTTGCCAAAAAAACAATA
>JBLIRM010000112.1:0-11388 GCA_049472295.1 bacterium | reverse complement strand
CCAACGCGATATTCAACAAATCATCCTTCATCGGGCCCCCCTTCCTGCCAGCACCACACCCAGGGTCCTGAGGATCAGATAGGAATCAAACCAAAGGGAATGTCTATAGACATAGTAAACATCCATGGCCACCCCTTCATCGAATCCGACCCGCCCCCTTCCGAAAATCTGCCACACCCCGGTCAGCCCGGGCCGGACATGAAAGCGTTTCTGACGCCACCCTGAAAAAAAAATCGCCTCATAGGGCAAGCAGGGCCTTGGCCCCACCAGGGACATATCCCCTTTGAACACATTCCACAATTGTGGCAATTCATCGATGCTGTATTTACGGATGAAACGGCCCACAAATGTGATGCGCTGCTCATCCACGATTTTGGCCGGCGCAAGGTCGTTGTTTTTCTTATGATCACCATTCACATAGGCATGAAACCTCTCCCGGCGTTCTTTCATATCCGCTTCATCCGTGACTACCCTCATGGAGCGAAACTTTCTCCAGACAAATCTTCGCCCCCCTTCCCCTACGACCAAGGTTTTGTAAAAAACCGGACCCGGAGAGGTGATCTTGACCAGGATGGCCACAACCAGGAAGACCGGCGAAAGCAAAATCAAGGCCACAGAGGATATCAATATATCCCTGCAACGAATAAGGATTTTCGTTGGATATGTCAAATCTCCACCTCTTGATGCGCTTTTGAGAAATCATTGGAAATCATCATCCACACCTTTCCCTCGTTAAGATCCCTATTAGTTTTATCGGTATTCGGGGTGAGGCAAAACATGGGAAAAAAGAAAATGTCCTGCTGTAAAGGGTGTGTTCGATATCCCTACAATGGATTGTTAAATATGATGGACTCGTAAAAAGTCCGAAATGTCATTGCGGTTAGCCGAAGCCCCGAGCGAAGCGTGGGGGGAAATCGAAGCAATCTCATATTTCATATCTAATTGTATTTATTAGATTGCTTCGTAGTTTCACTCCTCGCAATGGCATTTGAAGACTATATTGCAGAAGTCATAAAGATTGTTGAATAAGGAGGAAAAAAACAGATTAAAACCGACTTTACAGGAATTCATCAGGATTCAAGATCCTGATTGTACTGTCACTCTTGAAATATTCCAATCCGCATTCGCACTTCGTCTTTTTATCCTCATAAAAAATCAGCATCTTTCCACACTTGCAGACCCATCCCCTTAACTTGGCCGGGCTGCCGTATACCACAGCGAAATCCGGCACATCCTTCGTGACCACGCTACCCGCACCCACCAGACACCAGCTTCCCAGAGTGATCCCGCAGAGGATGGTGGCATTGGCACCAATACTGGCCCCCTTCCGGATGAGGGTGCTTTCGTAATGATCATGATAAACCTTGGCCCTGGGGAAGAGATCATTAGTAAAACTCACATTCGGCCCGATGAAAACCAGGTCTTCGATGGTCAGACCATCCCATATGGAAACGCCGTTTTTGATCACCACCTCATCACCAATCTTGACCCCTTTCTCAATATAACAATGATCTCCGATGTTACAAAGGCTGCCGATGGAGGCCCCTTTGAGGATATGAGCAAAGGCCCAGATCTGGGTATCCGATCCGATTTGATCCGATTCTACCAGGGCCTGGGGGTGGATATAATATGCTCTTTCGTCCATTCTCTTTCCTCCGAATCTTCAAGCATTAATTGAACCACCTCTTTCACGAGATGGTTTGAATCCATCATCCGCTGTGAAGAGGTTTTCCTGCAAACCGGAATGGAAGCGATATCCTCGGCGGAATCGATATGTCGCATGCGTCCCAATTCCATAAGATGGCGATCTGCAGCGGCCAGCTTCCCTCTGAACAGGGAATATGTGGGTGTACCCAGTACTGCTGCCTCGCGATTCATGGTTCCGCCCCCGCTGATGACCAGATCCGCATAATAAAGGAGATTGGGGCCGTCCAATGCCGTTTCAGGAACCAGAATATTCGGGTAACCCAGGGATTTTACCGCCCGACCTTGAGATGGAATGCGTGGGAGGAAGACCAGCAATGTGTCTGAATTTTTTGCCACATGTTCCAAGACCTGATCAAAGAGGGGATTTTCAAAATGATGATACAGCGCCCATGTACCAGGCGGTCTCAGCACAACAATGATCTTTTCGGAGGAGATGCCCAGGGATGCCGGATAGCCGGATTGCGGTTTGAAATCGGAGAGATAGATCTCTTCCTTTAAACCATGATAGCGTCCCACTTTGTGTTCCTTTGCACCGAATCGTTCCAATGCCTCATCCGGGAAACATTCAGGCACCACTACTCGACGGGCAAGGCGAAAGCAGATGTGATTTGCCGGCTGGTGCTCATAGTCCATTGAGGTGGCAATAGGGATACCCAATAGTTTTGCAGCCATTGCCTGGGCATATGAATTATGGCTCATGGCAAGCTGAAAACCTCTCCCTTTTGCATATTTTAACATTTTCCAGGTCCGCTTTAAAAGTGCCAAACCGATGTGGGAGATATGCCTCCCCCCATGCTCTGCAATCGTGGTGTGAGGCAAATGAAACCGATCAGCCAATCCGACGGTTTGAGCGAAATAACGGGTGGTAATGGTTACTGTATGGCCCTGTCTTTCCAACTCAGGGATAATGGGTCGGAAGAACAGGACCTGAGGCGAATTTGCCAGATCAATCCAGATTTTCATGAGTGGTTTGGCTTTATTAGAAATTGCTTCTGCTCACCTTTTTATAATGGTTTCAGCAAGCGGCGTGCTTCATGGCATGTCCGCTTTCAGACAAGATATAAGGTGAGAGAGGCTAAGGACACAAAAAGACCAATCAATTGAAGCGATTCGCTCTAATCAATTGCGGATGCAATCTTATGCAGATTCATGATAAAAAGTCTATGACATTGTTTGAATTCTTCAATCATTTCAGGAACTTTTTTATTTAAATCCTGTAACTTTATAACATCCAGTTCTGACTGATAGATATATCTGAAGATATGCCTGAATGCACGCAATTCGTTTATTTTATAAGCAATTTTTCTATCAAATAACCTGGGCCTGATATCCTTGATCTCTAAGGTCATTCTGTTAATCAACTCTTTATGCCAGAAAACGTGATCAAGATCATTTTCAAAAAATTTCGATACCCTTAAAAAATAATTTTCCAATAGATTATAGATATTGTGAATCGTATACCCCAATGAGGCCCAATCAAATTCATCCGGATCGATATGTCTAATTTTATGATTGACCTGATTATATTTACCCATTAGCTCGTCTAAGATCGCGATATCGTTTTCAAGCTCTGAAACAAGTCTTAGAAAACTAATTTTTGTTTTTTTCATATATCACTCTTCCATTTTCAATAATATCTTTTTTGATCCTTTTATGGATAGTGTCCAGGTCCACGACATCAACTTTGAATTCACTTTCCAATGCCCTGCCCACCAATTGGTAGTATTTATCCGACTTTACAGCAATATCGATGTCAAACTCTATCGTTTCGATGCGGTCTTCGGCCAGGGAACCAAAGATGATCATTTTTTCCATTGCATTGTCGATCTTTAAAAAATCCTTCTTTAATATCTCTATTTCCTCAAACGCCTTTACTATTCTGTCTTTTATCCGCTGCCTTTCATTCTCGTTTTCTATCTTAATCTGTTTAATAATATCCTTCACATTCATATCCATCTCTATCTCTTTGATTCTTCGTAACCGTTCACCCTATTTCAGATTGCAGGTAATTGCGGTGAACTGAAACCCCGAGCGCAACGAGGGGGAAGTGAAGCAATCTGTTTTTGAGATTGCCACGTCGCCTTCGGCTCCTCGCAATGACAAGAGGGAAATGCGTTGAACGATTACGATTCTTGTTCAGCCGCTCAAGACATAATAGGTAATCGGCCCATCAATTCCAGGATACTGACAATACGTTCGGCAGCCTTCCCATCCCAGAGGACCGGGCATCCCCCTTTTTTGCCATTTCCATGTAATACCTCACGGGCACTTCCAATGATCCTCTCAGGATCTGTTCCCACGAGGGTATTGCTCCCTTCGGTCAGGGTCACCGGACGCTCCGTGTTCTCTCGAATAGTGAGGCAGGGCACCCCCAGGATCGTTGTCTCTTCCTGGATACCCCCGGAATCGGTCAATACAAGCTTTGCATGGGCCATGAGCTTAAGGAATTCGAAATAACCCAAAGGGTCCAGAAGCATGATCTTTGAATCGCTCAATGAACTCGTTGAGCAACCCTCGACATGCACAAAAGAATCCACCAGGCCGAATTCCTCGATTCTTTTCTGGGTCCTTGGATGACAAGGAAAAAAGATCGGGATTTCCTTAGACAGTTGGCATAAAACCGAGGCAATCCGCCTGAAGGTTTCGGGATCATCCACATTGCTGGGACGATGCATGGTAAGCAAGGCATAATCCTTCCCAGGCAGATCGATTTCTGCCTCTTCTTCCGCCTTTTCTTTGATGGCCAGCAGGGTGTCGATCATTACATTTCCCACAAAGGCCCCGAATCGCGTTGAAAATCCGCGTTGTTCCGAAGCTACAAAATCCGTCCAGATGCCTTCGGAGATATCCTGGATGGGCCTTCCTTCATTCAGAAAAAGATCCACGCCTTCATGACACAGGTTCCCCACACCGCTTTGCTCCGTCACAAAAAGCATATGGGAGACGGAATCCGTGACCACCCGATTGATCTCCTCCGGCATTGTCCGGTCAAATGATCGCAGGCCTGCCTCCACATGAGCCAAAAAGATATGCAGCTTGGTAGCCACAAGGGCGGATGCCACTGTGGAATTCACATCCCCCACCACCAGAACGAGTGCGGGCTTAATCTCTTTTAAAAGCGGTTCCAGTTTCAGCATGATCTGGGCGGTTTGATAACTGTGGCTTCCGGAACCCACACCCAGGGAATAATCCGGGGGACGTATATCCAACTGCTCGAAAAAGATATCGCTCAGGGATGGATCATAATGCTGCCCGGTATGGACCAGAACGGGCTCTATGCATTGGGATTTGTTCATTGCCCACATCAGCGGCGCCATTTTCATCAGATTTGGCCGGGCACCTACGATATTAACTATCCTGATTCTTCCCATATCCTTTTTTCCCCATATCTTTTATCATCATCTCATGAAACTGCCGGAGCAAATGATGGACCCGCCTCAAACCATGCAAAATAATTGGCCAAAGCAAGCAGGACCCACGCCTGGACCCATCGCATACATGGCAGACGGTAGGTGAGGCCTTTATGCCTCTGCCAGTAAAAATAGCCCTGTCCGCTCCAGAAGTTGCTTATCATCTTTTCTAATACCCGGTCAGCCAGATCGAGGGGTGTTTCGGGGTGCATGCACATCTCCGTGAGACAGATCAAAGCATGGGCAAAAGCATGGGCATCCAGTGGCTCCGTCTGGTTATCGAAGTACTTTACTATACCATCCTCGAGAAAAAAATGCGAAAGATAATAGCTATACCCCTGATCCAATGCCTTTTTTATGGAGGGATCATGCGATGCCTCGAATATCTGTTTCAGTGCCATCAGGTTATAACCCGTATGAAAGCTGTCCACCCAGGTTTGATTGGGGGCTTCCCCGTAAGGCCATCTTCCGTCAGGACCTTGAGATTTCAGGCTGAACCGGGCACTCTCCAATGCCGTTTTTATCAGATCAGGATTCCCGGTAATCCTGCCGATTCGTGCCAGAAATGATGCGCCGAGCAGGTTTGCATTGTGCACCAGTGATAGATCAAAGGGGGTGTAGGAAAAGCAGAATCCGCCTTTGCCCTTACTGCGGTTGAGGTCATGGCATATGAACCGGCTGCTCGACTCCGCCGATCTTAACCGGTTTTTATCCCCCGTGGTCTCATAAAAATCCAACAGGGCATGTCCGATAAAAACGGTGTTCACAATGTTGGGCGTGCCGTGAGGTGCATAAAAGCTACGGTTCGGCCAGTCAAAGGGATACCCCCAGCATGCCCCGGAATAACCCGGAGAGATATTGGCCTCCAGCCATTCACAGATCCGGGCGGCCCGCTCCATATCCTCTTTCTCTCTCCAAATCCGATATCTCCGGATGGAAGCCGCCAAAACGAGCCCCATCCCTTTGGGGTTTATGGTTTTGGGCACCCGCAAGAGCGGCCTCAGATTGATGGGGCAGCGTTTGACCAAATGAAGGCCTGTGATGCCTGCCCAGGGATGGACACTGGAAAGCCCCTTCAGAAAAGGGCTATTGAGACCGTCATGGGGGTCCCACCCCCGGAATCCCTCTTTTTCCATCCAGCCCAGGAGCCGGTCATATATGCCTTTATTCTTTTCCCTTAAGGAATGCACCATAACCTTTGATTCAGCTGCTCAACACAACCATGGCCTCTTTTTGACGCCTTTGGTCTGATGGTGTGATCCTGCTTCCGGATTTTTCCGATTTGCCCTTTTTGGACCGGCTGGTGTCTTTCCTGCCTCCGGATCTTTTTGGTTTGGCCCCTTTGGACCGGCAAGTGTCTTGTGCTGCTTTTTGACTGGAATCTGCAATATCCTTTTGTTCCAGGGCAATGATCTCCCCTGTGCGTATGGATCTCATGATGGCAAAACCCACCCGGGTCGTTTCCAGGATCTCCCCAAAGGGGATGGGAGAGGGACCACCGGTCTGAACGGCATGGATAAAGGCATGGATCTCCCTTTGATGTCCTTTGTCCTGAGCCCTCTTGATCCTTTTTTTACGGCGATTGGCCGCCAGGATCAGAACCCGGAAATCATCCAGAATGGCCGATCTTCCCCCTGCATGGATCTCGAAATATTCCTTGGGCACACCGGGGTCCCCGTTTGCGAGATAGGCCAGATTGGCCACTGAACCATCCTGATACCGAACCGTGATGCATACCGAATCCGGGGGATGGCCGGATGACGGCAGGGCCCGGGCAAAGACCTCCTTCGCAGGGGAGTTGATCAGATATCTGAAGGTATCCAGAAAATGACACCCCTCTCCGATGATCCTGCCTCCCCCCACTTCTGGGTCGTGCGTCCAATGCTCCGCAGGCAGACAACCGGCATTCACCCGTGCATAAACCGCCATGGGGGCGGAACGATCCCTGAAGAAGGCCTTCATCTCTTCCATGAGCGGGGAGAAACGCCGATTGAATCCCACCATGATCAAATGGGAAGGGCCCCGGGATATCCGACGGGCATTGCAGATCTCAAGGATTTCCTCCATCTCCTCCTCATTGATGCAAAGGGGTTTCTCTACATACACATGTTTCCCTGCCTTCAGGGACTCGATCACGTATCGGGCGTGGGAATCATGCCTGGTGGCCACAAAGATGGTATTGATTTCGGGATCCTGCAACACATCCGTGGCCTTTGACGATTGCATAAGGAAACCGAACTTCTTTGCCACAGTGCTCGCGGTCAGACCTGAAGCAGTACAAACCGCCCTTAATAAAAGGGTTTTCTCCCTTTTCAGATTCGGGATCAGATAGGATTGGGCAAAATTCCCTGCCCCGATAAAACCGATGACAGGTGTCAGAGCATTGCAGCATGTATTGTCAGGGGAAGGCATCGGCTCATCTTCTGATGCAGGGAAGATCCTGCTCGGGTCCTGCAATGCAATCCTTTTCTTTTCTTCATGCAAAGCATCGTAACTTAGCAAGACCCCCAGATAGGGCTCCTTCCTCTTTCCGGTGATCAAATCGTAGGCCGCCACTGCATCTTCGAATGGGAATCGATGGGTCATGAGCGGCTTTACGGACAATCTCCCCCGGGCCATCAGACCCAGGAATGCCTCCATGTTCCGATTCTCCGTCCAGCGGGCGTATCCGATGGGATAATCCAGTCCCTTTTCTTCATAACCAGCATCATACCTTCCGGGCCCGTATGAGGTGGACATCCGGATCTGCAATTCCTTTTGATAATAGTGGGGATCGCGGGGGATGTTCATACCCACGGCACCCACCACCACCACGGTTGCTTTTTTCCTTGAAATGGCCCCTGCCTTGGCAATCGGTTCATTGCTGCTCGTTCCGGCAGTCAAAATCACCGCATCCATTCCCTGGCCCTGGCTGAATGCATGGGCCTGATCCTCCAGATCGGACATGAGGCAGAATGCATCGCATCCCATCCTCTCCGCATATGCGGCATTCGCATCTGAGATATCCGCGCCCAGCACATGACATCCCGCAGCATTCAGGATATTCACGGTGAGAAGACCGATGAGACCCAGGCCGATGACCGCCACCCTTTCACCGATATGCACCCCTGCCTGACGAATCCCCTGCATGGCGATAACGCCCAGGGTGGTGAAGGCCGCTTCATCAAATCCAATGGGGTCTCGATTCCGGGAGGTTTCAGGTATTTGCGCACAGAGGTGCCTGGGAACAAAAATGATCTCAGCGTGGCTGGCATATCCACCACCTGCACATGCCACCCGGTCCCCGGGTTGAAATGCATCGCAACCGCTCTCGCAGACAATACCCGCGGAGCTATAGCCCAGGGCCTTCAGGCTTTCGAGCCGGGTCCGGACCTTCCGGTATGTCCCGATAATGCCCTCTCTCTTGACATTGTCCAAAACCTGCCGGACCAGATCGGGCCTTTGCCTGGCCTTTCCTATAAGGCCGGCCTGGGCCGTGCTCACGGTGGAGCGCTCAGTGCCCGCACTGATCAGGGAACAGATATTTTGAACCAACACGCCCCCCGGTTTAAGAGTGGGAGGAGGGATCTCCTCCATCAGGAGTTCCCCGGTCTTAAAATTCTGCAGGAGTTGTTTCATGCACTAACCCTTCCTTTATATATGCTGAATGGAAGTGTAAAAAATCAAATGGGATATCATGTTAAAGCCGATCCTTTCGGTGAAATGCTCGTACACCATATAGGTTTTTATCCGCAGACCTGCCTCGGATATATATAACCGACCATTCCGCACATAATCTAATGGGCCAAAACGTCTTTAAAGACCCCCATCATATTGGCAATAAAATGCTCCTGAGTGTAAAGAGCCTGATACCGTATACGGGCGGCCATGCCCATCCGGTGACACAAATTTTTGTCTTCGATTAATCGGATGATACGATCCGTCAGCATTTCCGGATTTCCAGGATCAATCAAAAATCCGGTTTTGTTATCCATAACCGTCTCAGGAATAGCCCCGGTCCGGGTTGATATCACAGGGCATCCCGCGGCCATGGCCTCGATTATAGACTTGGGTTGTCCTTCGCAATAGGATGGTAAAACAAAGATGTCGGCATTCAGAAGCAGTTCCTCTTTGGCCTTTCCGGATACTACTCCCAGGAATTGGACAGAGTTTTCTATGCCATTGGATTGAATGATCTCTGTGACTTCCTTTTGAAGAGCATCACCCCGCACATTAAAAGAAGAGTCATCCTTCCACATCCCGGCCATCTTATATATGACCTGGGGATATTCCCGGGTCACGTAAACAGCACTCTTCACCACATCAGCCACCCCCTTGGATTTAGCGAGATTACTCAGAAAAAGGACGATCTCATTCTCATTATGCCCCTTCCTTTTCTTATCCAATGAGAATCGAATATCCGTCCCATTTGGCACAACGTGAACCTCTTTGATCCAATCCGTAAGGATCGGTTTTAGGGAATCCCCCAGGACAATGGCTGCATCCACCCTTTTGAGGGTAAAATCGATGAATCTTTTCATGAACCAATGGGTGTTTTTATAAAACCTTTTGAAATTACTTCCATGGAGATGTATGAGGACCCTTGTTTTTTTTGAAATGGCCTTAATGAGCAAGATGTACAATCCATCCCTGAAAAAGGCGAGGTTATTCTGGGATATCAGAAGATATGCCAGATCTAATCTTTCTTTAAGAAGGCGGCTGCAAAGGGCAACCATGCTTTTTAAAGCCAGCGTTACATTGACCGGATCCAATTTGCCCAGGTTGTTGACATCCCTATGATCCGATATGTCCAGCAGAATAGAGTCAAAGGCCTGCCGGACCTCGGAGTTCCAAAGGGCCTCATTGGCTATGTTGGCCCCATGAAGAGGGGGAGGGAGGGTCAGAATGAACAGGATTTTGGGTTTTTTCTTTGAAACCATCAGGAAAACCGGTCGATCCAGGAATCGTCCTTTTCGTATCCAAGCCTTTTCAACAGATGGCCTGCATAATGGTTGAAGATTTCCGCAGCTTCCCTGGTAAAGTGATTCTTGTGATCACCGATAATCCCCTTGCGATCCTGGGAGCGGTTATTCTCCGTGCCGGGGTCACGTCCGGTCTTTGCCTTGAAGGAAAATCTTTCCACGGATTCGGATATCCGCTCATCGGTTGCGCGCCCCTCGAAATGGTAATCGATAATTCCCCGCACAACACCCACCGTATTATTTCTCAGCTCCTCGTACCGTAAGATGGCATCCACATGTTCTTGAAGCCACGCCTCGTTGAATGAGGTCCAACTCCCCTGCCAGGTCATCCGATAGGATCTGGGAATTTTTAGAGTAAACATGGTCTCCAAGAATTCAGGCAGATTGCGCCTTATGTCATCAAAATCATCAAAAGCAAACAACTTCCGGTAGAAGAGAACGTCTCTGGTGTATTCCCCGTCGATCTGATGGAAGAGATTCTTATAATAAGTGCTGATCATCACATCCCTTCCGTCGCGGACCATGAGGAATCGTTTCCGCAGATGTCTCATGTGTCCTGAGGGAAGGTAATGTCCGTGGTATATCCCCGGCTTAAAACTCTGGAAGGAATGCCTCGGGAAATACATGTCCATGGAAGAGGAAAGCAGCTCGCAGAGCCAACTCCCCCCGGACCTCGGGTACTCAGTGACCAGTACCAGAGGTATCAATCGTGAGGCGGAATAGAGCATGAAATATCGCTGGGCGTGATAGGCTTTTCTTTTCAGTGTCCTAAGCATTTTCATATCATTCAGACCTCCGTTTTTATGACATCAGAATAGAGTCTTTCATACTGTTTCACCATAGTTTGCACTGAAAATTTATCCACCACCACCTGCCGGGCTCTTCGTCCAAGAGAAACGGCATTTTCCGGATGATCCAGGATGTATTCGATCCCCTTGGCAAGCTCACGGGCTGAATTGGGCGGGATCAGCAATCCGTTCCTTCCGTTTTCAATGGCGTCGATATTGCCGGAAACTGCGGTGGCCACCACAGGCAATCCGGATGCCATGGCCTCCAGCAGGGTGAGAGAAAGGCCCTCCCACAGGGAGGGGATCACCACCATGTCAAAGGTGGGATATAATGTCCTAACGTCGTCTCGAAAACCCAGGAACCGGAGATGGCCATTCAGGTTGAAACTCTGGGCCACAGCCATTAATTCAGTTTTGAGTTCGCCATCCCCCACCACATGAACTAAAAAATCGTCACGATTTCGAAGGAGTCGGGCGACCGCATTAAACAGGATCTGATGCCCCTTGGCGGGCGTAAGCCTT
>JBLIRM010000111.1:0-11594 GCA_049472295.1 bacterium | reverse complement strand
CGAGAATGAATTGCCCCCTGTGATCGCACGGCTTGTGGGTGATGAGAAGAGGCTGATGGTTATCCCTGAAGAGGAAGAGGAAGAGGAAGAGGAAAAATTCGCAGCATTAATCGATATTTTCAAGGCAGAGGGATTTGTTGCTGTGAAGGAAAAGGAGGTAAAGGATGAAGATATCCAAACCTCCTCTGTTCTTGTGCTGGGATATAAGAGCCCGGTCCTGAAAAGACTATTCGGGACAATCAGTCCGCCCGGGCCCGGATTCAGTCTCATCGTCAAACCAAACCCTCTGAACTCGGAAAAGGTGGTTGCCTATGCCCATGGTGATTCAAGAGCCGAGATCGATCCTGTAATCAGGCGGATCTTTCGCTACGGCAAATATTCCTTCATCCGGTTCCAGGGGGGAAAGAATATGGAAAAGGAGACTGAAGCGAGGGAAAGGGGCATGGAATTGAACCTGTACGAGCCTGTGTTGGGGATCGATCCCAAAAGCACGGTCGGGCTCTCCGACATCATCAGAGATGTCATGGATACACCCATCATCTATGTAGGTGAGAGACACTCGAATTATGAGGATCACAGGGTGCAGCTCGAACTCATCGCTGAGCTATACAAGCAAGGGAAAAGGTTTGCCATTGGCATGGAGATGTTCCAGGCACCATTCCAGAAGGCACTGGATGATTATATCACGTGCAGCATCAATGAAAGGGAATTCCTTAAGGCCTCCGAATATTTCAAACGTTGGAGATTTGACTATCAGCTATACCGTGAAATCATTGATTTTGCGAGGGCAAAAGGGATTCCTTTGGTCGCCATCAACATCAGAGAAGAGATCACCAAAAAGGTCACCGAAGGAGGGCTTGATGCCCTGACCGATGAGGAAAAAAAAGAGATCCCTCTCGATATGGACATGGCTGACGAGGATTACAAAGAAAAGTTGAGAGGATTTTTCGCACTCCACAAGGGATTCAGTATTAAAAATTTCAACAACTTCTACCAGTCTCAGATACTCTGGGACGAGACCATGGCCCACTCCATAGCCGGATTCATGGCTGATCATCCGGATTACCAGATGGTCGTGCTCGCAGGCGTTCAACACATCATGTTCAGCTCAGGGATACCGCAAAGGGCCAAGCGGCTGAACAATAAAGCATATGCCACCCTCATCAATGGTGAGTTCGATGAACTCGGGACAGAAATCGGTGATTATCTTCTTTTCCCGAAGCCCATGGACGCACCCGAGTCTCCTAAACTTGGCGTTCTGCTGCAGGAGAAGGATAGCAAGGTGAACATAAAGGATCTCCTCCCTGGAAGCGTTGCTCTCAAGGCAGGATTAAAAAAGGGGGATACCATCCTCTCAATTGACGAATGGGGGATCGAATCCATTCAGGATGTAAAGATCGGATTATTCGACAAAAGGCATGGAGAAACGATCAGACTCAAGGTATTGAGACAGCGGTTCCTCTTAGGTCAAAAGGCGGTTGAATTGGATGTGACGCTATAGCACAATACTGCGTTTATCCATGCTCATTAGCCGAACATTCATATAAAAATCCAAAAAAACTACCTATTTTTTCCCTTGAAAATAGTCTGTCTTTTTATCAAAATTAATTCAAAATAGTTTATATTTTAGCTTTTTTTGTCAATTGACAAAACATTTATAATATCTTTAAAATATTAAAGATATATGAATTTCCTTTTCATTTTGGCCAAACATTATGGCCTTTTTCATCACAAAGGCTTGATGAGAAAATTTCAGCAACTGTTCATTCCTTCAATAATGCTGGGTCTAAGTGATTCGGTCTTATGAACAAAGCTTGCTGATCTCAAATTTTCTGATCAAGCATTCAATACAATTTGGAGCTATTCTTTATTGCTCCAACGGCATTGGTGTTTTAAACACACTCCTTCGTTGGAGAGCCTTTTCAAACCTCAGAAAGGCCTCCTACTAAAATTGGGGAGCAGTACATGTTGCTGCTCCCTTTTCTAATAGAGGATTACATCCAGCCAAGATCAAAATGCATTGATTTTCTCTGACAACATATCTGCCAACTCAGGGCTCAATCCCTTCAGGATCTCAGACTCTTCAGCTGCGGCACCCCTGTCCCCTATTTCCAGAAATGCCAGACCCAGATGAAAATGGGCCTTGGCAAAATCGGGCCTGATTTTTATCGCCTCCAGGTAATGATCGATTCCCTCCTCGATCCTCCCCTGCTTTGTCAAGAGAAACCCGAGATTGAAGTGTGAGGTTTCATGGTCGGGCTTGATCCTCAATGCCTCAGAGTAATGAAAAGCAGCCTCCTGGATCTTTCCCTGTCCAGCCAGAGCAACCGCGAGATTGTTATGAGCCCTCTCAGAATCAGGTGTAATCCTCAAGGCCTCCTGATAATGTAAAATGCCCTCCTCTACCTTACCCTGACGAACCAGGGCAAGGCCGAGATTGAAGTGTATAAGCCAATTGTTATCCGTCACATCAAGAGTATGCTCAAAAAGCCGGACACTATCCTGCCAGTATCTGACCTGCCGAATGGTACACAGCATCAAAGTCAAAAGGACCAGAACGGCCGATACGGCGAGAAAGACCGTACGGTGGAGCCAGGCTTCGAAAAGCTCGGGTATCCCCCAGGTGATCATGATAAAAAGACCGATTAAGGGGATGTAAGTGAAACGGTCAGCCAGCCCCTGGGACCCTGCCTGGACAATCCCTATCACAGGAAGAAGGGTGAAGAGATACCAAAGCCAGCCTGTAAAAAGATAAGGTCGATGGAGTCTCCAGATAGCGAGGGATATAAAGGACAAGATCAAAATGGCCCCGGCGGCCTGCCACATAGGGAGGATACCGGTGTGAGGGTACAATATCGCCAGATTTACGGGCAGGATCATCATCCCGATATATTTGACATAATAGACCGCAGCATTGGTGATCCGGTATAACAGTGGTAATACATCCAACGGGGATAGATATCCCAAATCCTTGCATGCAGAAAGAGTCATAAGACCGGTCAATGCAGAAAGCAGGAAAAGGGGGATCTTTTCCAGGACCAGGAATCCCATTGAAGTTCTTTTAATATAATTCATGCCGGTTATATTACTCATACCGGAAACCCCTTCAGATCCGAATCGTCCCAAGGGCCAATAATCCAGAAATAACAGAATGAACGGGAGGGTTACGATCATTGGTTTTGCCATCAGGCCTAAGGCAAAGAAAATGAATACCGGGATATATCTCTTATAATTTGGTCCTTTAATATAATTGGCATATGCCCAGATCGTCAGGAGAAAGAAGAGGGAGCTCAACAGATCCTTGCGTTCCGTCACCCAGGCCACTGATTCAACCCTCAGGGGATGCAGG
This sequence comes from bacterium, assembly GCA_049472295.1. GTDB lineage: Bacteria > SZUA-182 > SZUA-182 > DTGQ01 > JAFGSM01 > JBLIRM01. The sequence goes on along the minus strand of JBLIRM010000111.1, from coordinate 8,245 downwards.
GCAAATAGAAAGGCCACAAATGCGCTCTTCCATAAAGACCCTGTGATCCCTTTTAATATCAAAAACAGCAAAAGTGCATTGATGATGTGAAGGAGCAGATTGGTTAGATAATATCCCCCGGCATTCAAACCAAAGAGATGGGAGTCTATCATAAAGGATATCCAGGTCAGAGGGATCCATAAACCTGCATGGGGTTTGGTAAAGGCCCACAAAAGGCCTTCCTTTGTGAGCCCCTTTTGGATATAAATGTTCTCAGTGACATACAGGTCATCATCCAGATGGATAAACTCGTGTTTAAGCACATGAGAAAATGTGATATAGATGGCAACAATTAAAGAAAGGCTTATAAGGAGCTTTAGTGGTAAAGGCTTACTCATTTTTCCCGAAATTTTATGTTGTGTAGATTCTTTCCTTACAGCAATACCGGATATCTTAAAGGCCAGGTCTGATTAGAAAAATGCCAAACCTTTCATGTTATGCTTTGATTTTTTGGATTTGACGCCTCTTATTTGATACTATCTTATACTATAATTAGCATCATTATCAAAACCTTAAATCCGGCAATTCTCATTCTAACTCAACATGAGAGTGAGCAAACATTTTACCGGATCATATAGGGAGGCTTTATTAAATCCTTTTCATGATCCTTTTATTGACAGAGTCGGGCCTTGAGGATATTCTCTGATTGAAAATTCAGGTTTCATAAAATGACTTTTTTGCAGGATGATCAATCCCGATGGCCTTGCCAGATCCCATAACCATATGACATCGAAGATAAATCCAAAGGACACATGCATTGAAATATCCGTTTAAAATCGAGCATTCTCCCTTCTTGATCCTGACCATTCTTTTCACCATTCTCAGCTATTTACTGATAAATCCATGTAAATCGGTTTTTCCCGATATCCTTCCCAAGGATTGGCAAAAGCAATCAACCCGGCATTTCACCCTCTTTTATCTTCGGGATGATCACCGTCTTGCCGATTACATCATGGAAAGGGCGGAAGAGGATTATCAAAGGATAGTAAAGGATATCGGTATCGATCCGGAGCTAAAGGCAAATGTCTACCTTGCCCCGGATCGAGGATCGTATGAGGCATTACAGCCATCAAAGGAAAAGACCCATGAATGGTCTATAGGGGTATTCTATCCCCAAGAGAATCTGATCATCCTGCTTTCTCCAAAGGCGGAAAAAGCCTCTCATCCGGACATTCAGCAAATTGTGGCGCATGAACTAACCCATTTCATTCTCTTCAATGTGACCAAAGACAGAGGGGTGGACCTGCCTCTATGGCTGCATGAAGGTCTGGCCATGTATGAGGCACGGCAGTGGAACTGGCATTACAGAATCACTATGGCGCAGACTGCACTCACCCGCTCCTTTTTACCCCTCTCATCCATAAAAGCAGATTTTCCTGTAGAAAAGCGTCTTGCGGACCGCGCCTATGCCCAAAGTATCAGTTTAATTGCCTATATTTTAAACCGATATGGTATAGATTACCTCAATCGAATGATTGGTGAACTGGTGGCAGGCCAGCCACCGGCCAAGGTATTCTATCATGTTTTCGGGATCTCTCTTACAGAATTCGAAAGAAACTGGCACATCTATCTGCGACGTCGCTACAATTGGGTGCCCTTTCTTACAAGCGGCTTCACTATCTGGTTTCTGATAAGCATCCTGGCCATTGGGATATATACATATAAAAGACGACAGTCCCAAAAGAGGATGGATCTCTGGGATATTGAAGAACAGATGGATTCTCTCTTCAAGTAGAATCTGATGCATTATAAAGTTACGGTTTGAGAACTCCCTCGCTTCATCCAAAGATTCAATCATTTCTTTAATCAATCCTAATCAATCATTCCTTGATATTCTCGTAAAAAATCCAAAATTTATTAAAAAAATCAGAAAAAGTAAATTAAAATTAGTATTTGTTAGTATTTTTGAGAATTTTAATATATTTGGCCTCTTATCAGCATTTTTTCCCATCAAAGCAAATTTGATTTTTTATGGATCAATCACTATATTATTAGCACTCACTTAAGGAGAGTGCTAATAATTATAAAAAGGAGGTGTATGCATCAGGCAGGTTGTTTGTTAATAAACCCATTATAAAAATGATTTTATTGACAGTTCTCATTAAGCAGCTTATTCAAAAACATGAAAGGGGTGAATGGTTATATGAAAATCAAACCTTTACAGGACAGAATCTTGGTTAAAAGGATTGAACTCGGCGAACAGATCAAGGGTGGAATCATCATACCTGACACAGCCAAAGAAAAACCCATGGAAGGCAAGGTTGTGGCTGTCGGCGGCGGCAAGGTGAAAGAGGACGGAACAAAACAGCCTTTGGATCTTAAAGAGGGTGACCGGATACTCTTTGGAAAGTACGCTGGAACAGAGGTCAAGATCGAAGACGAAGAATATCTCATAATGCGGGAGGATGACGTCCTCGGGATTGTTCAATAATTAATAGAGATGATTTTTCAATAATAAATCAGGAGGAGTATTGATATGCCAAAACAGCTTGTCTTTGACGAAGAAGCCAGACACGCAATTCTAAAAGGTGTGGACAAACTGGCCCAAGCGGTAAAAATCACACTGGGCCCCAAGGGCCGAAACGTGGTTCTGGATAAAAAATTCGGTTCGCCCACCATTACCAAAGATGGGGTGACCGTGGCCAAGGATATCGAATTGGAAGAACCTTATGAAAACATGGGTGCTCAAATGGTCAAGGAAGTGGCATCCAAGACCAGCGATGTGGCGGGCGACGGAACCACAACAGCCACAGTACTGGCAGAGGCCATTTATAAGGAAGGGGCAAAGAACGTCACTGCCGGTTCAAACCCCATGGCCCTCAAAAGGGGCATCGAAAAGGCCGTAGATGTGGTGATCGGAGAGTTGAAAAATCTCAGCAAAGAGACCAAGGACAAAAAGGAGATCGCACAGGTCGGGACCATATCCGCTAATAACGATAAGACCATTGGTGACCTGATTGCAGAGGCCATGGAAAAGGTCGGGAAAGATGGTGTGATTACCGTGGAAGAGGCCAAGAGCATGGAGACCTCTCTCGAATTTGTCGAGGGAATGCAGTTTGATCGCGGTTATCTCTCTCCCTACTTTGTCACCGATCCTGAGAGAATGGAAGTGATCCTGGACAATCCCTATATACTGCTTCATGAAAAAAAGATCAGCAGTATGAAAGATCTCCTTCCCATCCTGGAGCAGATTGCCAAAATGAGCACGCCCCTATTGATCGTGGCTGAAGATGTGGAGGGTGAAGCACTGGCAACCCTGGTAGTGAACAAACTCAGGGGAACCCTGAATTGCGCCGCTGTGAAGGCCCCTGGTTTTGGTGACCGCAGGAAAGCCATGCTGGAGGATGTGGCCATTCTGACCGGAGGCCGCGTCATCACTGAAGACCTGGGCATCAAACTCGAGAATATCAAACTGGATGATCTGGGCAAATGTAAACGGGTTACAATCGATAAGGACAACACAACCGTTGTAGAGGGTTCCGGCAAGACATCGGACATCGAGGCCCGCATAAAACAGATCAAAGTCCAGATCGAAGAAACCACCTCTGACTATGACCGTGAGAAACTTCAGGAGCGACTTGCCAAGCTCGTGGGTGGTGTTGCAGTGATCAATGTGGGAGCTGCCACTGAGACAGAGATGAAGGAAAAGAAGGCCCGGGTTGAAGATGCCATGAATGCCACACGCGCTGCTGTTGAAGAAGGGATCGTGCCGGGCGGCGGCGTGGCCCTGGTGAGATGCCTCTCTGCACTGGACAAATTAAAACTGGAAGGTGACGAGGCCATTGGTGTGAGAATTATCAGAAGGGCCCTGGAAGAGCCTATTCGACAGATTGCGAACAATGCCGGCGTGGAAGGTTCCATTGTGGTTCAGAAGGTTAAAGAGGGCTCCGGCAACTTCGGATTTAATGCTGAAACCGGCGAATACGAAGACCTATTAAAGGCCGGTATCATTGACCCCACCAAGGTGACAAGGACAGCCCTGCAAAATGCTGCAAGCATTGCCGGCCTGATGATCACCACAGAAGCACTTATAACGGATATCAAAGAAGAAGAGAAGGCACCCATGATGCCCCCGGGTGGCGGTGGCATGGGAGGAATGTATTAAACTGTTGATCTTAAAAAGCCCTTGCCATAAAAGGCAAGGGCTTTTTTTCCGCTTGAAAAACAGCAAAACTACGTTATAATTAGAATTGATTCACATTTTTTGTATTCCTCAATGACTGTTACTCGACGATCATGATGGCCAGGAAAAAATAAATTAAAAAGAGGTTTGATATGAGTGAGAAAGATGATGTCATTGAAGGTCCCGGTTTTACCATTATAGATCGAAGAATAGGTGCGAAAAAAACGGAAGGCGATGCTGCCGGTGAGGCCGATGAAAAGGCTTCCCCAGGAAAGGATCGGGCATCTTTAAAACAAGAGGCCCAAAAGAAAGGGCCCAGGGACAAAGAGAAGACCGAGGAAAAATCCTCACACGAGATCCCGCTCCCTGAGGTGGATTTTACAGCTTTTGTCATGTCACTTTGCACGTCCGTTTTTATTCACTTAGGAGAGATTTGCGATCCCACCACCAATCAAAAATGCATTGACCTCCCCCTGGCAAAGCAGACCATAGATATCATTGCCATGCTCAAGGAAAAGACCGAAGGGAATCGAACCAAAGAGGAGGACCAGCTCATGGAGGAAATGCTCTATAATCTGAGGATGCAATATTTGGCTCTCTCGAAAAAAAATCCCTAAAAATGGCTCATGCGCTACCATAGCGCGAAAGGGGTAATGTCTGAAATTCCATGCCTGAAATATGAAAGAATTTGCATATGATATACAAAACATATACCAAAAGGGCCATATTTTTTTTAATTATTTTCCGATAAAACAAAATTAATTTATGTTAAGTCGATTGCTGAAAGGGAGTTTTGATCTTCCTCTGGGTTATCTTATTCAGCTTCTACCAGATCATAAGAGTGTTCCTTCCATTCTCACACTCATCGGTTTATTTTTTAGCCTCATAACAGGCATTTTTTTTGCATTCGGTTATTTGAGAGTCGGTGGGATTCTTATCCTTTTTGCCGGGCTATTTGACATATTGGATGGGGTTTACGCGAGAGCATTCAGCCGAGCCTCTTCATTCGGAGCGTTTCTTGATTCCACATCAGACCGTTATTCGGACATGTTTGTCCTGTCCGGTCTCGGCATCATGTATGCGCAAAAGATTGCAGTGGGTTATCTGATTTTAACCCTCATCACCATGATTGGTTTTGTCATGGTGAGCTACACAAAGGCGAGGGCAGAATCGATCATCCAAAGATGCGATGTCGGAATCATGGAAAGGCCCGAAAGGGTGATCATGCTGGCCTTAGGTGCATTGATCCTCCGAATGGAAATCTGTTTATGGATCCTTGCCATTTTGACTCATTTTACAGTTTTACAAAGGGTTTGGTATACGTACCAAAAAACAGAGGTTAAGGAGATAGAGGTTAAGGAGGTCTTTTAAGAAACATGTATTCTTTAAATGATATAGAAGATACACCGGATGACTATGATGAAAAGCTGATAGACAATCCGGAGAATGATTTAGAAGATGTTGAAGATAAGGCCCCGGAGACTGAAAATGCCGAGACTGATCATCAAATAAAGCTCTACCTCAGGGAAATAGGGAAAGTTGCTTTACTGACAAGGGAGCAGGAAAAGGATCTGGGCAAGCGAATTGCTGATGGGGACGAAAAAGCAAAGGCCGAATTGATTGAGGCAAACCTGCGGCTTGTGGTCAGCATCGCCAAAAAATATACCAATAGCGGTCTCCCATTTATGGATCTGGTCCAGGAGGGGAATATCGGCCTTATAAAGGCCGTGGAAAAATTCGATTATCATCGTGGCTGCAAATTCAGCACTTATGCGATCTGGTGGATCAGACAAGCCATCACCCGGGCACTTGCGGACAAAGCAAGAATTATCCGAATCCCAGTACATACCCTTGATGCGATAAAATCGATGCTAAAGGCCCATCAGCGACTCATGCAAGACAGAAAAAAAGAGCCCAATTTGCAGGATATTGCCGATGAAATGGGCGTGAGTGTCACAAAGGTTCGTGAACTTCTGGGTGTCATCAAGATCCCTATATCCGTAGAAACCCCCATTGATGAATTCGGTAATTCGAGCATCTCCGATTATATCGAGGACAAAAAGGGCGCGTCTCCTGTCGATTGGGTCATCAAGCAAAGCCTGTGCGAAGAGATTCAGAATATCCTTGAAACCCTGTCCGAAAGGGAAAAAAAGATCATAGAGATGCGCTTCGGTATCGGGACTTATCAGGAAAGGACACTGGAAGAGATCGGAAGGTATTTTCATCTGACACGGGAAAGGATTCGGCAAATCGAAGAAAATGCCCTGCAAAGGCTTAAAAAGCCGAGATGTGTATGTCCGCTACTGGATTTTGTGAAGAAGTCCTGAAAAATTTTCTATAAAACAATGACATAAATATATCTGAAGTCAAAATTTGTAATCTTTCCTTAGATGCATATAATAGATCTTGCAATCTATCCCCTAATAAGATAATCTCTGATTCATAAACTATCCCAATGCATTTATATAATTTAGATTTATTTATAAAGCCTGATGCATTTGCACGGGTCATTCTTTTGTCAAATATTTTTCTTTACAACTTTATTTTGAATCAAGGAGGTAAAAAATGACATCCAAAAGGCGCTGGATACCTTTATTTGTTATCCTTTGTCTATCTTGTTTTATTGGCGGGCTGATTGTGGCTTCGAGAATCGATTTTACGCCTCAGAGCATCGCCAGCAATTCCGAGGAAAATGTCCCGGAAGAAAAATCTGCGGAGATCCAGATCATTTCCCCGAACACATTTGTGGAGATCGCCAAAAAGCTAAACTCCACAGTGGTATATATCAGTTCGACACAGGTCGTGAAAGGTTTCCAAAATTTTCATGCCCCTTTCAGGGATCCTTTCCGTGATTTCTTTGGGGACGATTTTTTTGATAAATTCTTCGGCATGCCCAAGGGCGATCTCAAGCAAAAAAGCCTTGGGTCCGGCTTTATCATTGACAAAGAGGGTTTCATCCTGACCAACAATCATGTGGTGAGAGATGCGGAGGATATCCTTGTGACTTTGTCTGATAACAATGAATACAAGGCAAAAATCATTGGCAGCGATGAAGATATGGATGTGGCCTTGCTCAAGATCGATACCAAGGAGGAACTTCCGATTGCGAAACTGGGGAACTCGGATGCGCTTCAGATCGGGGAATGGGTTGTGGCCATTGGCAATCCATTCGGCCTCGAGCATACAGTCACCGCAGGGATTGTCAGTGCCAAATGGCGGACCATTGGTCAAGGACCTTATAATTCCTTTATCCAGACCGATGCATCCATTAACCCGGGAAACAGCGGAGGCCCGCTCTTTAATATCTATGGCGAAGTGGTGGGAATCAATACAGCCATTGTGGCCGAAGGCCAGGGGATCGGCTTTGCAATCCCCGTCAATATGGTGAAGGATGTCCTGGAGGACTTGAAAACGGAAGGGAAGATCAAACGGGGCTGGCTTGGATTGATGATACAGAGGGTGACGCCCAGCCTGGCTAAATCTTTCGGCCTGAAAGAGAACAAGGGCGCCCTGGTGGCAGAGGTGGTTGAAGGAAGCCCTGCTGAGAAGGCTGGTGTCAAGGGGGGCGATATTATTACCAGTTTCAAGGGGAAGGAGATCAGAGAATACTCGGATCTCTCCCGTTTTGCCGGTTTGACGCGGCCGGGCACAAAGGTAAAAATAGAGCTTATCCGTGATGGAAAGCCAATGGAACTCACAGTGAAACTGGGAGAATTCGAAGAAAGCGGAGGGGGACGCCTGGCGGAAAAGGAGGAATCGGCCCTTGGCATGACCCTCCAGAACATTACTCCGGAATTGGCCAAGGCCTTCGACTTAAGCAAGGGTGAAGGTATACTGGTAACAAATATAGAGCCTGACAGTCCTGCAGACAAGGCTGGCATCCAGAGGGGAGACGTCATACTTGAAGTCAACCGGAAGGAGATCAGGAATACCGGTGACTTTCGAAAGGCATTAAAGTTATCCAGTGAAGGGACGGTTCTCCTTCTGATCAACCGTGGAGAACACCCGCTATATATTGCAATTATGCGTTAATTGATTCATAACCGTTCACGCTATTTGTAATTGCAGGTCATTGCAGATCAT
>JBLIRM010000110.1:0-11600 GCA_049472295.1 bacterium | reverse complement strand
GTCTTTTCATGTTCATTATCGCAAGGCTCGTGTTTAATCCCTTTTTTCGGAGATTTTTTATCTTCAAGGTACTGATCATTGTTTTTTTGGGGATAGGTATCTTGATGACGCAATCAAGGGGCGGATTTTTTGCACTTTTCGGGGGGGGAATTGGGTTCCTTTTCCTTATTAAATCAAAAAAAAAGGCATTCTGCTTTTTGATCGGTGTCCTTATCCTTTTACTCTTTATTCCAAACCCTGCGATTCAAAGGATAAGGCAGGTCAGCACATATGATGTATATGCATACAGTCGATGGTCCATGTGGAAAAGTGCATTGACCATGCTAAGAGACTATCCGGTATTTGGTATAGGGCTGGGGAATTTCGGATTTTTCTCCTATCGTTATGCGTTTCCCGTGAAGAATGCCTGGGCAAAATATGCCAGAGTGGCGAGATATGCACATAATGAATTCCTGCATACGGGTTCAGAGATGGGTATACCTGGGATTCTCTTTTTTTTAAGCACTATTTTAGTTGTCTTTTTCTACGGATTAAAGAAAATCCCTTATGACCGTTCTAAAGAGGAAAATCACGCCACGGACCAGGGATCTGCCGATCGAAAGGCCATACTGATCGGGCTCCTGACCCTTCTTTTTCATTCCTGTGTGGATTTTATCTTTCATATCCCGCCCATTCTCTTTTTGCTCTTGATATTAACTGTTTGGATCAGGCAGTCAAACTTACGGGCTCAGGAACAGGCTGGATATCGCTTCCGCCTTTCCGGAAGGGGCCTGAGTCTGATATTACTATTGATCCCGTTATCACTGGCATGGATACCCATCAAACAGTATCTGGGATATAAAAGATTCAACAAGGCCAAAGGCAGCGTAATCATTGAAGATATCAAATATATGGAAAAGGCCATTGAAATGGATTTTGGATGTGCACCCTATCACAATTCTCTGGGGGGGGCATATTTTAGACTTTATGGCTGTACAGCGGATTCAAACGCACTTGAGAGGGGATTGCAGGAGGCAAAACTGGCTCAAACCCTTAATCCGGATGATTATCGTTTTCCCCTATCATTGGGCTCCGGATATTTAAATCTATATTTGATTTTTCCATCCCAGAGGGATATTTTAGATAAGGCTGGCAAGGAGTTCAGAAGATCCATCTTTCTATCCCCCTATCTTTATGAAGGTTATCTTGGATTGGGAAAGGTTTTGCTCTATCAAAACAGGCCGGAGAAAGCTGTAGATGCGCTAAAAAAGGTAGTAAATCTCGAGCCCTATTCCATGTCCGGACATTTTTGGCTGGGATTGGCATTGGAGGCACTCGGTGATTCAAAGTCCGCCAGGGCTGAATATGAAGAGGTTCAAGCCATTAAAGGATTGGGATTAGAAAAAAGGGCATATACTACGTATGAAAAGTCATTGATTGATTTCGATATGAGTCAGCTCGATACCCGGATGAATGCGTTTTGAATCATCCCTAATTCAAAGGATTAAATTGATGCTTTGAGCTTTGATCATGTTGGACGGTCATTGATCATGATACCGAAAAAAGGTCTATGGAAAGGATGCATGATGATTTCCAAGATTAAAGAAAACAAGCTATTTCATTTTTCAATATGGTTTGTAACGCTTTGCCTGCTTTTTTTCTGTATTTATGGAGTCCAAACCTTTATTGACCATTCTTTTTATCGTGATAGGGAAGAAAGGCTTCTCTATATTCCATCAGGTAAATTCTTAAAGCCGGTTTGTATCGGATTTGATAATCTGATTGCTGACCTGCTCTGGATTAAAGCCATCGGTTATTTCGGTAGTCACTATCTGACAGACCGCAGCTATAAATGGCTTTTTCACATATTGGATCTCATCACAACCCTGGACCCCCTTTTTAGATACCCCTATGAATTTGGTGGGATCGTCCTTGCTTTGGAAGGAGGGAATACTGAACAGAGTACAGCAATCATGAAAAAAGGTATCGAACATTATCCTGAATACTGGCGGCTCCATTTTTATCTCGGGTTTAATTATTTTTATTATCATAAAGACATAAAAAACGCATCATACTATATCACAAAGGCCGCACAGTTACCCGGTCATCCAAGATATCTTCCAAAACTTGCAGCGAGTCTATTAACCCAATCCGGAGAAAAGGAGAACGCACTGTCATTTTTAAGACAGCTTTATGAAAATACAGATGATGAATGGCTAAAGAAGCAGATCAAAAGGAAGATGGATGCTTTACAAGCGGGAAAATTGCCTGAGACACTAAAGGGTATTTTTCAGGAATGAATCCCTCTGAAATATCCAAGGCCATTCTATTCCAAATAATCCACCATTAATTGAACGGTTCTGTCATGCATCATGATATTAGAGATTATGGCGGTGTCATCATTTCCGTCGTTATTTGCACCCTTAACCGGAGTGCCTTGCTGGAGAATGCACTGAGAAGTCTGGTGCAGCAAACGTGTGAAAGAGATCGATTCGAGATTATTGTTGTGGACAATGCCTCCTCAGACGGTACAAAAGAGATCTTTGAAAAATTTTTATCCTTTCCCAATCTTTTTTACATTCGAGAAGAGAAATTGGGATTGTCATATGCACGAAACAGGGGATATCGGATTGCCAAAGGTAAGTATGTCGCATATATGGATGATGATGCAAGGGCTGAGAGCGGATGGATCCGTAATATCCTCGCTTTCATTAGCAGACATCCGGATATCGTTGCTTTCGGAGGTCCTTATAGAGGATACAGCCTAGTGCAAATTCCCAAGTGGTTTAAGCGGTCATACGGTTCATGGACATTGGGAGATCAAGAAAGGCCCGTTGGAAGGCATGAATGGATCAGCGGTACAAATATGATCTTCAAGCGATCATTGCTTGAACACCTGGGGGGCTTTGACATAAAACTGGGAATGTCCGGAAATAGGCTCTCTTACGGTGAAGAGACTGGTCTTTTATTAAAAATTAAGGCCAAGAATGACCCTATCTTTTATGTTCCGAATGTCATTATGGATCATCTCATTCCTGAATATAAACTAAAACTAAAATGGCAGTTAAAATCCAATTATATAAGAGGATTTTCATCCCTTGAGATATTTGGATTCAAAAAACAGCCTGTCAGACAATGCTTCAAGACATTATATGCCTGTTTGAAGGGTTTTATAAGATTTTTTTTCTGCAGAAAGCCGTATTTAAAGGCCAGGATTCTGGAGAGCTTTTCGGAATTTGTATGGCACTTGGGTTTAACTGTCAGAATGTGCAGAGGATAGAATGTGCAACCATATGAATAATCCTCGGATCAGCTTCGGAATAATTGTTTTAAACGGTGAGCCTTTTACTAAATACTGTCTCAGGCAGTTATACCCCTGTGCCTATGAAATTATCGTAGTAGAAGGGGGGTCCCGCAAGGCTGTTCGGGAAGCACCCGATGGACATTCCACCGACGGAACCCTGGAAGCACTCCGGGAATTCAAGGCACAGGAGGATCCTGAAGATAAAGTAAAGATCATTACCCATGAGGGTTTTTGGAATGAAAAGGATGAACAGAGCAAGGCCTATGCAGAGGTAGCCACAGGTGATTATCTCTGGCAGGTGGATATTGATGAATTCTATACCCGAAAGGATATGGATCGGGTATGCCATTTGTTGCGGCAGAACCCTGATATATCCGGTATGTCCTTCCGACAGATGACCTTTTGGGGAGCGCCGGATTTTTATTGTGATAATTATTTTCTGCGTTCTTTTGAGTATCACAGGTTATTCAGGTGGGGAAAGGGATTCAGATATGTCACTCATCGTCCACCGACGGTTTACGATGAAAAAGGACGTGATCTTCGAAAATTGAACTGGTGGAATGCAAAAAAGACTTATGCAATGGGCCTGATGCTTTATCATTACTCCTTATTGCTCCCAGAGCAGGTTAGAAAGAAATGCAGTTATTACTCAACACCATCCGATATAACTGATAAGGGATACAATCAGGGAATAGAGAAATGGATGCACAATTGCTATCTGCGCATGGGGAATCCCTTTCGAGTGCATAATATGCATAGGTATTTGTGCTGGCTTTGTCCGTATGAGGGGATCCACCCGGAGCAGATCCTTAGATTATGGGATGACATACAAAGGGGAGAGATTGATGCAAGTATCAGGGATAATGCAGATGCGGAAAGATTGATAGAGAATCCCCTTTATAAGATGGCGGTCTTTTTTCTGAATGCATGGACAAGAGGCCTGGAGATCATTCCTCTTCACAGATTTTGGAGCCTATGGCATCGATTGCTTTTCAAAATAACAGGTATATGATTTATATCACTAATAAAAATCATATGTTATGCCTTTTGGGATTGGGATTGAAATTCTCATGAAGATTCTTTGGTTTGTAAATACACCTTTTCCGGAAATGTTGAATCATATGGGCCTGAAAGGTGATTTCATGGGCTGTTGGATGCCGGCCCTAAAACAGGCATTGATAAGTCTGCCGGGTTTTCAGTCCGGATCGGAATATCAACTTGGAATTGCCTGTGCCCTGTCCGGTTTTACGGAATATCAAAGATTTCAAACGGATAATGTGATATATTTTTGTCTTCCCAAAACAAGGATATGTGAATATATACAATCCTATAGGAGAGAATTATCCTATTGCATTAAGGCGGTAAAGGATTTTGATCCCGATATTCTCCATGTGCATGGGACTGAAGAGTTTTACGGGATCATTTCCGAGTGTATCTCCCAACCTGTGGTGATTTCCATCCAGGGGATTTTGTCTGCCTATGTGAGAGTGTTTTTCGGAGGTATGAGGTGTAGCGATATCCTTCGGTCTCCCAGGATCATAAAGCAATATCTAACGATGTGCAGAAAAACCAAAACAGAACAAAGGATATTCCGGATCAATCGTTATTTTATCGGAAGAACCATTTGGGACCAGGGCCATCTTTCAGGCCTGGGCCCGGATCAATATGCATATTATCACTGTGATGAGGTAATGAGAGAGGCTTTTTATGAGAATGCATGGTGTATCGAAGAGTCCGAAGCGAAAAGCATTGCCTGCATATCCTCCCCTTACCCATACAAAGGGATCGATTCCATACTTGAAGCCATGACCTATTTAAAGAGAATGGTGCCGGAGGTCATGCTCCATATTTACGGTTCATTTTCCCTCAATGGATATGGTGCCTTTTTAAGAGAAAAAACGAAGACGCTGGGACTTTCAGATCATGTCCGATTTTGTGGCTTCAAGAATTCAGATGAACTGGCTGCGGCATTAAAAAAGGCCAGGGCCTTTGTTATTGCGTCTCATATCGAAAATAGCGCGAATAGTCTGCAAGAGGCCATGCTTGTTGGAACCCCTGCCGTGGTCTCTTTTGCCGGTGGGCTTTCCTCGATTGCAGAGCATGAAAAAAGCTGTCTGATGTTTCCCAGAGGTGATCCGGCGGTCATGGCCGAATGTCTATATAGGGTCCTGAGTGATGATGAACTGGCCGTTAAAATTTCCGAAGAAAGCAGGAAAAAGTCAAGAAAAATGAATTCACCTGAAAGAGTTGCAAAGCAGTTGATTGGCATATACAGGGATGTCATTGATCAAGGGAGGCAGCATCCATGATCGTGCTGGGTATCCATTGCGGTCATGATTCCAGTGCCGCTATCATCAAGGATGGAGAAATTTTGGCTGATGTGGCCGAGGAAAGATTTACACGGCTCAAACACTGTAATCACGTGCCTATCAAAGCCATGGCCTATTGCCTCTCTGTGGCTGGATTAAAAGATATCAATGATGTGGATTTCGTTGCCTTTCCCTGGAAAAGGACACCGAAGGATCTTCGAGTGGTTCTGGGAATCAATAAAGATTCCTATTTAAAGAGCAAAATGATCGATTTTCTGGGTTTTGGTATACCTTCGGAACGCCTCCAGCTTCCTGTTTACTATCCCGATTTCCGACTGAAGGATGAGAGAAAACTCATCAATGTGGAACACCATCTGGCCCACGCAGCCAGTGCCTTTTTTACGCGAAAAAGCAATGACAGATGCCTGATCTTTACAGTGGATGGGGCAGGGGATGGCGTATCTACTGCGGTCTGGCTCGGAGAAGGAAACAGTATCCTTCCCTTGGAGAAACTATACAGAGAGGCTTCAATCGGATGGGCATACAGTATTGTAACTGAAGCCCTTCACTGGTGGCACGGAGACGGGGAAGGTAAGACCATGGGATTGGCCCCATATGGGGACCGGGCTCAATGTGCGGGTGTATTGGATCAATATTTCCCGCAATTTCAGGGGAAAGTCCTGCTGCGTCCCACGAAATTGGGCCAGGCATATTACTGGATCGAAAACAGCTCCACCCAGTTTCATTTTGATGAGGCCTATGAAGTGGAACGACTGATTGATCAATACGGGAGAGAAAATATCGCTGCCGAGGCCCAGTATAAATTAGAGGAATGTATGAAATCGTATGTCTTTGGCTGGGCAGGAGAGAAAGGGTGCAAATGCCTGGCTTTCTCCGGGGGTGTTTTTCTGAATGTCAAGTTGAATCAAAGGATATGGAATGAAAGGGGGGAGCTTTTGGAGGAACAGCATATCTTTCCGAATTGCGGTGACTCCGGATTGGCCCTTGGAGCCGCGCTTTATATATATTACCAGCACAGGAACTTCCATGGATGTCATTTGGAGCATCTCTATCTGGGGCCCTCCTTTTCAAACGAAGAGATCGAAAGGATCTTAAAGGAAAGAGGGCTGCATTACCGCTATATCGAACAACCTGAAATAACCGCAGCAGCTTTGCTTGCCGAGAACAAGATCATTGGCTGGTTTCAGGGAAGAATGGAAAGCGGGCCAAGGGCATTGGGAAGCCGTTCCATCCTAATGAGTCCGTTGAACGCCCAAAATAAGGATATCATCAATCAGAGGGTAAAGTTCAGGGAGGGATTCCGTCCCTTTTGTCCCTCCATGCTTTGGGAAAAGGCCGGGGATTATCTAATGGATTGGCGGGATGAGTATTTTATGATTACCTCTTTTGATGCCAAGCCGCAGAAGAAGAAAAGGATCCCGGCTGTGGTTCATGTGGATGGCACAGTGCGTCCTCAATTGGTCAAACGGGGGGTGAATCCGCTCTACTGGGATTTGATCAATGAATTTGGTCGTCTGACAGGTGAATTCGTCATACTCAATACTTCCTTTAATGTCAAGGGAGAACCGATTGTCCATCATCCCCGGGAGGCCATCCGTTGTTTTTTTGATACCGGTCTGGATGCCCTCTTTTTGGGAAATTTCTTCCTGGAAAAATAACAAAAAATGAAAAGGCCCAGGATATTATTTTTAACCGAAGGGAAAAAGAGTCCTTCCACCCGTTTTGCCGTGTCATCATACCTGCCCTATCTGGAAAAAAAGGGGATACATTGTTCCGTTTCCCACCGAATCCCTGAAAAATATGCCCTGATCCATTTGCCATGGATCAATTACAGAATCTGCCGAATTTTGGTCTATTCCCTGTTCGCCTATCCTTTATCTGTGATTTTGCGTTTAATTACTTTATTAAAGGTCAGCCGTTATGATATCGTATTTCTCCAACGCGATCTGGATGAAAATCATACCAGTGCCTGGTTGGAGGGATGGTTCAGAAGATATGCCAGATGTCTCGTGTTTTATTTCGATGATGCACTCTGGCTTTATAGAAATCATCTCGGCAATTGCATAGGGCCTAAGATAGAGGAGATTATTCGAATGTCGGATTGGGTGATTGTCTCTCATCAATATCTGGCTGATTATGCCCGCCGGTTAAACGAATCGGTTATGATTCTTCCCATGTCCATTGATACCCGTTGGTATACCATGAAATCCGATATGAGGCATCTTTCGACAGGAAGCAGCACAAAATCCGAAAAGGATCAGGATTCATCTGCCGCAGTTTTCGAGGAATCAAAGATTAATGGACATCAAAACAAAAGAAGGATCACTCTGGGATGGTCTGGAGGCCCTTGGAATTATCCTGAGCTTATGGCATTGGTGAATATTCTCGAACAGGTGAAGAGAGAAACCGGGGTGGAGATCCTGATTCAATCCGGAGAACCACCCCCAACCGAAATCCGAGAAATCGGGGTGGTTTATGTAAAATGGCAGAAGGAAACGGAAGTGAAGATCCTGCAGAGAATGGATATTGCCCTTTGTCCATTAGGAGACTCTCCCTGGACAAGAGGAAAATTCAGCATAAAACTTCTTCAATACATGGCCTGTGGCATTCCTGTTATATGCTCCGATGTGGGAGTCAATCCGGAGATTATCATCAATGGCCGCGTGGGATTTGTGGTGAAAACGGAAGATGAATGGCGGTCAAGGATTTTAACCCTGATTCATGACAGGGAAAAGAGGGAAAAAATGGGCAGGGCTGCCAGACAGAGAGCCGTTGCAGAATACTCTCTTGAAAAGAACAGTGATCGCCTGGTTGACTTTTTTCTTTCTCTGCGTTGTTCGAACAGGGTGTCAGAATATTAAAGATACACCAGGTCCATATAGTATTTTCATCTATTGATTGCGATTGGGGAATGGATGGCTTATGGATCATTTTAGTCATCATTATAACAAAGATTATTTTGCCTGGCAGGATCCGATAGGTGAATTCGGAGCCTTGGCCAACAAGGCCAAATTTATCGAATATATCCGGAAGGATGATCATGTTTTGGATTTCGGGTGCGGAGGCGGTTATCTTTTAAAAGAGATCAACTGCAAAGAAAAGATCGGGATCGAGGTCAATCCATCCGCACGTGAGGTGGCTGAAGGATTAGGGATCAAGGTCTTCGATAGCGTGGATAAAGTGGATGATGATTGGGCGGATGTGATTATTTCCAATAATGCGCTGGAGCATACCCTCCATCCATTAAATGAATTGAAAAGGCTGTTTCCAAAAGTGAGAACATTGGGACTCATTGTTTTTGTTGTGCCGTGCGAGTCAATCAAATATGCATACAAGGCCGGAGACGTAAACCATCATCTCTATAGCTGGAGCCCGATGTGTATAGGTAATCTGTTTACAGAAGCAGGATTTGATGTATTAAGTGTAAAACCCTATCTTCACAAATGGCCGCCTTATTATCGAAAACTTGCCAGAATCGGAGGTATGGTTTTTTTTAATCTGTGCTGCAGAATCTATGGCCGTTTAGAACGTTCGTGGTTTCAAGTGCGGATCATAGGAAAAAAGACTACTATTTGAATCAATCCAAGGTTGCGGAGTATTCATTATGATAAATTTATTCAGACAGAGATTGTTTTCTTTCGAAATAACAAGGAATAAATGAGAAGCAGCAAAATTATGGGTATGTGGATATATAAAAACGATCGCTTACGTAAGCCCGGTATCTGGAAAGAGGGGCTGTTTTTGGCGATCTGTCTTATCCTGGCCCTTTGGCTGAGGCTGGGAGAGATGAGACGGATGAAAGCCCAGCCATTAGACCCCGATACCATCAGCTATATCAGTCTGGCACAAAAGATCAGGCCCTTTTCAGAAACAGGCTTCTATTCGGCGCAATTCGGCATGCGGGAGCCCCTTTATCCCCTTATTGTCAAACCTTTTCTTTTACTTCCCGGTACACCGGAGTCGAATATCAGATGGGTATCCCTCTTTTTTTCCATTTTAGTCATACTTTTGACCTTTTTCCTTGTGAGAAACTGGATGGGGAGAGTCATTGGGCTGGTTGCTGCTTTTTTGACAGCATTTCAGACATATCTTGTTGAATTGAGTGCAAGAGGCTTGAGGTGTGAATTTTTTACATTTCTCTTCCTGCTTTTAATTTATACCACCATTATTAAACCCAGAATGAATCCTAAGGCAAGGGTCATCTGGGCAGGGATATTGACCGGCCTCTTATGTCTGACCCGAACGGAATTTCTCATACCTGCGGCCCTTTTCTTTATATCATTGCCTGTTATTGAAAGACATAAATGGAATGGATTAAAGGCAATGGTGGCTTTCTGTATCGGTCTTTTCATCCTTTTCCCGCATCTTTGGGGGATGTACCGGGTTCACGGAGATCTCTTTTATACCAATAATCGGAATGCCCGATTTTTTACCAATCTCGAGTTTGGCGGCCAACCGGGATTTCCAACTAAAGAAGAGATCAGTCAATATGGGTTCTATACGGGCCCGAATGTTACTACCTTTGACTATTTTTTTCGTTTCCATGGCATTCAGGAACTGTTCTGGGGTAATTTGCTGGGTTTTGGTAAGATTTATGCCTTTCTCGGGCTTCGTTATATTCCGACCGAGACATGGCATATGCTAAAAACGCAAAAAGGAAATATCTGGAAACAGATAAAATTTCTTCTCTTCAGACACCCCTTCCGGGCCCTTCTGGCTCTCTTGGTGGGGTTTTCCTTTCTGTGCGGCCTTTTTCTTCTCTGGAACACAAAATACCGTTCCCTATATGCGGTGTTGATCCTTTTTCAGGTGCAGACGGCCTTTCTCTTATTCGTTGGGCTTGAAACACGTGTAGTGATACACACATGGCCTGTGGCACTCTGGATCGCGGCATTTTCAATGGCCTTTGCAGTTAAAAAGATTCTCGAAAGATTGAATTATCCATTTGGTCAAAAAAATAAGATATTTATAAAGGGTGGGAAATAAACATGTGTGGTATCTGTGGGGGTATCCTCTTTGACCCGAAACACCTGATGGAGGAAAGAATCATCCGTGATATGATGGAGCAGCTCATCCACAGAGGCCCTGATTCAGAAGGTTTATATTGTCATGGACCCATAGGTCTCGGGCACCGTAGGCTGAGCATCATCGATTTGAGCCCCATGGGCAGACAACCCATGCCTAATGAAGATAAGACGGTTTTTGTTATTGTGAACGGTGAGATTTACAATCATCATACCCTTCGAAATGATCTCAAATCAAAGGGGCATATTTTCAGGTCCATGAGTGACAGCGAGGTGATTCTGCACCTTTATGAGGATTTGGGAGAGGATATGCTATCGCACCTTTTTGGTATGTATAGCTTTGCCCTATGGGATAATCAAAGGAAAAGACTTATCCTGGCCAGGGATAGGGTAGGTCAGAAGCCTCTATTGTATAGTATCACAAAAACCGGACTCTACTTCGGATCCGAGATCAAGGCCCTTCTGCAGTGTCCGGATGTGGAGCGAGAGATCAACATCGAGGCCATTCATCACTATCTGACCTTGGGATACATCCCGCACCCCCTGACAATATTCAAAGGGATCTGGAAGCTCCCACCAGCCCATTATCTGATATGGGAGCAGGGAAAAATGCATATCAAAAGGTACTGGGATCTTGATTATCAAGAAAAGCAGAGGAATCGGCCATTAAAGGAGTTGGAGACGGAATTCATCGAATGTTTCGAGGATGCGGTCAAGATAAGGCTGATGAGCGATGTGCCGCTTGGCGCATTCCTGAGTGGGGGGATTGACTCCAGTGCCACGGTGGCTATGATGAGCCGATTGTCCAGTAGGCCTGTGAAAACCTTTTCTATTGGATTCGAGGATCAGGCATATGATGAGCTCTCCTATGCCAGGAAGGTGGCACGGCTTTTCAACACAGATCACCATGAATTCATTGTGAGGCCCAATGCCGCTGAAATACTGCCAAAGCTTATTTGGCAT
>JBLIRM010000011.1:0-31818 GCA_049472295.1 bacterium | reverse complement strand
GTGCTCCTTAAGCCTCTCGGACATCTCTCCAATTTTTTTACCTCTTTTAATTATCAAATCAGCACTGATTTCTGATCGTATAAATATTTTGTCTATTATGGCGGAGAGGGTGGGATTCGAACCCACGTGCCTCGCTCATCACGAGACAAGTCGATTTCGAGTCGACCCCGTTACGGCCAGACTTCGGTACCTCTCCGTAATTTTTTAAAAAATTTCTGCATCAGGTCCCGTGCCTCATCAGCAAGAACACCTGAATCAACACTCAAGCCATATCTGTTGAATATCGTTTTGGTCAGGTCAGCCTGAGAGCCACAGAAACCAGATTTAGGCTCTTGAATGCCGAAGACCAGACGTTCGATCCTGGCCAAAATGATGGCACCCAGACACATACAGCAGGGTTCAACAGTCACATAAAGGGTCGTTTTCGTCAATCTCCAGCGGTCGAGGATTTGGGCTGCTTTCCGGATGGCCTCTATTTCAGCATGGGCTGTAGGGTCTTTGAGGCCCTCGACCCGATTATATCCCCTGGAAATTACCTTTTGATTTTCCACAAGCACTGCACCGACAGGGACTTCACCTTCTGCCATGGCATGACGTGCTTCGTCCAGGGCAAGCCCCATAAACCTCTCATCTGCATTCATACGGGGAAGAATCCTGTTTGTCCCCTCCCTTTCAGCCTGAGTCATCCGATCAAAATGGGTTCTATTGGAAAACGATCCAAAGCTTTTTTATCGTAGCATATTTGAGGTTGTTTTGGAAGGTTCCTCCCGGAAACAGGCCAAAAAGAATTTTAGAACGGCATTTTATCTTTGATCAGGATTATTATTGATGATTACTTTATGAATGTCAACAAGGGTTTTTCATGATATGGATTCAGAAAAAACTCATTAAATTATTTTGCTCGGTCATGCCTAATTTTTAAAAAATGTAAATTCGTTCTATCGTGTTTTTTTCATCATATATGAGGATAATGCATGATATAAGATCATGCGAAACTCAACCGGCTGCAACGACATTTCTGGGACTTTTTACGAAAGCATCAATTGATTGCGATTGACAGGATTGAGTATCATTGAATATACTGTGATTAAGATTTGATGAGTCAGTAAATGACTTTTTAGGGGTCCATCAAGAGTTTGCTCGCAAAGTTTTTGGCTTTAAAGCCACATGAAGAATCGGATCGGAATTTGGGGTGTAAAATGGTGAGTCCGAAAAACAGACTACTATCTTTGACTTTGGCGTTTGCCCTGTTGTTTTCAGCCGCCTGCGCAACCGTACCCCTTACAAATCGTCAGCAACTCCGGTTGATACCGGACGTGGAAATCCTCTCAATTAGTTTTCAACAATATGATCAGATTAAAAAGGAATCAAAGCTGTCGGAGGATAAAACATCCATATCTATATTGATGAGGGTGGGGGAGAGGATTTCAAAGGTTGCTGATGAATTCATCAATGAAATGCATTTGAACATGGTTATGGATTGGGAATTCATCCTGATCGAAGATGATAAGACAGTGAATGCCTGGTGTATGCCGGGCGGGAAGGTGGCCGTTTATACCGGAATCCTACCCTATACAAAGGACGAAACCGGATTGGCCACGGTGATTGGACACGAGGTGGCCCACGCCTTGGCACAGCATGGAAATGAAAGGATGAGCCAGGGCCTGCTGGTTGAACTGGGAGGTATCACTCTTTCAAGGGCCATGGAAAGCAAGCCCAAAACCACCCAGACGCTATGGCTACAGGCATTCGGTCTGGGTGCAAGTCTGGGATTTATCCTTCCTTACAGCCGCACCCATGAATATGAAGCGGATCGTATCGGCCTCGTTCTGATGGCCAGGGCCGGTTAT
This sequence comes from bacterium, assembly GCA_049472295.1. Taxonomy (GTDB): domain Bacteria; phylum SZUA-182; class SZUA-182; order DTGQ01; family JAFGSM01; genus JBLIRM01. Next base: position 29,968 of record JBLIRM010000011.1, on the reverse strand, counting down.
AATCCGCAGGAAGCTGTTGGATTCTGGGAGCGCATGAGTCAGAGCGGCGGTAAAAAACCGCCGGAGTTTCTCTCCACACACCCTGCGGATAAGAATAGAATTGCTGCCTTGAAAAACCACTTGCCAGAGGCTATGAGATATTATCAGTCCGGGAGGACCCAATAAACTGACCCGCCGCAAGAAGCGGGGTATCAAAAGAAATTTATTTTAAAGCGTCCCCAAGGGGCGGGGAATTATACCCATAGAGATCAAAGGTGGATTTTCGGGTTTAAAATCTATGAACAGACTCCATTTCTTCTATTTTCTTCTCATTGTTTCCCTGGTCTATTTTTTTGTTCATTATTTTGTCTATGTGCGGATTGCAAACGGATTGGCCCTTGCTGCATTGTATCGCAATTACCTGAAGATATTCTTTGTGATTGCCGGTTTATCCTTCTTTGTGGATCGATTTATAGGCCGAATGCTCTTACCCGATCCGCTGGCCTTTTCCCTTTCCTATTTTGGTGTCCTCTGGGTCGGGATCATTTCCATCGCCTTCAGCATATTCCTGATTCAGTTTTGGGTGGTTTTGATACTTCCGAATCACACCAGCATTATTACCTATATGGCCATTTTCCTGGTTCTCCTGGTTTCCTGTTTTTCTGTTTACATTGGCTCAATGGTTCCAAGGATTAAAAGGATGGAGATCCCCATTGAGAAATTGTCTTCCGAATTTGAAGGATTCTCTGTCATTCAATTGTCAGACCTGCATTTGCACCGGTGGATATCCGAAGCATGGCTTCAGGCCGTGGTTGAAAAAACCAATTCACTCGATCCGGACCTTGTGGTCATCACCGGGGATCTGATTGAGGAAAGCATACATAGATGCAGTAAGTTTATTGGCATTCTGAAACAGATACAATCCAGATATGGTGTTCTGGCCATTACAGGGAATCACGAATTTTATACAGGTATCAAAAATTTTGCGGCATTTTCACAAGAGGCAAACATCAGGGTTTTGAGAAATGAAAGTATAACCGTGGCAAATGCCATAGAAATCGTAGGGATCGATGACAAGGCAGGCAGGGGATTTCAGGAAATAGGGCCTGACTTGGAATCCGCTGTAAAAGGGTGTGATTTTAATAAACCGGTGATCCTGCTTTCCCACAGACCTGAGAATTTTAAGGAAGCAGCGAACATGGGTGTGGATCTCCAGTTATCCGGGCACACCCATGCGGGCCAGATCCCCCCGATGGATCTGATTGTATTTCTGACCTATAAATACCCTTATGGATTATATGGCCATAATTCCTCCTTTATCTATACAACCTCCGGCACAGGGATCTGGGGACCCCCGATGCGGCTTTTTTCCCGTTCAGAGATCGTGAAATTTGTGCTTACCAAAAAAAGGCCCCTTTCTTAAAATTGCCTGCCGAAAAACGATGACCCTCGCGATGACTTTCATTATCAGGCATTATGACACAGGCTGATTGCGAGGGTGAGCCGATAAAATTCGTTTGAGAATTATTCCTCGGTCAATTAATTAATACTAAGTTGCAATCAATTCTATATTAAGTCATTGCGAACGGAGTGAAGCAATCTCAATCTTTGATTGCCACGTCGCTGCGCTCCTCGCAATGACTTTGTTATTGTCGCAATGACTTCGTAATTGTCTGATTGCAACTTGGTATTAAGACAGTAAAAGAGTTTTATTCTACAGGTATTATATGGACCCCTCACGAAGCTGAATGAAGTAAACAACCATTTTTTGGATTTAAATGCATTTTGGGGAAAGGAGAAACTGTGGACATCAAGAAAGTCTGTAAGACCATGTGGATCTTCTCTTTTTGCTTTCTGTTGATGGGTGGTTGTACAAAGAAGTCAGACCGGAAAGAGACCAGATTGTCTCAAAACATGAAAAAACAGGATCAATCCCTAATGCTCTTTAATTGGGAGAACTATATTGGTGCGGAAACCCTGGAGAATTTTGAAAAAGAGACCGGGATTCATGTAAAGGAGGTCAACTTCAAGGATGAGGAAGAGATGCTGGGAGTTATCCAATCTCATCAAGGTGAATTTGATTTGGTGGTGGTCAGTGATGATATGGTTCGTGAAATGACTGCGGCAAAGTTATTGGCAAAACTGGATTATTCGAAAATTCCCAATTTCGAGAACATTGGGGAACAATACATAAATCGGTCTTTTGATCCGAATCAAACCTATTCCGTTCCCTATTTGATAGGCACATCCGGGATGGTGATCAATAGAAAATATATCAATAAGAATATGGATAGCTGGAAGGTGCTCTGGGACAAAAGATATCAAGGGAGACTGGCAATGCTCAATAATCCCTTTGAAGTGGTGGGCGTTGCCTGCAAATTGTTGGGATATGATCTCAATACGAAGGATTATAAGGAATTGGCTCGGGCAAAAGAGATGTTATTCGAACAAAAGTCCCTTTTAACAGGCTATCATGATGTGGTGACCATTCAGAATCTGATGAGGGATGAGACCCTGTGGGCTGCCCAGATCTATAGTGGCGACGGGCTTGTTCTCACGGATGAAAATGAGGATATTGAATATATCATCCCAAAGGAAGGTGCTCCGGTTTGGATGGATGTCTTTGTCATGCCCCGTGACGCGAAACACAAGGAAGAGGCTCATATCTTTCTCGACTATATTCTGCGACCGGATGTAATGGCTGCCATCGCCTCGGAATATTGGTATGCGACCCCCAATAAGGCTGCAGAGCCTTTTATGGATCAGGAGGTGCTCGATTCCCCCTCTGTTTATCCCTCCCGCGAGGTCCTGGCATGTTGTGAATTCTTTGATAATTCGGGACCAGCCACAAGATTTATTCAATCCATATGGTCTGACCTATTGACAAAGGAGTAAGTTTTTTCATTGATGAAGCAGTTCAACCCTTTTGGATTCGCTGATTATGCGCATATTTAAAAAAGTCACTTTGTTGCTTTTACTTGTGGGATTGATTCAGCTATTGATTCTGACCGGTTTTATCTTTACTCATGTTGAAAGCTCGCTTCGGACGACGATTCACAGAAACCTCTTCTCTTTAGCCACAGAAGTGGGACTCGAGGTCAATCGGGTGGTTTATGAGGCCTATCAGAATATCCTTCTTCTATCCCAAAATCCGATTATTGCATCATCAAAGACCAGCCGTGAAGATCAAAAGAAGGAACTGGTCAAGACCCAGAATTTCCATAGGATCTTCAGGGATATCACCCTTCTGGATAATGCAGGAGAGATCAGGGCCTCGCTTCTTTATTCATTTCGAGGGAGCTGGAAGGCCACACATTGGTTTCAATCGGCGATTCAGGGGGAAGCTGTGATTTCGGACGTGCATGCCGTTTTATATCCCTTTGAAGTCGTGATGCTAGTGGCTGCACCATTCTATAATGAATACGGGGATATCGCCGGGGTATTGGTCGGGCAGATTGAGATGGAAAGGATTTGGGAAATTACTAAGAATGTATCCGCAGGGAAGGAAGGGGAGGTCTTTTTAGTAGATCGTAAGGGTGTGATCATTGCAGCCCCTGATCCATGTCAAATACTGAAACGTATACCCTATGAGGATATCTATCAGAGCGTTACCCACAGAATCGCAGGCGTCACGGAGGTCAAAAATGAAAGCAAGGATTACCTGGCAGTGCATGTAACTATCGGAGGCCAAAACTCCCTTGAATGGAGTGTGGTCATTATCCAACCTAAAAGTGCTGCTTATGCCTCGGTCTACCATTTAAGGCCCGGACTTCTATGCGCATTGGTTATCTGTTTGACGGTTATCATTGTCCTGAGTCCTCTGGTGAGCCGCCAGGTGACTCAGCGTGTTCATAGATTAGTAGACGCCACGCGCAGTCTGGGGGAGGGTGAAGTTTCGACTCAAGTGGGGGACCTGGGAACGGATGAAATCGGAGAATTGGGAGACGCCTTTAACTGGGCGAGTCAGGAATTGTCCATATCTCAAAAAAAGATTATGGAATATAGTGAACATCTCGAGGCAATGGTGGAGAAAAGGACTGCGGAATTAAAAAGGACCCAGGAGAAACTGATCAAAACGGCTCACATGGCAGGGATGGCAGAGGTTGCTACCGGAGTCATACATAATATCGGGAATGCCATCAATAGCGTCAATATCAGGATCCGGTTTATCAAGGAAATGCTGGAAGGTCTCAGATGCAATCGGCTCATGGATGCTGTTGAAATGCTGGAATCCCATACCGGGCAGTTGGATCGATATCTCAAAAGAGATCCCCGCGGAGAAAAGATCATCCCCTATATGAAATTATCCCTGCAACAAATGACTGAGCAACAGAAAGAGGCCATAGCTGATATAAATTTTTTAAACAACCAGGTTAATCATATCTGCGACATGATTACCATCCAACAATCATATGCCGATGGAGACAAGGGTGTCCATGAGGAGTTGCAGATCACCGAGATCCTCATTGATGCCATTCGCATGCAAAGTGATGTGCTCGAAAAAGATAATGTCCATATCGAATCGGATTTCACCTATTTTGAGCGGATTCTTCTCAACCGGCACCAGCTCATTCAGGTTTTTGTGAATCTGATTAAGAATGCATGCCAGTCAATCGCCTCGGCTGCGCCGGATGAGAGATTGATATACATATCCACGAGGATCGTGAATGATAATGGCCATAAGAACCCGATGCTGGAGATATCGTTCAGGGATACGGGTGGAGGTTTTTCCCATGAGATCAGGGAAAAGATGTTTAATTACGGTTTCACCACGAAAGATATCGGAGGCAAGGGATTTGGCCTTCATTTCTGTGCCAATTATCTTCAGAGTATCCAAGGGGGCATCCAGGCGGAGAGTGAAGGCCCTGGAAAAGGCGCAACATTTTTCGTAAAAATTCCGATTGAAAGAGAAGGGGTTAAACAAAAGGAAACCATAAAGCATGGATAAGATCTACAATCGTAAAATATTGGTGGCAGACGATCAGCCTGAGATAGTTGATGACTATCTCAGAATCCTGACATCCGAGACAATCAGAAGAAATCATCTGGATGCATTGGAACGGGTCCTCTTCAACGATGCAAATACTGAATCGCAAGCCTCTTATGCCCAGGGGATCAATTTCAACGTCATCACAGCGACTCAGGGGGAAGAAGCCATATCCTTAATCAAAGAGGCAGTGAAAGAGAATAAGCCCTTTACCGTTGCCTTTCTCGACATACGAATGCCCCCTGGAATCGATGGTGTTCACGCTGCTTCCGAGATCAGAAAGATCGATCCGAATATTCATATCGTGTTTGTGACTGCGTATTCCGATTTTTCCCATGGGGATATCCTGACACTGATGGATTGCACGGATAAGTTTTTATTCCTTCGGAAGCCCTTTGATGCGGATGAAATCAAACAATTGGCCCTGGCGCTTTCTGAAAAATGGAACCTGGACAGGATGGTGAGTCAAAGGACGCGGGAATTAAAGATGACACAGACGATCAGCATCCGGGCCCTGGCTGAACTGGCGGAATTAAGGGATTTTAATACCGGCTTCCATATCAAAAGGGTGGCGGAATATTCAAAGCTGATTGCACGGGTCCTATCAAGACGCAGGGAACCGAAGTGGTGTAAATATATCACGGAACGATATATCGAGGATATCGGGGAATCCAGTGTGTTGCATGATATCGGGAAGATTGGCATCCCGGATCATATCCTGCTCAAACCCGGGAAATTGACCCCCAAAGAGCGTGAACTGATGAAGATTCATAGTACAATCGGAGGGGATGCACTGGCAAAAGCGGTGAAGGAGATCGAGGTTCAATCCTTTCTGACCTTAGGGAAGCAGATTGCGTATTATCATCATGAGAAATTCGACGGGTCAGGATACCCCAAAGGTTTAAAGGGAGAAACCATTCCACTGTCTGCAAGGATCGTGGCCCTTGCTGACGTGTATGATGCCCTGACCTCGGACAGGCCTTATCGCAAGGCCTTTTCACATGATGTCGCATTCAGGATGATCACTCAAAAAATGGGGAAGGCCCAATTCGATCCGGTGGTTCTGGAGACCTTCACCAAGAATGAAAAAGAAGTCAAAAGGATTCACAGGATCTATCGTCAGAGTTGAATCGGACATTCTCATACCTGAGCTTATAAAATAGGGCCTTCTCATGATTGGGCGAGACGGCTGCATAATATGTCCAGAGTCTTTTATAAACCGAGGGTTTTACATTCCCATTGGAAATGGTCAACAGTTTTTCAAGAACTTCGGTCTCCTCATGATGATATCCCTTTTCTTTATAGAGTTCGGCAAGCATATAGTAACCATCCAGAAGCAGAGGGTCGGATTCGATCATCCTCTGGTATGAGGCGATGGCCTTTTCGTATGCCCCGGTTGATGTGTAAAGCCTACCCAGTTGATAGTGAATAATAGCATAGCCTGGATCTTTCCGGAGTGCCATATGATAGATCCTTTCCGCTTCTTCATACCTGCCGAGCATCTGGTAGAGATCCCCCAGATTGAAATAGGGCCTGAGATAATCCGTATTGGAGAGGATGGCCTTTTTATAATATTGAATGGCCATTTCATGTAAACCCTTCTTTTTGTAAGCAACCCCAAGGTTGTTCAAAAAGGTGGGCTGTTCGTCTATTGATACGGCCTGCTTTAGAAAATCGATGGCATGATCACAGTTGTTTGTTAGGGATGCCTGTGTGCCGACCAGATAGTACATATGGGCAATATCCTTCCCTTTTTCAAAGACCGGGTAGTTGAAAAGTGCGATAAAAAAAAGGATTACAAGGATATACATGCCCGCCCTCTTCCAGCGGCGCTCTAAGATGGTTTTTAAAAGGGAGATGATACCAAAGGAAGCAAACAGAATCAGCGCGGGTATCATGGGAAGCCTGTAACGGGTATTCACGAAGAATAACAGGAGAGATCCCAGATAGACAGCTATGAAGATATAAAGCCAGCCTATGGCGCGCCTCATGGGGAAGGCCCCGATCATCCCGAGAAGCGCAAGAGGTCCCAACAACCAGAAGCCAATGGTCATATATCTCAATGCAAGGGAATATCTTTGATTGAAGTAATAATTGGATGCCAGGGATTTTTCATACCCGTGCCATGCATAATAGAGTTTTTTCCCGAGCAGGGCCAGATATTTTCCGGGGTTTTTCACGATGAAATCCAGCCCACGATGAAACCAATAATGCGAGACTTCGGATGCAGTCACCTGTCCTCCGAGTTCCAGCCGCGCGACATCAGTGGCGCTTTCGATGAGGCTTTCCTGCCCGCCTCTGAGTCCCGATCCCGGTGGTGTGATAAACCAGCCGGTGGCCTGATCGTTATTTCCGATAAAGAAATTCACACCTCCATGGGCTGTGACTAGCACAAATTCACCCCCCTGGAAATAGTTTCTCATGGTCACCGGGGCAATCGCCAGACAGATCCCCAGGCCCAATATCAGAGCCCTTTTAAGGGGGACTTTCCATCCGTTATCTCGAAATGTCCAGGCGACCCATCCCATGGCAAATGGGACAAAGAGGAGAACGTTCGGTCTGCCGAGCACGGCGAGACCGATCCCCAGTCCGCTCAGAAGCAGCCTGCGATTTTGATGCTTTTCTCCAGGGGCTGAAAGGCTGAGGAAATAGAAGGCCGCAGATATAAAGGCAATGGTCCATACCTCAGCCAGGAGTTCTCCCTCGAAAGAGATAAAAGGGCCATAAAATAGCGCCAGTCCAAGGGCCGCAATACCTGCCTTGCGGCCGAAGATATTGGCGGAAGTCATTGCGATCAGCATGCAGGCCGCCAATCCTACGAATATCTGAATTATCCGGATGCATACAAGCTTCCTGGTCAAAAACCGGTAGATACTGGATAAGAGGTAAGGGTAGAACGGATTTGCTGTAAATACACCCTCGGGCCATCCCCTGCCGTTTATAATCCACAGGGCATACTTGTGGTAATTGGCTGCATCGAGCACAGGATATTGGAACAATGGATTGGTTCGGCTTTCCAAAAGATAGAGGAACCTGATGGCTATCCCGATTCCGAGCAGCAAAAAGGGGAGCCAGGATAAGAAATCTTGTGCTCCGGTTTCCTTAGGATCTTCGGGAAGTCTTTTGAATGGGGTTTTCTTAAACATATTGGCGCTCATGTATTCTCTTCATTCTCAGGATCTTATGGTAAAGGCCCAAAGCAAGTTGTCATTGTGGGCATATTGTTTGTCATTGAGCATATTGTTTGTCATTGCCAGTATATTATGTGTCATTGCGAGGGCGCAGCCCGAAGCAATCTCGGATTGCCAAGGCATTTCATGCAATGACATTGGGAGAGGTTGCCGCGTCTGCCTTCGGCCTCCTCGCAATTACATGATTCTGCGTTGCTTTGCGTCTCACAATGACCAGAACTTAAAACCTCCTTTAATGGTATAAAGCCGACCACCTGTTTAACTTGTGGTCAAACCACACCACCTTTCTTGCTGGTAGTCGAAGCACACTAAATGTCTTACGGATGGTCATTGACTAAATGCTTTTAAAATGCATGATTCCTGATTGAATTATTGTGATCATATTGAAACGACCACTAAAAAACAAGTGGAATGACTCCGTTTCTCAACTTCGTGGAAAATGCCGATGATATAAGAAAGGCATCCCTGATGATGGAGGATGGATCTTATTATTAATGACAAAAGCCACTGACAAGGTAGGCGGCAGTTTACCCCTATGCATATAATTCCGGGTGCCGGATGATGGTATGGTAGCATTGTTGAGGCTTTTTGCATTAAAGATTCAATGACCTTTATTGACAGGATACCGGTTATGGCATATATATGACTTATATTCTTTGACAATCTCGTAAAAAAGTCATGTATCTTTTTTAAGCATAACAAAATGATGGGCTTTGATTTATCCTTTTTGTCCTGTGAGGACCTTTAGCATATTCAACATGGATCTAAAAAAGGTTTATTCGAATCGTTTTGAGCACAGTGATCGAGCCGCCAAGGAGGCGGTCTGGCAGGTTTTGTGTCATGACCATTTTCAGAAGTACATCTCTCATGATGACACTGTACTCGACCTCGGGGCAGGATATTGCGAGTTTCTCAAGTACATCCGATGCAGGGAGCGGATTGCAGTGGATCTGAATCCTGAGGTCTCCAGTTTCGCACCGCCCGGAACCAAGGTGATCGTTGCCTCCGGTCACAACCTGAAGGATCAATGTGCGGATAACTCGGTGGATATTATATTTGCCAGCAATTTTTTCGAGCATCTGCCGGACAAGGCAATCCTCATGGCCACATTAGAGGAGATATTTCGCATCCTAAGCCCCGGAGGTAAGCTGCTCGTGTTGCAGCCGAATATACGCATATTGGGAGGGAGTTATTGGGATTTTATCGATCATCATATCCCGATTACCGACCGGATGCTTGCTGAAGCCTTGAAAATGGTGGGCCTGGAGGTCTCGGAGATCCATCCGAGGTTCTTGCCTTATACCACGCGCAGCAGCATCCCCAAGCATCCCTTCCTGGTCCGCCTTTATCTGAAATTCACACCCATATGGCAGATCATGGGTGGGCAATTCTGGCTTGTGGCAGTAAAACCACCGGTTGCAGGTTCGATGAACGCATGAGGAAAGAGAACACACATATGCTTGTCACAGGCGGGGCGGGTTTTATCGGCTCCTTTGTGGTGGATCATTTGTTGGCAGAAGGCTACCATGTCCGTATACTGGACAGCCTGTGCCCGCAAGTGCACCCCCATGGACGGCCCGACTATCTGAACCCGGCCGCAGAATTCATTCATGGCGATGTCCGGGATAAGGAGACACTCCGGTCCGCCCTGGATCATGCGGATGGGGTCATCCATTGCGCGGCTGCCGTTGGTGTCGGGCAGTCCATGTATCAGGTGGCGCATTATTCGGATGTGAATGTGCGCGGCACAGCCACATTGCTCGACCTGCTGATAGAACGCAAGAACAGTCCTGCCAAGCTGATCATATTGAGTTCCATGACAGGTTATGGCGAAGGGGTATACCGGCGACCCTCGGATGGGATGTTGATGCGGGTCGGGATCCGCAGCGAGGACGGGATCCGCAGGTATGGCTGGGAGCCGGTTTGCCCGGAAACAGGGGAGATTCTGGAAGGGGTGGCCACACCCGAAGATGCCGCTTTGATGGCAGACAATATCTACGCCTTGACCAAACGCTACCAGGAGGAGATGGCCCTGGGTCTGGGGCGCTTTTATGGCTTTCCTGTGGTATGCCTTCGCCTTTTCAATGTATACGGACCCAGACAGTCCCTCTGCAATCCTTACACCGGCGTGCTGGCCATCTTTATGAGCAGGCTCCTGTCGGGTTCATCCCCTTTGGTTTACGAGGACGGCAGGCAAACCAGGGACTTTGTCTCCGTGCATGACGTGGTTCAGGCCATCATGCTGGCCTTTGAACGGGATGACGCCAATGGCCGGGTGATCAATATCGGGAGTGGCGAGTCACGGAGCATCGAGGGATGTGCACGCGTATTGGCCCGTCTCATAGGCCGGGAGGACCTGGATCCGGAGATTATATCAAAATTCAGGAAGGGGGATATCCGGCACTGTACAGCCGATATAAGAAGGGCCAAAACATTGATTGACTATGAACCCCGGGTGGATTGGGAGGATGGCCTGGCGGAGTTGATCGGCTGGGCCGGTTCCGCACCCTTTGCAGATCACCTGGATATGGCGCAGGATGAGCTGAAAGAAAGGGGGATCGTGTGATGATTCATTCCATGAGAGGGGCATCCGGATGAGACGAGTGCTCATTACGGGCAGCAGCGGCCTGATCGGCTCTGAAGCCGTCCTGTTTTTCGATCAGGCGGGTTGGGATGTCCATGGCGTGGACAACAACATGCGTCAGGCATTCTTCGGTACGGATGGGAACACCGCCTGGAACCTGGATCGCTTGCGTCGGTTCACCCGGAATTTCACCCATTATCCTCTGGACATCCGGGATCGTCCGGCAATCTTGAATCTGATCAAGGAGAAACGCCCGGATTTGATTATTCATTGTGCTGCACAACCCTCGCATGATCTGGCGAAGGACCGCCCATTTGACGATTTCGAGATCAATGCGGAGGGGACGCTCAACCTCCTGGAGGCAGTGCGGCGCCATTGCACGGAATCCCCTTTTATCTTTATGAGCACCAACAAGGTCTACGGTGACGCACCCAATGAAAAAGCATTGATCGAGCTGGCCACCCGATGGGATTACGCAAATCCTGATGATTATCAAGGGATTGACGAGACATGTCGCATCGATGCTTCCACGCACAGCCTGTTCGGCGCCTCCAAGCTGGCAGCAGATGTCCTGGTCCAGGAGTATGGCCGCTATTTCAATATGCCCACGGTCTGCCTGAGAGGGGGATGCCTGACCGGCCGGAACCATTCCAGTGCGGAATTGCACGGCTTTTTGGCTTACCTGGCCCGGGCCGTTCAGGAGGGCCGCACCTACCGTATCTATGGATACAAGGGCAAGCAGGTGCGCGACAATATTCACGCCCACGATGTATGCAGCTTTTTCGAGGCATTTTACAGGGAGCCCCGTGTGGCGGCAGTCTACAACCTGGGAGGGGGCCGGGCCAACAGCATTTCGGTTATGGAGGCCATCTCCCGTCTCGAGGAATTGACCGGCCGCAGGTTGAGAACGGAATATGTGGATACGAACCGGGTGGGGGATCATATCTGTTACATCAGTAACCTTTCCCGTATTCAAAGGGATTATCCGGCATGGGAGATCAGCTTTTCACTGGAGGACATCCTGGGGGAGCTTGCAGGCAAAACCACAGAGGTGGTCCCATGAAATTATCCGTGCTCATCCCTGCAAAGAACGAGGCCAGACATGTCGGCCCCACGATTGATCACCTGCGTGAGCGTCTGGAACGGGAAGGGATCGATTATGAGATTATCGTGGTGGATGACGGAAGCAGTGATGCCACACCAGGGGTGGTTGAGGAGAGGGTCAGGATTGACCCTCGGGTGAGGTTGATCCTCAATAACGGGAAGCATGGCTTTGGTTATGCTGTGCGCTGCGGTCTGGAGGTCTTCAGGGGCGAGGCGGTGGTGATTGTGATGGCTGATGAATCGGATGATCCGGAAGATGTGGTGAAGTATTACTACATCCTGCGTGATCAGGCGGATTGCGCTTTCGGCTCTCGCTGGACGCGGGGCGCTCATGTGGAGAATTACCCCTTCTTTAAATGGGCCATGAACCGCCTGGCGAACAGCTTCATTCAATGCCTTTTTGCCCTGCGCTACAATGATATAACCAATGCCTTCAAGGGATATCGCCGGCATGTGATCGAGGGATGTGATCCCCTCCTGTCGCCCCATTTCAATCTCACGGTGGAGATCCCGCTCAAAGCCATTGTGCGCGGATATACCTATAAAGTGATCCCGATTCACTGGCGCAACCGCAAGTGGGGGAAGTCTTCACTCAGGATTGAGGAGATGGGCTCCAGATATCTCTACATTGTTTTGAATATCTGGCTGGAAAGGATGCTGACCCACAATGATTACAAACGGCCTGAACTCCTGGAAGGGGAGGATTATCCGGAGGGCAGGGATTATTCTTCAGAGATACAGAGGTTGATCAAATAGAAGTGACAATTACTCGCAATTACAAATAGCGTGAACGGTTACGATTTCCCGTATCTTCATATTGTATCCTGTATATGACCACATCGTTCCTGTCATAAATCAGGTCGAAATATCTTTCCTTGTGCTCTTGGGTGAACCAGTTCAATCGGAGAGAAGGCCATGAGGCATTGATAAAGGCCCCGTTTTTTTCGATAAAACCCTCCTTGCAGAACATAAAGTATCCTACCCCTTCCTGCCGCAAATGGCTCAATACCGCTTTGATATCGCTCATGCCCAGGAAGGTGGTGGTGTTATTCGTGACCAATCTGTTTTTGTAATAGTAAGGCAGGACAAAGTCACGGGTCAGTACGAAAATGTTCTCCCGGCCCAGGTGGTTATTACAGAATTCCACGGTTTCATAGCCCTCTCTCCCGTCATATTCCTTGCGAAGATAATCCTCCCTGGATTGCATCCCTGTAAATACAGGTATTCTCTTGCCTCCCAGATAGATATTGAAGAGCATGTTCGGAAAGATAATGGCCATCACAAACAGAATACAGAGAAATTTGGAAAATGTCTTTATTTTCATGAGTTCTGCAATGGTGAATACTGCAATCAATGAAAAAAGCAGATAGGTGGCTGTGAAAAACCTGGGTCGGGTGAATCCCAAGGCATAACTGGCCACCAGATGTATCATGCAAAGTGCGGCTATCACATGAATGATTTTGGGCCTCTTTTTGATAAAGATAAAAAGCGGCACAAAGGCGAACAAGGCCCCTGGTGTGAGTGTGCTCCCTCCGATAAACAGGTCACGCAGGGCCTTGAAGAAGTCAAACAGGATGGACATTATGGGTTTCGAAAGGATGTGTGCGGTCCGGAAGTTCGGGCGTGTGGCGATCATATTGATCGGGGTAAAGAGATTCCCAGTCATAAAGAGGTTTCTCACGATCCAGGGCAGGAAGATTAAGCATATTGGTATCCCCAACATTATCCATTCTTTCAAAACAAGCAGGGGATGGGTTTTCCTTTTTATCTGATACCATAAGAGCACCACCACACATAGGATCACAAAACTGATCCCGGGGTATTTGACGGATATGCACATCCCTGACATGAATCCGGCCAGAACAAGCAATCCGGGAGAGAAATCCGATTTGATCCATGCCAGGATGGCCATGATACAAAGCAATCCATAAAAGCCGAGCGCAAGGTCCACCAGGGCCACTCCGGATAACTGGGTGCAGAAAGGGGAGGTATAGAATATACAAGCAGAGAGCAATGCGGTTTTCATATCGAAATATGTGCTGCCCAGATAAAGGACTGAAAGAAGCAGGAGCAGACCCAGGAGATAATTGATTAGTTTGGCAGTGCGGTCGCTTCTGACCAGCATAGCCACAGTGTATAGCATCTCGGTGGTTTGAGGGTAATAGCTCATGATCTCCTCGGGCATGCTGTTTGTGATGCGATGGGCCTCGACATAAGACTTGGGGAACGCAAGGTGGTACATCAATTCATCTTCGGAAGTGGGCGGGGCATAGCTGAAGATGAGAGTAAAGAGTATCGATACAAGGATTGCAGCGCATGCGAATCTTTCAATAAAGCGATATTGGGATATAAGGGATCTGATCTTTTGGATAGAATCCCTGAATCGGTCGGGGGAAGAATCTCTCCACAGGGACCTCATACGTATCACAGAGAAGCAAAGGAATACGGCCAGGAGAACAATAAAGATCCATTGATATAAAAGCCCGGCGACGCCCAAGAGAAAGGTAAGATAGGATATGAAGGCCAATCCGGTCCCCGTGGCAATTAGAAAGGATTCAAAGGGAGTGAAGAGGCCCGGGAATGCCCTTTTTGTTATAGTATCCCCGATGCAGAAGGCCCCTGCAAAGATCAGGATTGCGATGAAGAGATCGATCAAAAGATTCATTTGATATAATGGACGATCATGGAAAGGATCTTTCGAACGGGTTCACTGGAGAATAACGAAATATAGTAGGCGGTCAGGAAAGCACAAAGCCATGTCAGGATAAAAATCTTTTTCATCAAAACTCCTTAAACCATAGAAAGTGTCATCATGGATACGAGTATGCCGTGCCGATATACATTGGGCAGGGTGGGATTTGTTATACCAAAGGTCCCATTATCTTCCTGACTCGACAGGATATATTCTATGCCCTTTTGAAGGGATGGCACATCTTTCAGATCAAGCATTTTTACACACATGATCATTTCACCCAGAAGATCGACATGATTAATATTCATAGCCCATTGAATGGCTTTTTCAAAAAATTCTGAGAAAAACGCCTTATTATTTTCGATAACAGGGGGCGAAGGATATTCACCAAAATTAGTCAAGGAGAATATTTCATGGGTCATATGATAGGTGGTGAGAGTCATTTTATCCATATTGGCCGGATCGAGCGGGCTGCAAATGGCATGATATAGAAGTTTGTGGTACGCCTCCTGCTGGAGATTGCTTTGAGCTATAAGGCTTTTCAGATCCAGGGGAGGGTTGTAACCCAATCTGCCGAGATAAACGGTATTCCATATGACACTCGTTATATTTTGAGAGAATAGAGTAGGGCTGGGTATGATCTGCTCTTGGATCATTTTTCTGAAATCCAATGTATCAATTTGCAGTCTTTCTGCAAACAGTGCAATGGTCAAAAACGAGGTATACTCTTTGGGTCCAATCCGATAATCCTTTGCTGAAGCAAGCAAATCGACCCTTTCCCTGAATTCATCGACATATGTTTTTTTTAGTGAGGCATCCTCAGTATTTTTCCATAGAACATAAAAGGCCATGATCTCCTCCAAAATGGGTACAGGCCCATCAATCTCAAGACTTGTCGGATGCATATCGATCCACAGGTATGACTTATGGATTGCCTGTTGGTAGGCGTCTTTTTCGGATTCGGGTGTGCTGCCTGTTTGATATGATTTCACACTAGCCTGGCATGAAATCAAAAAAAGGGCAGCAAAGAGTAAAATGAGGCATCTTGTGCCATTCCTTTCCGGCCGATTCATCCTTTGCATATATTATCCTTTCATTTATCCGCTTCTTTCTTGGTTTTTGACTCAAATCAGCAATGCTTCAATAATTTGACATGCTTCACTCTGCATTACAATATGGATTCCCCGATATTTGCCGATATCCAATAGATGTCGGTCTCCCTATATAACCAATCGGGTGTTATATTCAGTGGCAAGCGCCAAAAAAATATTATCAAACGGATCTTTCGGGATCACCATTGGAATGTTCTTGGGATGTTGAATTTTAATTAATTTTAAGTATAAATTTTATTCATTTGGAATTCAAATTTGATGGCCTCGTGAAAAATCAAGAAATGTCATTTCGAGCGAAGCGAGAAATCTTAAGATTTCAGGGCCTTTTCCGAGTCAAGCGAGGAATCTGAGATTTCTCGTCGCTGCGCTCCTCGAAATGACGGAGTATCATCGACATGACACCAGTCCATCAAGATTTATAGAGCGTGAGTAAGGTTATCTTATCGAAAAGGGAAGTAGGACCATTAGACTGATCAGAAGTATATACGAAAAGAGGCCCAGTACATATCCGGGTATGCGCCGAATTCTGAACGGAGGCGGGGATCACCGGGGCCGGCTGGCCTTTTCCCGATACCCAGGGTGGCGCCTGCAGCAATATAGATGTCTTCCGCAATGTTGTATTCTATCTGGGGTGAGAACGAGAGGGAGTGATCCTGCAGGTTGTAGAGAAGATTTGCATTCATCGGGGCCAGGGGATGGAGCTGGTAGTTCCCGCCGATGCAGAGGTAGTGCTCACCTATGAGGTAAACGGCCCCGTCCCGGTATGCGGGTGTTGAAAAAAGATCCTGGTAGCCTTCGGGGGAGGATGCGCCAGCGGAGTTGAAATGGTACTCCACGAATCCATAAAGCTTTTCGTTGAGGCTCCCGTCCATGCCGATTGAGATGCGTGTATAGGCCGTGTCATCATATGTGGAATCTGCCGGGGCATTCGAGTCCCGGAAGAATTCGGGTTTCACATAGGCTGCCTCCAGCCATACACCTGCTCCGCCGATGGAGCGGGTCAGGTCGATGCCTACCATGGCGTGTTCCTTGAATCCCATGAGAAGGACTGCCATGTCGGTCCGCCAGTGATAGCCCTTTCCCCTGATGAAGAAGGCATGCTCCCTGGAGGAGAAATCCTTTCCGAACACATATCCCATATCCAACTCGCTCATCATGCTGATAGGCACCCGTATCCTGAGGGCATCCACACCGAAACGCTCCTCCTGGTCCAGTTCAGTAAAGGAGAAGGGTGCCAGAATGTCCGTGGGATTGATCATGTGTGCGCTTCCCCAGGCAATGGCCTGACGGCCGATGTAGATGTCCCCGAAGCCGTATTGAAGGGTTAAAAAGAAGCGGTCCAGGTTGTGATAGAGGCCGAAGCTGGTATCCGGATTCTCCCCCTTGGGGGTGATGAGTGTATCAAAATCTTCTACCCGGTAGGAAGAGGGGTCCATGGCAAATGGATAGGGGGATTTCTTAAAAAGGGAGGGGTCCTGGATCCTGGGGGAAAGGTCGTATGCCGCATGGAAGTTAAGTGGGCCATCGGGCCGGACGGCAAGCTTAAGACGCAGTCGGGTATTCACGGCACCTATGGGAGATCCATTCCCATCCTCCATGGCATCCGGTTCATCGAACACCATGGAGAAGTTCTTTACATATCCGGAGATAGTGACTAGGTCTGATGCATAAGCAGGGCAGGGCAGGGGAGACATCGTCAGGAACAGCTTACAGAGGTACTCCGGCAGGTAGTTGCGCTGGAATGATTCCAATGTCAGCAAAGGACCGCAGAGGAGCAGCAGGCAGAGGATGAAACACAGCCCTCGGCAGGGAAACAACCGCCGAAGGATCAACAGGGATGATCTCATCCCTTATGTCCTCTTCTCATCGCTTGCGATCTCACCATCCTTTAAAACGATGAGCCGTTGTGCCCGCTTCATGATCATTGGATCGTGGGTGGAGAAGACAAAGGTCATCCCGGTTTTTTCGTTCAACTCCTTCATCATGTCCAGGAGTCTGGAACCGGTCTTGGAATCCAGGTTGGCTGTAGGCTCATCCGCAAGGATAAGCTCCGGCCGGGATACCATGGCTCTGGCCACAGCCACCCGTTGCTGCTGGCCTCCGGAGAGCTTTGAGGGGAGGCGGTCGGCATAGCCCTCCATGTCCACCTCCTTCAGGATCTCCCGCACCCGCTCCTCTCGGTCCTTTTTGGGCACCCCCTGCAGGAGCATGACATACTCGATGTTCTCCCTGGCAGTGAGGACAGGGATCAGGTTGTAGGCCTGGAAGATAAACCCTATGTGGTCCCTGCGGAAGTCGGAGAGTTCCCCGCCGCTCATCTCATAAAGCGGCCTTCCTTTAAGCCATACCTTCCCTTCGGAGGGCTCGTCCAGCCCGGAGATTATGTTCAGGAAGGTGGTCTTTCCTGAGCCTGAGGGACCCACGATGGCAGCGAAATCGCCCTTGAGGATCCGGATATCGATTCCCCGGATCGCCTGTACCGCCACCCCGTCGGACTGATAGACCTTCCTTACTCCCTGGGTTTCGATTATGGCGCTGTTCTTTTCTTCGGTCATAACATCCTCCTACAGGCTTTTTCTCATGGCCTCCGCGGGCTTCAGACGGGCAGCGGATGTGGCGGGATAGGTCCCCACGATCATGGTAAATATCAACACCCACAGCGGATATACAATGAACTGTCTCAGGTAAAGGACAGGGTAGATGAGGTCCTGCACCGTCATCCCTCCCATCTCGATCCCCCGGTAGTCGATACCCACCCGGGCAAAGATGGCGGTCACAAGTAATCCCAGAACCATCCCCAGGCCGATGCTCAGGATGGCCAGGGCCCCGGCCTCGGAGACCACCATCTGCCATATCCTGAATGGTCGGGTGCCGATAGCCCGCAGGACCCCGAACTCGAACATCCGCTCGTACAGGGCCATAAACAGGGTATTCACTATTCCCAGGGCGATGATGGCAAAGAGGATCACGCTCACGATCAGGATGCTGTACTGGGACCATTCGAACATGGCAGCAAGCTGGGGGAAGAGCTTCGGCCAACCCAGGGCCTCGTTCCCCCCTTCGGAGAATTTCTGCCAGAAGGGATTCTGCTCCTCCCGGGCGAATCCCCTGTCTGTGAAATCGATGGCGATCTCGTGCACCGCCCCCCCCAGGCCCAGCATCTCCCTGGCCTTGGAAAGCCTGACAAAGGCCATCCCATTGTCCATATCATCCGTATTGAAGCGGTAGATCCCGGAGACCCGGAACATCTCCTGGGAGAGGTCCCCGGTTTCCGCCTGGGCCACGGTGACCACCACCCGGTCTCCCACGTCTAC
Organism: bacterium; assembly: GCA_049472295.1. GTDB lineage: Bacteria > SZUA-182 > SZUA-182 > DTGQ01 > JAFGSM01 > JBLIRM01. The sequence continues at coordinate 11,005 of JBLIRM010000011.1, read as the reverse complement.
CTCCAGAAGTTCCGCCAGCTTGCTGCCCATGACCAGGCTCTGGGGGCTATCTCCGGAAAAGAAGTCCCCCTTCACAATGGCCTCGTCGATCCTGGAGATCTCCTGTTCGGTCTCCGGCTGCACCCCAACCATCTGAATAGCGCTCAGGTTGGCAGGGGAGCTTATCATCCCGGGGCTCATGGCCCGCAGTGTAAACCTGGCCACCACAGGCTCTTTTCGGAGGTCCGCGATGACCTGCTCCTGCCGCCGGATGGTGCGCTCCACCTCCCTGGTCTCCCGGAATCCCTCCGCATGGATCTGGGCCTCCCCGATAAAGGTGTCGGTCACCGTGCGGATCATGTTCTCCTCCATCCCTTCCCAGAGGGCATCCACAAATATCATGGCAGCCAGACCGATGCCGATGGCAGTGCCCGCAATAAGTGTCCGGCGTTTGTTTCTGAAGATGTTTCTCCATGCGAGTCTCAGCATCATGAACATGGCATTCCCCTATACGGCCCGCATGGTCTTGGCCGGCGCAGTGCGGGCCGCCTTGACCGCAGGCAGAAGGCTCACCAGGGTGGCGGTGCCCAGAACCGCCAGGGCCGGGACCACAAAGCTCTTTACATTGATCATCGAATACATGGTGTGAAAGGTCATCCCTCCGTAAGAGAAGGGCTCCGACAGGGTGATCCCGTGCCTGGAAAGCCATTTGTTGGCCAGGTATGCCAGGCCGGAGCCGGCTGCAATGCTGAAGATGGCCAGCATCGTGATCTCGTAGATCACTAGGGCCAGGATCTGCCTTGGCCGGGTGCCCAGGGCCTTCAGCACACCATACTCCCGCTGCCGCTCCAGCACGGACATGAGCACGGTATTCAGCACCCCGATGGCCACGATCAGGATAATGATGAAGATCATGATCCAGTTCCCCATCTTGTCCGCCTTCATGGCGGTGTAAAAGGACTTGGCAAACTCCTGCCAGGGTGCCACAGCCAGATCGGGCCGGCTGATGGCCTCCGAGATCTCCCGGCTGAGGGCGCGCACCCGGTCGAGCCTCTGGGCAATGATAACTATCTCGTGCACCCTGCCCTCCATTACCAGCAGTTCCTGGGCATCCCGGAGGTGCAGATAGAAGCCCATGCTGTCCTGGCCCTCGTCACCGCTCTCCACGATCCCTGTCAACTGGTAGAGGTCGTTGGCCAGGGACCCGTCCGCTGCCTGGGATAGGATCACCACCTCGTCTCCCACCTCAGCCTGCAGGGTCCTGGCAAGCCCCTTTCCCAGCAGGACCTCCATGGATGCCTCTCTGGAAAGGGTTGACCCCTTTATTACCTTCAGGTCGAAGTTAGTGGCCATATTCTCCAGCACCGGGTCCACACCCATGATCTGCACTGCTGCACTCTTATCCCCAACGGAGGCCAGACCCGCTGAATAAAGCCTGGGGCTCCAGGCCTCCACACCTGTCACTTCCAAAATCTTTTTACCTAACTGGTCCACCCTGTCGATGTTTTTATAAAGCGAGGGCTTGTCCAGATAGCCCTTCGCATGGATCTGTATGTGCCCCAGGCGGTTGCGGGTGAACATATTGATGATGTTGTTGTAGGCCCCGTCCGCCCAGCCGATGGCCACGGCCGCCAGCACGAATCCCCCCAGCATGGTCAGGGCCGTCAGCACGGAGCGCCGCTTGTGGCGGAAGATGTTCCTGAAGGCAATCCTGCACATCATCATGGATATAAGCCTCCTTTGTTCCTAAAAATAGAACCTTATTTTCATTCCTAGTGGTGCCTGAAAGGGCATGAATGTTTGTCTATTATATCTTCTCCCTCAGGTTTCTCAAAGAGAAGACATCCTTAGCGATCTCCAGATCGAATTCGATATCCAGATAGCGGATCACTGTCTTGTGCTTCTCCTTGTTTTGGGGAACCATCTCCAGCACAGCAGGTATCAGGCGGTTGCCGAAGCTCCGGATATCCCTGAAGTGCATGATACGCATCACAGTTCCCTTCTCGTCGTAATATTTCTGCCAAACCGGGATGTAGTCGGCTTTCCGGACCGCAATGGTGACTTTATCCCATACAATCGGCACTCCCTCCTTGGGCCTGCATTCCACATAGAGGAGGTCCTCTTCGGCCTCCTCCGGTGTGAAGAGATTGAAGCGATAGTCCTCCAGAAAGGTGTATTCCCGCACCAGGTCGTCATTGGTAAAATCCGATCCCATCCAGGAGCTCATCATCATGGAAGGGGGGATCTTGATCACCTTGTTGGTCTTGGGCAGGTAGTTCCACATCTCGTTCCCGATGCGCAGAGTGCCCACGCCCATTTCCTTTTTGGGGGAGAGGATTCGGATAAAGGTCTTTTTCATCCCCTCGGACCAGATCTTCATCCTCAGGGTCCGCTGCCAGTGAGGGGTGACGATCTCCATCTCCACCTCGGCAAAACTGGAGCTGCTCCGGTAAAGCTCATCGATCTGCCTCACAACTTTCATGACATCATGCTCCCCTGCAGCCCTTGCTGTGCCTCTGATAAGCATAAGCATGACAAGCAAGACCGTCCATGAGTAGATATGTCGTCGCATGCTCTGATTCCTCCTTTTTCTAACCATATGATTGTTTGGCCTTTATTGTCAAGTTTTTTGAAATTTGTTTCCATCATCGGGAGAAAAATGAATGTTTGTCCAAAAGATTATTTTTTGAATTTTTGAGTAGATACAACAAATAGACCAGAAGAACAATGTGACTGTCAGGATATATTCCTATACTGTCGGATTTTTATATAATTGTAATTTATTGTATTTGTTGAATATGAAGCTATTCCCCATATGAATCTGTTGGTTTTCTTTACTATTTTATCCACACCATTCACTCACAGGTCATCCTTTTTACTGATTTTTGATAATCAAATCAAAGATTTATTAAAATTTCCAATCTATAGCCTGTCTTTGGCATGCCTTTTGTAATACATATATAAATGAATAGATTTCAACAGATAGAGTGCCTCCAAGTATGGTTACTCAAGAATCGTTAGGATTCATAAAACCTTTCACCTCAGGAAGAAATTACCACATTGTCATTATTTCTTGAAAGCAACAAAAAATCCTTTGCCTTTTCTCTTGAAGAGGCTTAGAAAACTGGAGGAGGGTTTATATGTAAATGATTTAATCGTGGGTAATGATCACTAACTAAATCACAAACCTTTATATATTACTTAAGGGGGGAGCATGAAAGCTTTCAAAAAATTAGTTTTATTCAGTGTCATTTGCGCGTTGGTCCTTATCCCGATGACTGCACGTGCTGACTCGATTACACCCACTAGCGTTTCGGCTACTCTGGGTGTCGGGGATAGCATGAGCGTCACCAAAACGGTCACAGTTGATGCAGGAACACCAACCACATCAAAAGTCGATGTCTATTTCCTGGCCGATACCACGGGAAGCATGTATTATCAAATTGCTGCAGTCCAAGCCAGTGCTTCAAGCATTTTGTCCAGTACCGCTGGATTAGGTGATGTGGCCTTTGCGGTTGGTGAATACAAGGATTTTACTGATAGTTATGCATACAGATTGAATCAGGATATCACTTCCAGCCAGGCTTTAGCACAGACGGGTATTAATGCGTGGGCTGCAACTGGCGGTGGTGACTATGCAGAAGCAGAATTGTTCGCACTCGATCAGCTTTCAAATAATACTTCGTGGAGAGCCGGATCTACCCGTATTCTTGTATGGTTTGGCGATGCTCCGGGCCATGATCCCAGTGGTGGTGTTACCGAAGCAAGTGCTACTGCTGCACTGCAATCCAAAAGTATTGTTGTAGAGGCAATAGATGTAGGCACCTTGGATGCCTATGGCCAGGCTACAAGAATCGCCGCTGCAACAGGGGGTGCGTATTATCCCGGCATTGATACTAACAGTATTGTTGACACGATTCAAGCAGCCATTACCAGTGTTTTTACCACATACAGCACAGTCGGCCTTGATTTGAGTGAAGTGCCGGTTGGCGTGACAGTTACTGCCGCTCCCGGGTCCTATAGTGGCAGTTATGATCGTTCTGTGGCAAGAACATTTAATTTTAACGTGACTTTTACAGGGGATGCCGCGGGCACCTATGATTTTAATCTCTATGGCACCGTGGACGGAGGCAGGGTGGCAACTGAAGCAGACCATATTAATGTGGGTGTTCCCGAACCGTCAATGCTTCTCCTGTCTATTGCCATGATGGGTATCTTCGGATTCGCCATTAAAAAACGCACCTAGAAATAAGTTTGTTTTTTATATAAGGAAAAAGCAGGTGGCAATTCTCACCTGCTTTTTTCTTTTTTATTGTAAGAGGTCGGGGGCATAAGACCCCATCCCAATCGATTACAATAGAGCAAGAATGGTTTATGGATTATCATGGGAGATTAAATCGATATTGTATGATTGATTGTTTTTTTAATGTTTGTTAAAATGTTTTCGTTGTTAAAGGTTGATATTCATTATAATATATCAAACCATTACACCTCAAATTTTTACCGGTGGGCTTCAGGCAGGGTCGGATATTCCATATATTAAAAATCACAATTCTGTAATTAAGTGTTTTTGACTGATTTAGAAACCGATCAAAAAGAAGAAGAACCATTACAAAGATTTCCTCTCTCCAAAGCCGGATATAAGGTTCCACACTTTTAGGGCTTGCTGTGGTTTAGTCGGGGTGTGAGGCAGGAAATTATAAAAAAAAGGATGTGAAAGATGAGATTTAAAAGGGATATATTCTGGTTCGCTATATTGATTATTGGTATTATTTTTCTCTCTTTTCTTAGATGCGATGTTTCTTTAGCCATTGGCATCATGGACCCATACAAGGAGTTACAGAAACCGGGTAGTCTACCTATGGAAGAGTTTCTTCAGGAGCCTCTCTTCATCTCTCCCAAAGATGTGACACTCTCGGATGCCCTGAAACTTCTCAATGCAGGGAAATATGAGGAGGCCATCGAGAGCGTGAAGGATTTTATAAAGGGGAATGCGAATTCAGCCCCTGCATATGAAATCCTGGGTGCCGCCTTGGTAGTGAAAGGGGATATCGATGAGGGCCTTAAGGCGCTTAATAAGGCGGTTGATCTGAATCCAGACCAGAGTTCCGCGATGACCAAGATTGGTGATGTTTACATGGCCAAAGATGAATTACAGAAAGCAAAGGATCAATTTGAGAAGAGTATAGAGATAAATCCAAAAAATCGTAGGGCACATCAACGACTGGGAATGATCTATGAAGAAGAAGGAAAATATGAATTTGCCATGGATCATTATAAGAAGGGTATCATAGGCACACCGCCCGATTATATCGGGATCAAAATCAATCTGGCACGATTGTACAACAGGGCAAAAGAGTTTGATAAGGCCATTAAATTGCTTCAGGATGTAGTCACCAAAGACAATAAGGATTCGATAGCCCATATTGTCTTAGGCACCGCCTATCTTGGATCAAAGAAAACGGACAGCGCAATAAAGGAGTTCGATATCGCCCTCCGGCTTGAACCTGAAACAGAAAGGGCACATCTGGCCCTTGGAATAGCGTACCGGGAAATCGAAAAATATCAGCAATCAATTACAGAATTAGAAGAGGTCATCAAGATCAAACCGGAATGGTCTACAGGCTACTTTCAGATGGGTGAAACCCTTTTTGAAATGAAAGCATACGATAAAGCACTAACCTTTTATCAAAAGGCAAAAGATTTAAGTGAAAATCCCGGATTAATCTTGAAAAGGATTGCAGATGTATATTTAGCTCAGAGAGATTATCCGGGGGCCATTTTAATCTATAAGGAGCTCATGGCATCCGATCAGGTCTCCCCCCAGGTATATGATCTGCTCGGTTCGGCTTATCAGATGAGCGGGGAATTCGAGATGGCTGAAAAGACCTTTCAAGACATGTCACTGAAATATCCTGATAATCCTTTTTCATTTTACAGGTTCGGGTTATTTTACGGCTTTGTCAAAAAATATGATCCTGCAATTGCTCAATTCAATAAGGCACTTTCGATCGCTCCCAGAGATGCGAGCATTTTAAAGGCATTAAGTTTGGCATATGGACAAAAAGGGGACCGAAAGGCTGCCATTGAAACGGCCCAAAAGCTGGTTGAAGTTTATCCGGATAATATCTCAAATCAGTTTTATCTTGCTTCACTCTATCAGGATGATCATGAAAATAAGAAGGCCTTAAGGCTCTATGAGGAGATCATTGCAAAGAAACCCGACCATGCATATGCACTCAACAATCTTGCCGTACTACTTTCCGAAAGCGGCGATCAGAGACGGGCTTTTGAAATGGCCCAAAAAGCGGCATCGATTGCTCCGGAAAACGGAATGGTCCTTGATACGTATGGATGGATTTTATTCAAGAATGAAAAAAATGAAAAGGCCCTCGATGTCCTCAAGAAGGCCGTTTTATTATTGCCTGAGAATCCCACCATTCTTTATCATCTCGGAGAGGTTCATTTTGCAGTGGGAAACCCATCGGCTGCATCAGAAAATCTGGAACAGGCACTAAGCCGGTCCAAGGTTTTTGCTGACAAAGAGGATGCAGAAAGGCTTCTTAACAAGATCAAACAACCCACAGGGCGTTGATGCCTTTCCATCCGCTTACCGGTATTCATCCAGACCAGGGGGATATTTAACAGAAAATGTGAGTTTTGGAATCAATTCTTAAGATTTTACTTTAAGAACTGATTTAAAAATGCATATAAAATAATATTATATAATGTAATAGTATTTAACTTTATGGATAAATTGAACAAGGTCAAACCCGGTATAGAGGTATTTCTGGAAGAGCAACTGGACCTGGTCCGGAGCAAAAGGATCGGCCTTGTCACCAACCCGACCGGTGTGGACAGCCATCTGGAAAGCAACATTAATATCTTCCATAGAAATCCGGCCGTCAATCTTGTGGCCTTATACGGACCCGAACATGGGGCCAGAGGCAATGCCCAGGCAGGGGAGTACGTACCCTTCTACATGGACGAGAAATACAACCTCCCAGTATTCAGCCTCTATGGTCAATCCAGAAAACCGGCGGCAGGGATGCTGAAAGATATCGATGCCTACATGCGTTCCTTTGATACAAAGGAAGAGGGGAAGCTCCCGGAGCGCTCCATGATCGAAGAGATCGATTCTCTGATCTTTGATATTCAGGATGTGGGCACGAGGATCTATACCTATGTGGCTACCATGGCTTTTTGTATGCAGGCGTGTGCTGAGAATGCAATCGATTTGATCGTTCTTGACCGGCCGAATCCCATCAACGGTATGGATATGGAGGGCCCGTTGATCGATTATCCGGGATTCAGCTCATTTGTCGGACTTTATCCGATACCGGTGAGGCATGGCATGACAATCGGGGAACTTGCATTGCTCTTCAACGATCGTTTTCTGGAGAAGAAGGCCAATCTGAGAGTCATACCCATGAAGGGGTGGCAGAGAGGGATGTGGTTTGACGATACATCCCTGCCATGGATTATGCCTTCGCCCAATATGCCCACCTTGGATACGGCTACGGTCTATTCAGGCCAGGTATATCTGGAGGGCACCAATGTATCCGAAGGCAGGGGCACCACCAAGCCCTTCGAGCTATTCGGCGCCCCCTGGATCGACGGATATGAACTCACCAGAAGACTCAACCATCTCAACCTTTCCGGCATTCTGTTCAGGGAATCATGGTTTACACCCACCTTTTCAAAATATCGGGAGGAGCTTTGCGGAGGCGCCCAGATCCACGTGAAGGACAGAAGTCGTTACAGGCCCTTTGAATCCACGCTTCATATCATTCGGACCATCATTAATATGTATCCCAAAGATTTCAGATTCCACAATGAATACATGGATAAAATCATGGGAACCGTAAAGATAAGAGAAGCCCTTGAAAAAGGCGTTGATATCAAAGAGATCGTGAAAAGCTGGCAGAAGGATCTGGATCGTTTCTCCGACCTAAGGAAATCCTATCTACTCTATGATTGATGGAATCATAAGAGATCCAAAAAATGTCATTGCTCTAAGCTAAAGCCGCGATTGTAGCGAGGGAGTATCCAAGTAATCTTAATCAGAGACTGCCACGTTGCTGTCCCTTTCGCTTTGCTCGGGGCTTCGGCTCACCCTATCAATGACTTTAAAATTCTCTGATTGCAGCTGGGTATAAATCCTTCACCCTTTCCTTCGAGTGGTATCATCGTCATTTCAGAAATGTTGCGGGCATGGATCCAAAAAGGGTATTGGGTGCGAATTTGAAATCCTTCTGGCCGAGACGCAGGGTATTCGGATAGAGCTGACCCGGATATCTCTTGATATCATTAAAATAAGGTTGCCATTTAAGCTGATTAAAAGAGCGAGAATAATTCGGTAAAGATTGGGATTGAAAAAGGCTATAGTTAAAAGAGGCATAATAATTCAGCATATTACTGAGCAGGGAATGATCCTGTATCCCCTGCATGGGCACTTTGAAACCGGAGGGCTGGAAATGCGAATAACCACCGGTGAAGCCCTGCAGGGTTGAAAAATCACCTTCTTCCCCCTGACCGGTCAGTGAGACCGTCTGGCTTGGATTGTCCGGGTCATCCGAATCAATTGCTAATGTTACATTTTTTTTCCCTCTGGATGAAGGGGAGAAGGTAATGGTCATGGTGCGGCTGCTCCCTCCGGGGATGACAGGTGTCATGCTGCTGCAGGGGTTCGGGCCTCCATTGACATCCAGTGCAAAGTGGCTGTTATACGATAACAACATCTGAGTTATTTGGAGTGGTGCGTTTCCCGTGTTTGATATGGTGAGAACCGAATGCTCTGATCTCTGGCCCACCTGCACTTTGCCAAAATCGATCCTTGAAGGTGTTACTTTCATCCTGGGAGTCAACCCGGTTCCGAACAATAGGACCGAAAAGGCCGGGGTCAGCGGGTCATTCGAATGGATGGTGAGTGTGGCGGTTTTCTCCCCCATGGATTCCGGAACAAACGTCATGGTGAGTGTCCGGTTTTCACCGGGACAGATGGTTTGAGGTGGTGTTCCGAGTGGATTGGTGCCCTCGGCCATATCCAAAACAAAATTGGTTTGATCGGAGAGAACGATATCCGAAACGACAAATGGGATAGGCTCCGTATTGGTGATTTGGATGCTGAGGGGTGCGGATGTGCTCCCTGCCATGATGCCTCCGAAATCGAGGCTTGCCAGTGTGATATCCGCATGGGGATGATGATCTTTTAATGGATAATCCTGCGGATTATTGGGATCAGTGCCTGAATTGGTTTCCTCACCATCGGTGAAGCAGTCACCGTCGGTATCGGGATTGAGGGGATCGGTCCCTGCTGCAATTTCGTCCCCGTCATTGAGTGCATCATCGTCGGTATCCGGGTCGGCCGGATCAGTGCCGGCTGCCAGTTCCTCGATATCGGACAGACCATCTCCGTCATCATCCTCATCAACGGAATCCACAATGCCGTCACCATCGATGTCCCTGTCATCCCTTCGCAGGGTGGCTGTGTTTGCATCCACCATGGATACCACCTGGGCGAAGATATGTTCCTCCACCTGCAGGATGGCGACTGTCTCGGTGCCGGGGGTGGTGGCATTCTCCAGGGGGGTTGCCCACTGCATCATCAGGGCCGTAATGCCCGCAGGGGTGCCCACAGGCGTGAATTCAAAGCCAACCTGAATGGAGTCGGTGCTGTAGGCCGTATCGACCCAGTTCATTACGATGGTGCCCGGTCCGCCGGGGGGCGCAAAGACTGCAAGGTATCCCACCTTTTCCGTTCCATGATCGGTCCATTCCGTCTCTTTCCCGAACAATGCCACACTGAACCCTTCTGCTGTGATCTCCTCTGCCCGTACCATGACAGCCCTTGAGTGATTGGCGGTCTGAATGGTGAGTAGGAGGGCCGGAAACCCGGCAAAAGAGGCCTTGAAGGTCCGGAAGACGAAACTGCCAGGCCCGGAGCCGGAGAGATGAAATGAGCCTGCCTCCCAAGTACTTCCGTCTGCCTTGGTGAAGATTCCTTCTTCCATGACCAGATAGGGCATTGCTTCGGAAGCGTGGCTGCCGTTCGGATCATCCCATTCCTGAAAACATGCATCAAAGCCGGTAGGTGTTATCCCCTGGATACGCACCACGCCCGTATCAGTTTCATGTAAGGTGGGCGGGCCGGCAATGACCACTGGATTCTGATAGGTGCCAGGAAGCCCGATGGCCTGCCAGTCGTGGTCTATGGTGGCAATGCCCATGGATTGCATGCCGGATCTGTCTTTATCAAAGGGAAAGGCATCCTCTTCATCTGCCACACCGTCATTGTCATCGTCCGGGTCCGCATTGTCACCCGTGCCGTCCCCGTCCGAGTCCCTCCATTCGGTTGGATCGAATGGGAAGGCATCCTTTGCGTCCGCTACATAGTCATTGTCGTCATCCGGGTCCGCATTGTCACCCGTTCCATCGCCATCCGCGTCCGCCCATTCGGAAGCATCCGCAGGGAAGGCATCCTTATCGTCCGGCACCCCGTCCCCATCACTGTCACCTGTTGTGGGACTGGTAGCCATTTGAAACTCGGCCACCCTGGGCAGGGTGTCTCCATCCTCATCAACCGAGGCATCCGAACTGTCCAGCGGGTCATAGCCGTGGGCTATCTCCCAGTCATCCGGCATACCATCATCATCGTCATCCGGGTCCACCGAATTGACCAGACCGTCGGCGTCAGTATCCACATCGTCACGGCGCAATGCTCCCGTATCAGGATCATAGCAGCTCACATCCTGGGCGAAGAGCATATCGGCCATCCGGAGCACAGCGATCTTTTCCGGGTTGTGGGCAAGCTCGGCATCCAGAGAGGTCTCCTCCTGGATCATAAGGGCAGAGGTCCCCACCTGCGAGAATGCCGAGTCGATCCAGGCCGTGTCCAGGGCGTAGGGGGTGTCCGTTCCATCGACCGGCACGCTGCTCGAACCATTAGTGTTATAAATGGCAAGATAATCCACGATCTCCTCTGTGGGATGACCGCCGGTGGATGCCTCCTCCTCAAAGAGTTTTA
>JBLIRM010000109.1:0-11650 GCA_049472295.1 bacterium | reverse complement strand
CATGATCAATATGATCAGGGGCTCGAGCACGGAGGTGAGACCGGCGATGGTGGCCTCAACCTCGGCATTATATGACTCTGAAATATTCTGGAGCATTTCCTCCATCTGGCCGCTTTTTTCACCCACAGAGATCATATGGACCACAATCGGGGGGAATAAGCCCTCCCTTTTCAAGGTTGGGGCAATCTCTTCACCCTCCTGAACGCTTATAGCCACCCGATCGATAACCCTGGCCATCACCTCATTATTGACGATATGACGCACGATCCTGAGGGCATCCAGGATGGGAAGCCCCCCGCTGATCAGAGTGCCCATGGTCTGGGCAAAACGCGCCACTGCAAATTTTTTTCGCAGTCCGCCGAATATTGGGATCTTCAGGTTCAGGGTGTCTTTGACGATCCTCCCGGATTCCGTTTTGAAATAGCGGCGCAGAAAGATATACAGGGCAAAGATTGCGACGGCAATGGGCAACCAGAAGTTCTTGATAAAGTGGCTGGTGGAAATCAGGATCTGGGTCGGCATGGGCAACTGCTGGCTCATCTCGCTGAAGATGCCTGTGATGGTCGGTATCACAAAGATCATCAGGAAAATAATCACCGCCACACCGATAATCATCATCAGGATGGGATATGCCAGGCTCGCCCGGATCTTTCGCTGTTGCTGAATGCTTTGTTCCAGAAAGGATGCCAGACGATCGAGGACCAGGTCCAGTGCCCCGCTGGCCTCTCCCGCTCTGATCATGTGACAGTAAAGGTCGGAGAAAACCCTGGGGTGCTCTGCAAGGGCGTCGGAAAAGGCGTTTCCCTCTTTCACCTTCTCTCTGATCTGGATCACGATCTTCTTGAGGGACTCGGATTCCACCTGGTCGATAAGAGCGGTGAGGGATTGATCCAGGGGAAGCCCGGCCTTGAGCAGGGTGGCAAGCTGGCGTGTCAGTACTGCGATCTCACCCTTTTTGACCCAATGGAAGAAACCGAGGGAAAACAGGCGCTTTTCTGATGCCGCCTTTTCCATTTCAGCCACATTCAGCTCAAAGGCAAAGATGCCATCGCGTCTGAGTTTGGATCGCGCCTCCATGGTGGTGGAGGCATCGATCACCCCGCGGATCGTTTTCCCCTGTGTATTCAGTGCTTTGTATTCATAGACCGCCATAGGAAACTAAAAGACATCCTCCTGTGTGACCCTCAGGACCTCCTGGATGGTTGTCAGCCCTGCCAGCACCTTTTCAGCCCCGTCCTGCCTGAGGGTCTTCATGCCGGAGTTTATCCCCTCCTTTTTGATGATATTGGACTCCGACCTTTGCATGGTCAGGCGTCTGATCTTATCGTCCATCATCAGGAGTTCATATATCCCTGTCCTGCCACGATACCCGGTATGCATGCACTCCGGGCATCCCTTCTCCCGGTAGATGACCCCTTTGGAAAGGTCCGATGGTTTCAGACCGATATCCTTCAAACTGCTCGAATCAGGGTGGTATGCCTCCTTGCAGTGGGGACATACAAGCCTTACCAGCCTCTGTGCCTGGATGGCAATCACTGAGGATGAAACCAGATAGGCTTCGACGCCCATATCGATCAACCGGGTCACAGCACCGGCAGAGTCATTGGTATGCAGCGTCGAGAAGACCAAATGCCCTGTGAGGGACGCCTGGATAGCGATTTCCGCTGTCTCCAGATCCCTGACTTCGCCCACCATGATCACATCCGGGTCCTGTCTGAGTATGGACCTCAGACCGTTTGAAAATGTGAGATTGATTTTCGGCATCACCTGGATCTGGCCGATGCCGTCCAACTGATATTCAATGGGATCTTCGATGGTAATGATATTCTTGTCCGCAAAGTTGATCTTGGTGAGTGCCGCGTAAAGGGTTGTTGTCTTTCCGCTTCCGGTGGGGCCTGTGACAAGGATAATCCCGTGGCTTCTATGGATGATATCGTTCATCTTGTTCAGGGTGTAACCGCTCATCCCCAGTTCCTCCAAACGGAGCATGGAGCCATGTTTGTCCAGGAGACGCATGACCACCCTTTCTCCGAAGGCCGTGGGAACAGTTGATACACGGATATCGATCTCCGAGTCACCCACCCGGATCTTGATCCTGCCATCCTGGGGAAGCCTTTTTTCCGCTATATTCATCTTGGACATGATCTTGATCCTGGAGATAATGGCCGTATGATAACGTTTCGGAGGGGTGAGTGTGTCGTGAAGCACCCCGTCGATCCGGTATCTCACCCTAAGGTCCTGCTCGAAGGGCTCGATATGGACATCGCTGGCCCTTTCCTTGATGGCCTGGACAAGGATCAGATTGACCAGCTTGATGATGGGCGCCTCATTCACCAGGTCCAAAAGGTCTTTCGGCTGGTCGCCCAGTTCGGTGATAAGCCCCAGATCCTGCTTGTCCAGGTCCTGAACCATTTTTTCCGCGGTTTCCGGAGCATGGTGATAGATCCGGTTGATGGCTTCATTGATCTCATCCACAGGGCAAAGCACGGGCTCTACATGGCACCCTGTGAGGAGACGGATGTCATCCAGGGGTTGAAGATTGACGGGATTGGATATGGCCACCCGGATGATGCCGTTGGTTCGGTTAATAGGTATGATCAGATTCTTTTTGACAAAATGGAAAGGGATGTTTTCGATGAGTGAAGGGTCCAGGTCCTGGGTTATGGTTTCCTGATAGGGCATATGGAAATATCCCCCGAGGCCCTTCAATATCCTCTCTTCTGTTTCCCCTCCCAGGCTATAAAGGGACTGAAGCAGGGTTTCCCCCCTCTCCTTTCTGTGCGATTGGGCCTGATCCAGCTCTTCCTGGGTTATGATATTCTCTTTCAGGAGGATGCCTTCGATATGATCGATCAATGGGTCCATGCTTTGTTCACTATCCCTTTTATCTATTCCCTTCTTCCGGAGGTATTTTTTTGAGTTTCGATATTTTCTCTATTTTGATCATTCGTTCCGGAATCTCCCGGGATTCCGAAATCTTCCGGTGCGGTTTCTGTGTCGGCCCTTTCTTCAGACACTCCTGTTTCCAATTCAGTGCCTTGAGCGGGTGTCTGAGACGGGGTGACCTTCTCATCCAGCAGATCCAGTTTTATATCCTCCTTCTCCAGGGATGAGCTTTTTTCAAGGGTCAGTGCCAGAAGATCCTCCGGCGTCCGGATGATGTGGGGGGTCAGGAAAACCTGGAGGTTGGTCTTATCCTTCCGTTTGGCCATACTTCTGAAGAGCCATCCCAGCAGTGGGATCTCTCCGAGGCATGGGACGCGGTTGTAAGTATCGGACTGATCATCCTTCAATAATCCGCCGATGACCACGGTCTGCTGGTCGCGAACCACCACAGTGGTCTCTGCCTCCCTTTTGGTCGTCCATGGCGCATCCGTAGAACTGCCTGCGATCACATTGTCGATCTTGAGGGAGATCTCCAGTTTCACGTAACCATCCGGATTGATATAAGGGGTAAGTTTCAGGGTAATGCCCACATCCTTATATATATATGACTGTGTGGTGATGTTATTCGAGATCTCACTTCTGGGATAGCTGATGGACTGTCCCACATGGATCTTGGCCTCCTCGTTGTCGGTGGTCAGGATATGGGGGGTGGAGAGAATATTGACATCCTGATCCCGCTGATATGCCCTGATCAATGCAGCCACGTTGGGGAACTCGATGCCCCCCACCTTGATGGTGCCCTTGGCCACACCCAGGAACATCCCCTGTGGCAGATCTCCGGAGATGACACCGGATTGCACTGATGCAATCTGCCCGAAACTGGTCCCGCCGAATCCCTGATACTCACTCCCGGAGCCATCGGAAGTAATCTTCTCCACACCCGCACGCCATTCCACACCAAGTTCCTTCTGCTTCCCGAAGGTCACTTCCGCGATAAGGGCTTCCACAAGCACCTGTGTGCGCATTACATCCAGTTCATCGATAATCCTGGAGAGAATCTCATAGTCCTGAGGGGGGGCAGTGATGATAAGAGAATTGGTCGCCTTGTCTGCCGTGACCTGAGAGCCCTCGATCAGAGGAGCGGCCTCGGCCCCACCTTTCTTGGCCTGGGCTCTCTGCTGGCTGATAATATTGCCCAGGACCTTTGCCACATCCTCCGCCTTTGAATTCTTCAGGGCGCGAACCCTGATATTGTCCTTTCCCCTGGGGGTAGGGATGTCCAGCATTTCAATCAGCTCCAAGACGGTCTCCATTTCCTCTTCCTGGGCTACAACGATGAGAGAACCGGTCCGCTCATCAGGGATGATCTTCATTTTGGTGGCTTCCTTGGGCACCACCGTGCGCCTTTTCGACCTGCCGACAGCTCGGGTCAACTTCTGATCGCCGATGGCCTTCAAGACCTCATTGGCAATCACATCCGGGGCCGCATACTGCAGCGCCACGATCTCGATCCTTGTCTCTTCGGAAGGTACGTCGATCTCTTTGATGATCTTTACCAGGCGGTCGATACTGGAGAGGGTATCGGTCAGGATGAGGGTATTGGTGGGCCCGTAGGTAATGAGCTTTGTTTCCTTGGAGATCAGGGATGAGACCACCGTCTTGATTTCATTCACATCCGCATGTTCGATAGGTATCAGTTGTGTGATATATGTGTCCTCGGGTTTAATCCTCTTCACCTGCGATTCGGTCCTGGTTTCGATGTTTTTACTAAAGGCGTCCCGCGTGGGAACGATTTTGATGATCGATCCTGAAGGAATGGCTGCAAATCCCTTGACCTCCAAAATGGATTCAAAGACCCTATATGCCTCGTCCACAGGCACGGCCTGTGGGGAGATGATGGTGACATTTCCCTTCACGTTATCGTCAATCAGGAAGTTCTTGCCCAGAAGGTCACTCATGAATTTGATGACCAGTTTGATATCCACATTATTAAAATCCAGGGTTACATTTTTGGATGCATTTTTTTTCACCTGATCCGGGAGTTGCAGGGTGTCATTCTGGGCCAGTTTGATTGGCCTCAGGGGCTCAGCCGGGCTGTATCCCTCTGATATAAAGAATAAAAAGAGACTGAGGCCGAGGATCAGGACAAAAATCAGGGATGGCCTTTTGGATTTGGGTGGAATTTTCATCTGGATTCCCTCTTTTGCTCGTTTGTATTCATTGTATTAAAAAGCTAATCATTAATGTCATATTTTAGGGTCATCTCCCTGTTATTCCTCAGTACAACAACCTCTATCTGCGGTTCCTGTTTGAATTTTTGATAGGCCTCGAATGCCTTTTCAGGATTGTCTATCGGTTCTCTGTTGACAGACTTGATCACATCCCCGTTCCTCAAGCCCATCATGTCGAAAAAACTCCGGGGCTTGATATTGGCCACCTGGAATCCATCCGGCTCATCCATTTTTCCCTTGGCAAAATGGGGGATGATCCTGACCTGCGTGAGAAGCTGGCTCGAATTAGTGATCACATCCTGGACCTCGTCCCTCGCCAGAACCCAGTGATTCGTGCCGATCTTCTTCCCTACTCTGGTGGGCAGTTTTGCGGGTTCGGTTTGCTCGTCTGTGGAGGATGCATCATCCACAGCCAGTGAGGCATCAAGGGAGTCATCCAACTGATCGAAGGCCAGGAGCATCTCTTCATTGCCATCATGCAGCAGGATAACCTTGTGGCGATAGATCTTGATGAGCTGTGCAGGACCGATCTGGTCTCCCTCTGTGTAAAGGTCCTGCTTCCTGCTCCTCTGGTCCAGAATAATGGCAAAAGGGATGATCCCTCTGCCGATCATGGTGCCAAGCAGCTTTAGCTTCAGTTGTGTGATGGGTGCTACCTTTTCCTCCTCTTCCAATTCTTTTGTTTTTTTTGCCTCCCCCTTGGGCGGCTGTATCTGGAAAAGGTCCCTTTGGGAGATGATTTCGTAATATTGTTTCCGATTTTTGCCCCTTTTGTCATTCATCTCTTTTTTGGGAGCGGAGACATGATTTGTATGCGGCACATCCAGGAAGGTTTTGAGGTGCATGATAACGAGGTCCGCAGCCAGATACGCGGTAAAAGTCAAAATCAGAAATATTAAAATCCAGAATGCCTTTTTAAACATTTTCTCTCGAACCTGATTGATAAAAATACCATCTAAAAATATGAATAAAATCAATAAAAAAAACAAAAATAGTTATGAAATCAACCTTATACTATAAACCGATTCCCATTGAGTGTCAACGGACTGCCACAAAAATTCGGCTGCCGAAAATAGGCAAAGGGGGGATAAAAAGGTTTATTCAGATTAAGTGAAAAAGCATTCATCTCCCCTATTAACCATTCTTCTATTATAACAATCGGCAAATCCTTGACATAAAATAGCTTTTTAGGTAAATTTGTTCAAGGACAGCATGGCTTCCTTTCCCATGGATTATGTTCCCAGGGTTGGATAGGGGATGCCAATATAATAGAAACAATAAATTAGCATAATATTGGATCGCTTGACATGACATTGGATCGCTTTACATGAAATTGAATTGCTGTTGCATTTAGAATATCCGTTGCATTAAACTTGGTTATCCAAGAAATTTTGAGAGAGACATATGATGGATTTAGAAGGATTAAGAAAAAGGATCGACCAGATCGATCAAAATATACTCAGGCTCCTGAATGATCGTGCGGACATTGTAAAGGAAGTAGCGCAGATCAAACAGAGAACGAATAAGGAATTTTATGACCCTGCCAGGGAGGAGGAGATCATGAAACGGCTCCAGGCGAGCAATCCCGGGAGCTTTCCCTCCATGGCCGTTAGGCCGGTTTTCAGGGAGATCATCTCCGCCTGCCTTTCTCTGGAGATGCCTATTCAGGTGGCCTACCTGGGGCCGGAGGCCACTTTTACGCACATGGCGGTCATGAAAAGATTCGGCTCATCCACCCGGTTGATCCCTGCAAAGAGCATTGAGGGGGTCTTTAGCGAGGTGGAAAGGGGTAAGGCCAATTACGGAGTGGTGCCTGTGGAGAACTCCTCCGAAGGGGTGGTCAGCTATACGCTGGATATGTTTGTGGCTTCCGATTTGAAGATCTGTGCGGAGGTCATGATGGAGATCCATCACAATCTCCTTTCAAGGAGTACGGCCCTTTCCGATATCGAAAAGCTTTATTCCCATCCCCAGGCCGTGGCCCAATCCCGTGCCTGGCTGCGGGACAATCTTCCATCCTGCCAGGTCATGGAGGTCTCCAGTACGGCCAAGGCCGCGGAAATGGCCTGCCAGGACCCGAAATCGGGCGCCATTGCCAGTGAACTGGCAGCCAATATTTATGACCTGAATATCGTGCAGTCCAGAATCGAGGATATGGTCCACAACTACACCCGGTTTCTGGTGATCGGAAAGAAACTCAGCCCTAAGACCGGTAAGGATAAGACCTCCATCATCTTTTCCATCAAGGACAGTGTCGGCGCCCTTTACCATATGCTGGAGCCCTTTGCCGAAAGGGGGATCAACCTCACGAAGATCGAGTCCAGGCCCACAAAAAAACAACCGTGGGAATATATCTTTTTTGTGGATCTGATCGGGCACATGGATGATGAAAGGGTCAAACAGGCCCTGGATAGCTTGAAAGACCAGTGCATTTTCCTGAAAGTGCTTGGCTCCTACGCCATTGCGGAGACCAAGGATGATTGACCCATGAGCAGCATCGACATTTCAACCCGTTCCGGTCTTCAATGCGCGATCCATCTCCCGGGGGACAAGTCGATATCCCACTGAATTCGTAATTGACCCGGCAGGTCATATGAGAGTCTGATTCTGAAATGATGATCCGTTTTAGCAACGACATTTGAAGGGATCATGTCCATTTGCTTCTCTGCAATAAAAGGTTTATTATGGCGGTTTTTGATAACAAAAGGGGAGAAAGGCAATCCATCCCCATTCATTTTCTGTAATGGTTCACGCTATTTGTAATTGCGAGTCATTGTGGTGAGATGAAATCCCGAGTGTGACGAGATGGAATCGAAGCAACCTCGTTTTTGAGATTGCCAGGTCGCTGCGCTCCTTGCAATGACAATAGGGAAATGCGGTGAACGTTTGCCTTTTTCTGGAAACAAAATGGAGATCAATCTCTTAAAAGACATACTGATTCGGTTTTCCAACACCAGTGTCCTGGTTCTTGGCGATCTCATGATCGACGAATATCTCTGGGGGAATGTGGAGCGTGTCTCCCCTGAGGCACCCGTACAGGTTGTGGATGTGCAGCGCGAGGCAAAGACCCTGGGAGGTGCGGGGAATGTGATTGCCAATCTTGTGAGCCTGGGCGGAAAGGTGGATGTGGCGGGCGTGATCGGTGACGGGCCGGGCGCCCAGTGGCTCGTTGAACAACTGGATTCACTCCTGGTCGGGCATGAATCCCTCATCAGAGATCCATCGCGGCCCACCACCAAAAAGACCCGGGTTCTTGCAGCGAATCAGCAGGTGGTGCGCATCGACAGGGAGACCAGGAAACCCATTTCCCCGAAACAGGAAACCGCCCTGGTGGCATATATCAACAAAAACTGGGACCAGTGGCAGGGGATCATCCTTTCTGACTACGGAAAGGGGCTTTTGACCCGCTCCTTTCTGGAAAAGGTCATTACACTGGGAAGGGAAAAAGGGATCAGGGTGGTGGTGGACCCCAAGGGCAAAGATTATCAAAGATATAAAGGTGCAGGGCTGATCACTCCCAATAAAAAAGAGGCCATCCAGGGGATGGGATTGGAAGGGGAAAAGGATACGGACATCAAGGCCCTGGGCCGGATGATGCTGAAGGACCTGGATCTCCAGGGGCTGGTAATCACCCTGGGGGCAGAAGGTATGTGCACCTTCTCACCCGGAGAGGAACCCCGTCTTATCCCTACAAAGGCCAGAGAGGTATATGATGTGTCAGGGGCCGGGGACACAGTGGCCGCGACCCTCTCACTCTGCCTGGCATCCGGTGTGGATCTGGCCCGGTCAGCAGAGGTAGCCAACCTTGCTGCAGGTGTGGTGGTGGGAAAGGTGGGCACAGCCACAGTGACACAGGAAGAGATCATCTCTTATCTGGGCGGTGGATACAGCGTGGCCGGGAAGATCGTCAACGACCGCTCGGAGCTCGCACGGGTGCTTTCCGTTCACAGACAACAGGGCGAGCGGGTGGTATTCACCAACGGCTGTTTTGATCTTCTTCACCTGGGGCATATCAGGCTCCTGCACGAGGCAAAATCCATCGGTGAGGTCCTGGTGGTAGGCCTTAATACCGACACATCCGTTCAAAGGCTCAAGGGTCCATCCAGGCCCTGCCTGGGAGAGGAGGAGCGGGCCCATATCCTGGCGTCCCTGGACTGCGTGGATTACGTTACCCTCTTTGACGAGGACACCCCCCTTGCACTGATTGACATCCTGAAGCCCGATGTCCTGGTCAAGGGTTCCGATTACAGCAAGGAAGATGTTGTAGGCGGCGACATCGTGGAGGCTTATGGCGGACAGGTGCGCCTGGTGAACCTGGTTGAGAATCAATCCACTTCACGTCTCATCCAAAATATTATAGAAAAGCACAGGAGTTAAGACCCTGCCTTCAGGAAACCATAATTTCAATCAGCGAGGTCCGGATCGTGGAGACCTTTAAGCGCCTTTTGAGAATGGTCAAGCCCTATGCGGGCAGACTCATATGGGCCATGCTCTGCATGATATTTGTGGCCGGGCTGAATTCGGGCATTGCCCTCATGGTGAAACCCCTCATGGACGACATCTTTGTGCAGAAGCGATGGGTCATGCTCCAGATCATCCCCATTGCCATCCTCATCCTCTATTTCCTCAAAGGGATCTTTGACTACGCCTCGGTCTATCTCATGAATTATATCGGCCAGCGCATAGTCATGAAACTGAGGAACGATCTGTTCGAGCACATCCACCAGCTCTCCATGAGTTTCTTTACCGGCAGCTCCACCGGGGCGCTCATCGCCCACATGAATCAGGATGTAGTCCTGGTGCAAAACACCGTATCGGAAGCAGTGGGCAGTCTCATCCGGGAACCCCTGAACATCATGGGATTTATCTTCGCCCTTTTCTACCTGAACTGGCGCTGGGCCTCCGTGGCCGTACTCATACTCCCCCTTGTGGCCGTACTCATCGACCGGCTGGGAAGAAAGCTCAGGAGGATCACATTGAACGCTCTGGAGCGGATCTCGAATCTCACCACCATCATGCATGAGACCTTCACCGGCGCGGCCATTGTCAAGGCATTTATGATGGAGGACCAGGAGATCGACCGGTTTGAAAATGCGAACAAGGCATACTTCAACGAACTCATGAGGATGGTGAGGGTCATGGCCCTTTCCACCCCCCTCATGGAATTCCTTGGCGCCATTGCCATTGCCTTTATCCTCTGGTACGGAGGTCTGCAGGTATTCAGGGGACAGACTACCCCAGGTACATTCTTCGCCTTTATGACCGCCCTGCTCATGCTGTACACTCCGGTCAAAAAGCTCACCAGGGTCAACAACCAGATCCAGCAGGGTGTCGCCGGAGCGGAGCGGGTTTTCGAGATCATAGACATGGAGCCGGATATTGTTTCAAAGCCGGGTGCCCCGGCCATTGAACCCCTCAAGGAGACGATCCAGTATAAATCCGTGGGATTCAATTATGACGAAAAAAAGGTGCTGAAGGGGATCGACTTCGAGGTAAAAAAAGGCGAGATCGTTGCCATCGTGGGTGAAAGCGGGGTGGGAAAGACCACGATGGTGAACCTCCTGCTCAGGTTCTATGATATTACCTCCGGTGCCATCCTCATCGACGGCCAGGACATCCGGGATGTGGACCTGATATCCCTGAGGAAACAGATCTCCCTGGTGACCCAGGACACTATCCTATTCAACGACACGGTGCGTAACAATATCGCATATGGCGCCCCGGACGCATCCCAGAGGAGGATCGAGACCGCCGCCCGTGCGGCCTTTGCCCACCGGTTCATCATCCGGCTTCCCCATAAATATAACACCATCATCGGAGAAAGAGGGGTCATGCTCTCAGGGGGACAGAGGCAGCGGCTCGCCATTGCAAGGGCGATCCTGAAAAACACACCCATCCTGATCCTCGACGAGGCCACCTCGGCCCTGGATACCGAATCCGAGCGGGTGGTACAGAAGGCACTGGAAAACCTCATGCAGAACCGCACCACCTTTGTCATTGCCCACCGGCTTTCCACAATCCAGCACGCCCATAAGATCATCGTTCTGCAAGAAGGCAGGATTATTGAAATGGGGACCCATCAGGAGCTTCTGAAAGCTCAGGGCGCTTACCACAGGCTTCATTCCCTGCAGTTTCAGGGCGCATAGCCCAGCAGGCTCCGCAACTATTCCATTAATAGCGAAAGATTATTCATCAACGCTCTACAAAAGTCCGTCAAGAATTCAGATCATCAAGCGGACTCGGCACACCATATCCGCCTTAATGGAGCACATGAGTATAAATCATGGTGGTCGAGACATCCGAATGGCCCATGAGTTCCTGGACGGTGCGAATATCATAACCGGCTTCGAGCAAATGAGTTGCAAAGCTGTGTCGAAACGTGTGGCAGCTGACGGGCTTTGAGATTCCTGCCAGGCGGGCCGCCCGGGAATAGATTCGAAATTGATCTTCCTCGGCCGGCGGTCCGGATGAGTCCATAAAAATCATTTCGCTCCGGAACAATCCGATGCCTTCTGCACCCCGGTCAAAAGCGG
>JBLIRM010000108.1:0-11687 GCA_049472295.1 bacterium | reverse complement strand
AATTTTCTTGGCAAAGCGGAGCTTTAGAGCCTTCAAAAAGTTATTATAAGCACTGAAATGAGTTTTTACGAGTACCTTTTAGAACCCGAAAAATGGCCATGCAGCCGCTGAGATAACTTTTTACGAATCCATCCACCTTCTCTTATTCCTTGACATCACTTGATAATCATATTAGAGTATCAATTCTGAAATATAAAAAGTGATGCCATCGTAAGAAGTCATGTATTGAGTTATTGCGAGTCGCATATCGATGAGGCAATCTAATAAATACAATGATATATGAAATACGGAATTGCTTCGCTTCGCCCGCAATGTCATTTTCTTGAACTTTTTATGAATCCATCAAAAGTAATATATCAAATTTTTATGCAGATCTCGGTATTCGGATGGAATTTAAGGATATCTTAATCAAAGAAAATATCAAGGGATTGATCCCCTATCCGATAGAGGATCATAATTATAAAATTAAACTGGATGCCAATGAAAGCCCTTTTTCAATCGACTGGGTAAAATGGCCGGAAATGATGGAAGAACTCCGGAAGATTCCATTGAACCGATACCCGGACCCTCATGCCAAGGCTCTCAGAAAGGCGCTTTCCCGCTATCTGGACTGGCCTGCCGATAGGATGATCTTGGGTAACGGTTCTGATGAGCTGATCCAGTATATCTTGATGGTCTTTGGCGATCATGATTTACCGGTTTACGCACCCCATCCGAGTTTTTCCATGTATCGGATCATAGCCCTCTCTATGGGGCTTGAATTCCGAAAAATTTCTCTCGAAGAGGGATTTGAATTACCCATATCTCAAGCACTGATAGATGAATTATCCGGAGAGCCACAAAAAATCCTCTTTATCCCAACCCCCAACAATCCGACCGGAAATGCTTTCAATAGGGATCATGTGCTCACACTTCTAAAAAACACCAATGGTATTGTATGTATCGACGAGGCATACAGGGATTTTTCTGCAGGGGACGGGTTCCTGGATATTTTGCCGAAATTCGATAATCTAATCATTTTAAGAACCTTATCCAAAATTGGAATGGCAGGCTTGAGAGTAGGGATACTTCTTGGCAATGAAGGGGCTGTTGAAGCCATATCCAAAGTAAGGCTTCCTTATAATCTCAATGCCTTTTCTCAATTCCTTGCACTGGCTGTGATGAATCATCATGATCAGCTCCTTGATATGATTGAAAAAATAAAGAAAAACCGTTCATGGTTGCAGGAAGAGATGCAAAATATCAAAGGGATAAGGATTTTTCCAAGCCAGGCCAACTTCGTCCTTTTTACTTGTGAGGGAAATACGGATGCCATTTTTCATGGACTCCTGAAGGAAGGGATCTTAATCAAAATATTCCCACCTGAAGAACCGTGGCCGGGCCTTATGAGGGTTACCGTGGGTAATCAAAATGAATGTGGCACGTTTATCCGGGCTTTAAAAAAGGTATTATCAAATCAGGGGAGAGAATGATGTCAAGAAAAGCCAGTGTTCAGAGAAAGACAAAGGAAACCGACATACATCTTGCACTGGATCTGGATGGAAAAGGAGAATACGATATCCATACAGGTATACCCTTCTTTGACCATATGCTATCACTATTTGCCAAGCAGAGTTTTTTTGATATCGCACTCAAAGCAGAGGGGGACATAGAAATCGATTTCCATCACACAGTTGAAGATGTTGGGATCATTCTGGGGCAGGGGCTCAAGGAGGCTTTGGGAAATAAGGAAGGTATCCGGAGATATGGCCTGGCTATGATTCCTATGGATGAAACACTGGCAAGAGTCGTGATCGATATCTGCTCAAGGGCTGTACTTGTATTTAAAGTGCCTTCCAACGAATGTTATTATGGGGCAGGATTCGATCTTTCCATAACAGAGGAGTTTTTCAAGGCGTTTACTACCAACAGTCTGATAACGCTCCATATTAATCTGCTTTATGGCAAAAATCTTCATCATATAATCGAATCGATTTTCAAGGCATTAGGTCGGGCCCTTTATCAGGCATGTCGTATCGATCCGAATATCAAAGGGGTCCTCTCAACCAAAGGTCAATTATAATCCCATTTTGTATTGATCATTATGAAAAATCATTATTTAATGCATTCATCCTTTTAACTTGGGGTGATTGTGGACGAGAGGAGCCGGAGCCGACAGCATAAGCCCTCCTCAAAGCTGAATGGAATAAATTACCATTTTATGAAAATATATTTTACGTAATAATAAGTTAAGGTAATATCCGTGTGATCGCAATACTCGATTTTGGTTTAGGCAATCTGAAAAGTATCCAGAATGGTTTTCGTTATCTCGGGCATGAAGCTATAATTACCCATGATGAATTATCCATCAAGGATGCGGATGGCATTATCCTACCCGGTGTGGGCGCTTTCAAGGATGGTATGGACCGCCTGAGAAAAGCCAATTTTGTGCCCCTTATCAAAGAGTTATTATCTCACGGCAAACCCATACTGGGTATCTGTCTGGGACTTCAACTCCTTTTTGATGAGAGTGAGGAATTTGGAATCCACAAAGGACTGGGATTCTTAAAGGGCAGGGTGAAATCCTTTACCGGGCCTTTCAAGATACCTCACATGGGCTGGAACACCCTGCATATTAAAAGGGAGATCCCTCTGCTTAATGGTATAAGGGAAGGGGATTTTTTCTATTTTGTGCATTCCTTTTATGCAGAATCCGAAGATGAGGGGACCGTTGCAGGAGAGACGGAATACGGCATCGCTTTTCCATCCGTGGTGCAACAGGGCAACCTAATGGCCACCCAGTTTCATCCTGAGAAAAGTTCCGATGCTGGTTTAAGGATCTTAAACAATTTTGCAAAATTAACGATTAATGCGAGGAGGAGGACATAAATGCTCATCATCCCTGCCATAGATCTGATTCAGGGAGAATGTGTCAGACTTTATCAGGGCAAAGAGGAAAATAAGACCGTATTTTCCAAAAACCCTCTGGAGGTGGCACTCAAATGGCAGTCCCTGGGCGCCAAATTGATTCATCTGGTGGATCTGGACGGCGCGTTTAAAGGTAATCCTCAAAATCTCATCACCATACTTCATCTGGTAAAAAGGCTCGATATACCCATTGAACTTGGAGGGGGACTGCGCAATCCCGATACCATCTCTAAAATGCTTGAAGGGGGGGTGAATCGGGTGGTCCTTGGAACAATTGCATATACGCAACCGGAAATAGTTCGAAAGCTGAGTGAGAAGTATCCCGGGAGGATACTTATTAGTGTCGATGCGAATAAGGGGTATCTTGCCATCAAGGGATGGAAGGATGTTACTCGGATCAAGGCCGATGAATTCAGCCGACAATGGATGGATTGCGGGATCAGAGGGATTATATATACGGACGTCAAACAGGATGGGACCATGAAGGGCCCTAATGTTTCCGCCGTATCCAGGCTTCTGGACGAGGTTAACATTCCTGTGATTGCTGCCGGAGGCATTTCCAGAATGCTCGATCTCAAGGCATTATCCGCACTCGAGCATAAGGGTCTGGAAGGTGCCATTATCGGCCGGGCACTGTATACCGGTGCAATAGATCTGGGTGAAGCCATTGAAAAATGGCAGACACCGCAAATATCCAATCAAACGAAAGAATAAAATATGCTTGCCAAGAGGATCATTCCCTGTCTTGATATCAAATCCGGAAGGGTGGTCAAAGGGGTCCGTTTTTTAGACCTCCAGGATGCAGGTGACCCTGTAGAGGTTGCTGATGCTTATAACCATGAAGGGGCCGATGAGGTAACCTTTCTCGATATTACTGCATCTTTTGAGAAAAGGGCCATATTGATCAATGTGGTCAAGAAGACAGCAGAAAGGCTCTTTATTCCATTCACTGTAGGCGGGGGATTAAGGGACCTCGATGATATCAGGGAAATCCTCAAGGCAGGTGCGGACAAGATCAGCCTCAATACTGCAGCTGTAGAGGATCCATCACTGATTACCAAGGGGGCCCAATCCTTTGGAAGCCAATGTATCGTTGTGGCCATTGATGCGAAAAGGATCCCCGGGTCCGATCCCTTAAACTGGGAGGTATATATACATGGGGGAAGAACGCCAACGGGTCTTGATGCCATGGAATGGGCAAAAAAAGCCGAAACGCTCGGTGCAGGGGAGATCTTACTGACCAGCATGGATTGTGACGGAACAAAAGCCGGTTACGACCTGGAACTCACAAGACAGATTTCGGAGATGCTCAGGATTCCAGTGATCGCCTCCGGAGGGGCGGGGAATCTCGATCATCTGTATCAGGCATTTACTGAAGGAAGAGCGGATGCTGTCCTTGCCGCCTCCATCTTCCACTACAAGACATATACCATAACAGAGGCCAAGACTTACCTCAAAAACAAAGGGGTCCCAGTCAGATTACTTTGATCCCTTCCAAATCATACACGGATGAGCCTGTAATCCTTATCCGGCAAATCTCTCCTGTTTTCAGATCTTCTCCGGCAATGTAAGTCACTCCGTCTATCTCCGGGGCCTGCCCTTTGGTGCGGCCGATAATAATTCCCTGCTGATCCGGATCAGGGCAATCACAGATTACCTCAACAATCCTACCCAATTGAGACCTGTTTTTTTCATTTGAGATATCCGCCTGCAACGCCATGATCTTGTGATATCTCTTTTGTTTGATCCGTTTCGAGACTTGACCAGGCATATGGTAGGCCTCTGTTCCCCTCTCTCGCGAATATTCGAATACCCCTAAATGGTCGAAACGCATTTTTTGAACAAATGCCATCAAATGTTTGAATTCATCATCTGTTTCACCAGGGAACCCCACCATGAAAGTGGTACGGATGACCAGATCGGGGATACTGGATCGTGCATAATGGATGAGCTTCTCAATACGCTCGATATCCGAAGGCCTTTTCATGGCCTTTAATATCCGGGGATTACTGTGTTGGAGGGGTATGTCAAGATAGGAGAGGACATTAGGGTATTTGGGCATGATATCAATTAATGCATGATCGACCGAAAAAGGATAAGTATAGAGCAGACGGATCCAGGGACCTTCCTCAATGGATGCAAGCCTTTCCAAAAGAAGGGAAAGTCTCGTAAAAGCGGTAGTATCCTGGGCAATCAGGCAGATCTCTTTCACACCCTCCCGGGCAAGTTTCTTTGCCTCAACCACAACGGATTCCAATTCCCTTTCGCGGTAAGACCCCCTCAATTTTGGGATTAGGCAATAAGAGCAACAATGATCACATCCATCGGATATTTTGATATATGCAATATGGGGTCTTGTAGTTCTGATCCTTGGCCATGAATGATCATAAAGAAAAGGGGTCCGGCTCAGAAAATGAATGGCATTTTTTGAAGCTGCAGAATTTAATTGATCAATGACCTCTACAATCCTTGCCATTTCGCCCGGTCCGATTAGGGCATCAACTTCGGGCATCTCATGAAAGAGTTTTATACCGCATTCCTGAGCCAGACAACCTGTGACGATCAAAAAACGGCATCGCCCCTTTTTTTTCATCTGGGCCATCTCCAGAATCGATTCAACAGCCTCCCTTTTTGCGGGCTCGATAAAGCTGCAGGTATTGATAATGATAATATCCGCCTCTTCAGGGTTCTGGGTCAATAGATATCCGTTATTTTTCAATAATCCCAATATAACCTCCGAATCGACCCTGTTCTTTGAGCAACCCAGGCTGATCAAGCCAATTTTTTCGTTTTTCTTTTTTGATCTATCCATTTGAATATATGCATAACTTTTGAGTCATATGGTTGAAAATTGATCTGATGCAATCATATATTTTCTTTTCCGTAACATTTCACGTGCCTTGACTGCCTTGATTAAAGGCAATTATAATTGTGATTGAGTATTGATAATCTTAGTCGAATTTGCAGAAAAGTGGGAACCCCTGACCTGCCCGGTATTTCGTATGAATTCGGAGTTAATCAATGACAGACAATTATGCAAAAATTGTTCGTGATAATCTTAGTCGGCTTTAAATAAATGCATTGCAGGGATAAATTACTGTTCAGATGGCTGTATGACAAACTAATAAATCCTGAATAAAATTGGAATGACCTTTAATTCGTGGAGTTCTTCTATTAGCTCTAATATTCCAATAAACCATATAAACCAAAGTGCGCTGAAAATATGCTTTTTAAAAATAATCGGTTTGACGGAATATTCCTGGGGTTCATTTAAACAGGATAGCTTAGGGAAAAAACATGGCACTTTGTCGCGATAAATTTCGAATCGTTTCCTGTGAATTTCCTTCAATTTTGATTCTTCACTTTTAATAACATGCGGATAATAAATGACGAAAGCAACCAGAATAATGATTGGAATCAAAATGGTTTCAGAAGCAAATCCGACACCAATGGCACCAAGAAAACTAAAAAAGTATAGCGGGTTCCTGGATATGGAATATGGACCTTCAATAATCAGGGTTTCAGTCTTATATCCTGCAATATAAAGAGAGCACCATAATCGTCCAAGGGAGGCAATTCCTACTAAAATGGCACCCATCAAAAAGAAGAGTGAGCTTAAAAAAGGTGCTTTTACTTCCCAGGCACTGCTGGAAACTAACAGAATAGCCAGTAATAGAATAGCAAAAAACTGGGTGATACGGATGCGTGAATTTTCAATCATGGATACCTCATTTTATATAAGTTTTTTTTAAGAAAGCATAAGAAGGGTATTGGAGGACACCTAAAATGTATGAAAAGGAATTGATTTGAAAAATGCCCATTTATGAATATAGATGCAATGCATGCAAGCATTCCTTTGAAAGGCTGATACGCAATCAAAAGCAATCCGTATCATGTCCGGATTGCGGATCCGCAGATGTTCAAAGGATCATGTCCTCTTTTGGCTTTAGAAAAGATGCAAAAGAGAGTTCTTTAAACCAACCAAACAATCCTTCCGGATCCTCCTGTGCTTCTTGTGTGAGCCGAAATTGCAGTCAATGCCGATAAAACCAGCATGTCAGGACAGCTTTCTCTCCTCTTCTTCCTGCCTGGTCTTACATTCGATACACAATGTGACCACCGGACGGGCCTTCAGTCTTTTGATCCCGATATCAGTTCCGCATTCTTCACAGATCCCAAAGGTACCATCCTCAATCCTTTGAAGTGCTTCATCGATTTTGGCAAGTAATTTGCGCTCCCGATCCCTTAATCGTAAGACAAAATTCCGATCCGATTCAAAAGATGATTGATCGGCAAAGTCTGGAAGATCATCAGGATTTTGCTGAAGGCCAATCCCGAGTGTTTTGTCCCCCTCGGACAGGATTCTGTTTCTTTCCTTTAAAAGTTCCTTTTTGATTTCAGTCAAATCTTCCTTCGAAATGCTCATCTAAAGTCTACCTCCATTTTAATTCTCAGATCTAAAAAGTCAGTTTTTTAATAAAATTGGTATTTATCTTGCCATTCCAAAAATCAGGATGGTTTAGAACTTCTCTGTGAAAAGGGATGGTGGTCTCTATCCCTTCACAAATAAACTCATTCAAGGCCCTTCGCATCCTCAAAATGGCCTCATTCCGGTCTTGACCGTGCGCAACCAGCTTGGCCACCAGGGAATCATAATATGGTGGAATACGACATTCTGAAAAAATGGCCGTGTCAATCCTTATTCCAGGTCCTCCAGGCATATGAATATAAGAGATCTTTCCGGGACAGGGAATAAATGTTTCCGGATTTTCCGCATTGATCCTACATTCAATAGCATGACCCGAAATTTTAATGTCCGATTGCTTCCATGGAATCTTCTCACCTGCTGCAATTCGAATCTGCTCCTTAACCAGGTCAAGTCCTGTCACCATCTCAGTGACAGGATGTTCCACCTGGATCCTGGTATTCATCTCCATAAAATAAAATTCTTTTGATTCATCAAGTAGAAATTCCACTGTACCGACACTCGTATAATTTAAAGCCTTGGCTGCCTTGACGGCAATGCTGCCCATTTCTTCCCTTAATCTTTGATCCAGACCAGGAGAAGGGGATTCCTCGATTAATTTCTGATATCTCCTCTGGATGGAGCAATCCCTATCCCCAAGGTGTATCACATTGCCAAAGGTATCCCCAATGATTTGAAATTCAACGTGTCTGGGATTTTCAATAAATTTCTCCACATAAAGACAGGGATTATCAAAAGAGCTGACGGCTTCAGACTGGGCCGCCATAAAGGCATTTAAAAAACTTGCATCGGTATGTACGATGCGCATGCCTTTGCCTCCGCCGCCACCGGCCGCCTTGATCATTACAGGAAAACCAATTTTGTGCGCCAGATCCAACGCCTCATGGTCATTTTCTACCCCATTCTCGGTTCCAGGAACCGTTGCAATCCCCGCCTTTTCCATAAGCTGACGTGCAATAACCTTATCCCCCATTGATCGGATAATATCCGAACTTGGTCCAATAAACTTGATCCCACATGTATCACAAATCTCAGCAAACCGGCTATTTTCGGCAAGAAACCCATATCCCGGGTGAATGGCTTCGGCATCCGTAATTTCCGCGGCACTAATAATTGCCGGGATGTTGAGATAACTCTTGGATGGCTCCTTTGGCCCCACACAGACTGCCTCGTCGGCCATCTTCACATGGAGGCTATCCAAATCCTCTTCGGAATATATGGTTACAGTTTTAATACCCAACTCCATACAGGATCGGATAATCCGAACCGCTATTTCGCCTCTATTGGCAATTAAAATCTTATTAAACATAATCCATTAAACAAATCCTTGAAATAAAATATCTCAATATGCAGTAATAAAATTGATTATTGCACATTTTCTGTCTCAATAATAAAAAGTGGCTCACCATATTCCACGGGCTGAGCATTTTCAACGAGAACAGCGACTACTTTCCCTGTACTGTCAC
Organism: bacterium; assembly: GCA_049472295.1. Taxonomy (GTDB): domain Bacteria; phylum SZUA-182; class SZUA-182; order DTGQ01; family JAFGSM01; genus JBLIRM01. The sequence continues at coordinate 2,828 of JBLIRM010000108.1, read as the reverse complement.
ACTCCACTTCATTCATCAGTTTCATGGCCTCAATGATGCAAAGGACCTGTCCCGGCTTTATCTCGTCTCCCTCATTGACAAATACAGGGGCATTCGGAGTAGGGGCACGATAAAATGTACCCACCAATGGGGAACGAATAAAAAATCTTCCTTCAGTCAATTCGATTTCAGACTCCTGTCTGGTATGCGGACCAGGTAGACTTTTGGGTGCTTCAGCCTGAAGCTGAGGATGTGCTGAATAAATCCTTGACTCCTGAACTTCAGGAAGAGGCTTCCTAACCCTTATTTTAAAGTCAGCCTCCTCCCACTCTATCTCACTAAAATTGGCATCTTCAAGCAGTTTTAAAATCTTCTTTAGCTTTTTGATATCAATATCCATCTTCTTCTCTTTTCAATTTGAATTCTATTATTGAAAACAATAGATCTTAAAATCCATTCAGATTCTCCCAGTTAATAGAAGTTAATAGGTCATACCCGTCATCCGTAACCAAGACCATATCCTCCCAACGGATGCCGAACTCATTTTGAAGATATATCCCAGGTTCGATGGTAAAAACCATACCTTCTCTTAAAATAGTCTCTGATCGCATATTAATCTTAGGTTCTTCATGAATCATCAGACCAACGCCATGTCCAGTGCCGTGACCAAAATATTCAGCAAAACCTGCTTTTTTTATAACATCTCGGGCTGCCATATCAATCTCCTTTGCCGGGGTCCCTGGTGAAACGATAGACATCGCAGCCACTTGAGCCTCTCGGACAACCGAATAGATTTCTTTAATCCTTTGATTATGGCTCGATTGAAGCATAATCACACGGGTAATATCCGTATGATATCCTTCGTACACTGCACCGCAATCAACAAGAAGCAGATTTGCTTTTTCAATAATATGGTCGGTCGGAAATGCATGGGGAAAGGCAGACCTTTCATCCGAGGCAACAATGATATCAAATGCCGAGCGTTGAGCACCTGAAGTCTTCATCTGATAATCCAGCTCAATGGATAAATCCCTTTCGGTCATATCAGGATCTTTTTTGATCATCTCAGGGATCTTGTCCATGACCTCTCCCAGAATCTTCGCACTCATCTTAATATGTGCCTGTTCATACTTATCCTTGATCAGCCTAAGGCCCTCGACAAAATCAACACAGGGGATAAGTATAATACTTGTAAAGGTCTTTTTCCAATTTTTGTGGGTTTCAAAGGACAGATGCCCTGATTCAAAGCCAATTTTATTGAAGTCATTTTTTTTAAACCAATCATCCATGTCTTTCTGAAAATTTTTGCATTGAATCATATCAAAAAATACTTCCTCATCTTTGACGAGACCGAAATATCGAAAATCTGTAAATAATAAAGCACCATCCTTGTGAAGAAAATAAACCCCTTCAAGATTATTGATTCCTATAAGATAAAAAACGTTCTCCGGTCTTGTCACCAAGATCCCGTCTAAACCGACCTCAGACAATTTATCTCTCAGTCGCTGATTTCTATTTTGAAAATCCATTCTTTTATGATTCTTCAATCCTTGACAACCTCGAAAAAAGTCCAAAAAATGTCATTGCGGTGCATCAATCTTTTTTTTGATCTTTCCTTTTTACCCAGAATTGTTCACGTATCGTCATTCCTATACCTTTTAGTTCAAAGTTTTCTTTATCTTTTGAATATTTTTTAGCCATGTTTCAAGGATCTCCAGAATCCTTTCATTTCCTTCCTTGATGACAGGCTCCTGGGCCGCCGGCTTTTTTACCGGTTCCTCTGCCTTTATATCTTCCTTTATATCTTCCTTCGAAGCATCCGGGATCTCTTCCAGCATATCATCAACAGTGATTTCCTCTTCAGTGTCACTCTGAGTAAGCTCCAGGGCCTCAGGCCCTTCATTGACCCCTTCGGGCTCCACCTCATGTATCCCTTCTATCGGAGATTCCAGGACCTCTTCTAAATTGTTCATCAAATGTCCTTCGTCCGAAACCTTATCCGCAGCTTCCATCTCTTCTGAAGTGCTTTCAGACCCCATTTCAATACTATCCTGCATTTCTATAATCTGCTTCAAACGATTTGCCCATTCCTGGTTATCTGGATTCTGATCCAAAAGTTTGCGGTAAATATCGATAGCCTTATCGATAAATCCCTGATTAAAATATAATTCGGCAAGTGTAGCTGTAATGATCTCGGTTTGATCCTCTTCCTTAGCCAAAGGCATATATGGTTTCTTTTGGGGCATTTCCTCGGAAATTTCTTTTGTATCCAGAGGCCTTTTCTTTTGCTCTTTTACAATCTCAGACAAATCTTTAATCTTCGTTTTATCTGAAGTGGTTTCTTTGGCCATGACTGGTTCAGAAGTGCCACTCTGGGTCTCAAGTACTGGCTTTGTAATCAATGCGATGTCTTCAGCTGACGCCTTCTGTCGATTGATCATTTGAAGAATCCGCATTTCCTTTTCCTGTCCTTCCTTTGATCCTATCTTTTGGTAAGTTTCTAAGAGAAGCTTATGCGCCATGGCGTTTTCAGGAACCATTTGGACTACTTGCTCCAGTTCTTCCTGGGCATCTTTGAGGTTTCCCCTTCTTAAAAGGATTTCCCCCAGAAGTGCTTTGGCTGAACAATATTTTGGATGATATGACAAACCTTCCCGCAAAAGTGCCTCTGCTGCATCGTACATTTGTGCGGTAGTGTAGGCATCTGCCAGAGGAAAAAATAGATGAGAGCCAACATTTTTTCTGTACCTCTTTTCAAGGAGTTTGATATAACGTTTAATACTCTTTGTATCTGTTTTTTCCGCCATTATTGTCCTTTAAACTCTATTTAAATTATACTTTAATTCAAT
>JBLIRM010000107.1:0-11692 GCA_049472295.1 bacterium | reverse complement strand
AAGCTGCCCCAAGATCTCGTTCAAAAGAGCCAAATCAAGGGCTTCGCCCACACCCTGCTCCAACTGAAGAAGCAGCCCTTCAAACTCGTCAAGGAACTCCTGGGCTTCTTCAATAAAATCCTTGATCAATTCCTTTCTGTCATTAATGTCCACTCTAACCACCTCATTCCATGGCTGCTGGTTCTTTTAATAGTTTTCCATCAGGATCGAGGATTCAGCCCATTTCAATAATTCCGACCAGAAATCCCTGTCCAGCCGCAAAGGGCACTATGAATGAATCCTTCCTCCTTCACTCTAATCTTTCGTACTTGCTGACCAACTGTATGGCGGTCGACTTTTTTATATCCTGTAATAATTATTCTTTCAGGATTAGGGATACATGAATACAATTTTTCAAAAAAATTGATAATTATTAATTTTTTCCTTGTTTCTCTGATGGGAGACAATTAAAACTTAGGATATTTACTATTCGGATATTACTTTTACTTTCTTCAATCTATTTTTTATATATTTTTTTACATAATTATTAAGGGCTAATTCATCCAGATTTGAAAAAATCATGGTCTAATAAATTCATCGTCAAAAAATGAACATCAGGATCAAAAAAAGGCTGAAACTTCAAAATAGATAAAGGAAAAGCAATGAATTCAAATTAAAAATATTGACATTGCCAATGTATTTTATTATAATTACACTATAATATTGTTTATAATCTTAAGTTGTTTTAATTTTTTATTAATATTGAGATGGTTTTCCTCAACTCTCCTTCGGATAGAACCTCTTGCCAGGTTTTTTGTACGGTTGTGTTTTGGAAACCCCAGGTTTCATGATTTTGCAGATTTTTTTGTTATATATACTTCATTTTGTTTTTCTACTAATGAAATGGAAGCAAACTTGCATCAATTTTTCAGAAATAACTCATCAGAGATATTTGGTCCGGGCAGGAGGTAATATCCAAGATTTATAGACAGTCGTTACATTAGCAATTGAAAATCATTTGCAGTGCAGAAGTTTTTCTTTAACTTGGCTAGAACGCCCTGTCGCAATAAATCTTGAAAGGAGAGGAGGTGTTTTATTTTGGCAGAGCGTGAAACTGGCACTGTCAAGTGGTTTAACTCTGAAAAGGGTTATGGGTTTATCTCACGTGATAACGGACCCGATGTTTTTGTGCATTACAGTGGTATCAGCGGTACGGGTTACCGCACTTTACAGGAGCACCAGAAGGTAGAATTTAGTATTACACAGGGGCAAAAAGGCCCCCAAGCACAAGACGTAATTGTTATCCAATAAAAGACAAAGCCAGTAGAATCGTGCGGCACTTCATCTTTGTGCCGCACGATTTTTTTCAAGATTCCCTCCATGGTCATCAATCCGCTTATATACCCCCATGATTATTTTGACAGGGCTGTTGTTTATGGGATATACTTTTTTTTAGAAAAACAATTCTTTTTCATTCTATCGCACGGCTTATCATGAATCCCTGAGAAGCATAATTTAAGGAGAGGTTTATGTGGGATTATACAGATAAGGTGAAGGAATATTTTCTCAATCCCAAGAATGTGGGAGAGGTTGAAAATCCAGATGGTGAAGCCATGGTGGGCTCCATGGCATGTGGTGACGCCCTCAAGCTCACCTTCAAACTGGATGAACAGGGAAAGATCAAAGACGCCAGATTCAAAACCTTTGGATGTGCCAGTGCCATTGCCTCGGCATCCGCCCTTACGGAAATGATCAAAGGCAAGAGCATCGAAGAGGTGGAAAAGATCACCAACCAGGATATTGTCGATTTTCTCGGGGGGCTTCCTGATCAAAAAATGCACTGCTCGGTAATGGGTCGTCAGGCACTGGAGAAGGCCATAGAAAACTATAAGGGGGCCCAAGAAAAGGAAAAGGCGTCAGAAGGTAAAGTGGTATGTGAATGTTTTGGCGTCACGGATCTGGAGATCGAGCGTGCGGTGAGAGAAAACAACCTCACCACGGTGGAAGAGGTCACCAACTACACCAAGGCCGGCGGCGGTTGCGGAAACTGCCATGAAGCCATCGAAAAAATCATTGCCGGAGTGCGATCCAAGTCCAGTGTCGCCCCCCCTCTAAAACTGACCAATATCCAAAAGATCAAAATGATCGAGGAAACCATTGCACGTGAAATCAGGCCTTCCCTTCAAAAAGACGGTGGAGACGTGGAACTGATTGACGTAATCGGAAACCGGGTATTGGTGGCCAAGCGGGGCGCCTGTTCTTTGTGCAAGGCATCGAAACAGACCCTGAAAAATTTTGTGGAAGTGAAGCTTAGAGAACTGGTCTCGCCGGATATCACTGTTGAGGAGGTGCCGTAATGAAAACCATCTATCTGGACAACAATGCCACCACACAGGTCGCACCCGAGGTCCTGGATGCAATGAGCCCCTATTTCAGCGAGTTTTACGGAAATCCTTCAAGCATGCATACATTTGGGGGAAATGTATCCAAAAAACTGAAGGAAGCCCGAGAGCAGGTGGCAGCCCTGATCGGTGCCATGCCCGATGAGATCATTTTCACCAGTTGCGGCACGGAAAGTGATAATACAGCCATTCACTCCGCTCTGGCGGTCCAACCCGATAAACGGCATATAGTCACGAGCCGGGTTGAACACCCAGCGGTCAAATCCCTTTGTGAGCATCTGGCAAATGACGGTTATCAGGTCACCTTTATCCCCGTAGACTCTGAAGGCCGCCTGAATATGGATCGTTATAAGGAAAGTCTGACGCCGGATACGGCCCTGGTCAGTCTGATGTGGGCGAACAATGAAACCGGGGTTCTGTTTCCAGTGGAGGAAGCTGCTGCTATGGCAAAAGAAAAAGGGATACTTTTTCATACAGATGCCGTGCAGGCTGCAGGAAAGACTCCAATCAATATGAAAAATAATAGCATTGATATGCTCTCCATTTCGGGACACAAGCTTCACGCATGCAAAGGCGTCGGTGTGCTTTATCTGCGCAGGGGCACCAAATTTTCCCCTTTTATGATCGGAGGACATCAGGAAAAGAACCGCCGCAGCGGCACGGAAAACACACCCGGTATCATCGGACTGGGCAAGGCCTGCGAACTGGCGGCCCGGCATATGGAGGAAGAGAACACAAGGGTAAAGGCCCTGAGGGACAAGCTACAAAACAAGACCCTGATCAAGATACCCAATTCCCGCATCAACGGCAATTCCGAAAACCGTCTTCCCAATACCACAAATATCAGTTTTGAATTTGTGGAGGGGGAAGCCATCCTGCTTATGCTCAATGAATATGGCATCTGTGCTTCATCCGGGTCCGCATGCACGTCGGGTTCGCTCCAGCCCTCTCATGTGCTTCGGGCCATGGGGGTGCCCTTCACAATGGCGCACGGTTCCGTTCGTTTCAGCCTGAGTATTTACAATACTGAAGAAGAGATCGATTTTGTTATCGAAAGATTTCCCTCCGTCATCGAAAGATTAAGGGCTCTTTCTCCATACTGGACAAAGGAGGGACAGGCATGTACGGGCAATTACGCTACTGAATAACCGGATCTGTTGGATACCCCGATGCATATTATTTATTGTTCGTCAGAATAAATATAAAAATTGTTACCAGAGGGATCCTATTAATCTTTAAAAATTTCGTCTAAAAGATATTGATTTGTGAATATCTTAAACCTTCAATAGAGAATCAATCCTATGAAAAAGTTGCCTAAACAGCATCAATTTGAGCATAAACGGAAAGCATTCCAGGATATACGTGAGAAGATACCGAAGATTGTGGACAAGCTTGTACTCACCTGCCATAAAGAGGAAAATTTTGATCATGTGGGACCGGATCCCATTCCCTCGCGGGATGCCATCATTGATATCATCCATAGGACCCGCAGGCTCCTATACCCGGGTTATTTTATCCGCTATCGCCTGGATGACGTGAATCTGGGATACTATCTGGGCGAGGAAAGCACGGCCCTCTATGAGGCCCTTTCCGAGCAGATTACCCTGGCCCTTCGTCATGAATGCATCCGTCATAACCGCCCTATCGTGGAATGCGAAGAAATGGGGCATAAGCTGGCCATATGGTTTCTGGGGGAACTGCCCGGATTGAGAGAAATGCTTGCCAAGGATGTCCGCGCGGCCTATGAAGGAGATCCGGCAGCCAAGAGTTACGATGAGATCATATTCAGCTATCCGGGTCTTTATGCAATCACCATTTACAGGATTGCCAACAAACTGCATACCAAGGGGGTGCCCATGCTCCCCCGGATCATGACGGAGCGTGCACACAGTGAAACCGGGATAGACATCCATCCGGGCGCGAATATAGGAGAAAGCTTTTTCATCGATCATGGCACGGGTGTGGTGGTTGGGGAGACCACGGATATCGGAAACCGGGTGAGGCTTTACCAGGGCGTCACCCTCGGGGCCTTGTCCGTATCCAAAGAAGAGGTGGAGCGTCTCAGGAACGAAAAAAGGCATCCCACCCTTGAAGATGACGTGATTGTTTATTCGGGTGCCACCATCCTGGGAAACACTGTCATTGGCGCAAATTCCGTGATCGGCGGGAATGTCTGGCTTACGGAATCGGTGCCGCCCAACACCAAAATCTTTCTGAAAAAACCGGAATTGATCTACAAGGATTCCTCCGGTAAATAGCCCGTAAGCCAACTGCAAGGAGGCATTAAAATCAAACACATATTTTCCGATATAATCGGCTCAGTGGGGAACACACCCCTCATCCGATTGAATTGGGTTTGCGGAGGTCTTCCAGGGAGCATCCTGGCCAAACTGGAATTCAAAAATCCCCTGGGAAGCGTTAAAGACCGCATCGGGGTTTCCATGATCAGGGCTGCGGAGGAAAATGGCCTAATACGTGAAGGCACATTGATCGTTGAACCTACCAGCGGAAACACGGGGATTGCCCTGGCCTTTGTGTGTGCCGTCAGAAAATACCATCTGGTCCTGACCATGCCGGAGAGCATGAGCATGGAGAGGCGAAAGCTCCTTAAACATCTCGGTGCCGAACTGGTCCTCACACCAGGTGAAAGGGGCATGAAAGGGGCCGTAGAAAAGGCTGAGGAGATCGTGGCTGAAAATCCCGATGCCATCATGCTCAATCAATTCCAAAATCCGGCCAATCCCGAGATACACAGGCGGACCACTGCAAAGGAAATCTGGCGGGATACGGATGGAGGTGTGGATATCTTTGTAGCAGGTGTGGGCACCGGTGGGACCATTACTGGTGTGGCAGAGGAAATCAAAAGCAGGAAACCGTCATTTAAGGCCATTGCTGTTGAACCGGAAGGCTCCCCAGTCCTTTCCGGAGGAAAGCCTGGTCCTCACAAGATTCAAGGGATCGGAGCCGGATTCATACCGGAGGTCCTGAACACCCAAATCATTGATGAAGTGATCACAGTTAGCAATGAGGAATCCTTTGAAACGGCAAGGGACCTGGCAAGGAAGGAGGGGATCCTGTGCGGCATATCCTCCGGCGCGGCAGTTGCAGCGGCCCTTAAAGTAGCCAGGCGTCAGGAGAACAAAGGGAAACAGATCGTTGTGGTATTGCCCAGCACAGGTGAAAGGTATCTGAGCACCGAATTATTTTTGTAACTGTTGATTTACTTACAAAGACCGCAGTCCTTTCTATTAATCCATTTCTTTTGATCTATGTAATGAAAAAGAGAGTGTTTCTTTGCAGATTCCTCAAAGTGTAACTCGTTTTTATTGCATGCTTTTTTGGTTGGAGATTGTGCATTTATATACTTCCAGAAGGGAATACAGGTTATATGGAATTATTTTATGACATGATAGCCTATTCAAAGGGAAAAATGACATGCCACCTGGCGTGCCTTGCCGATGTCGCGAAGCTGGGGCTCTGAGACGGGATCCGTGCATATGGCCGGCCTGCCTTTTGCCTCGTACACCGGGCAGCGGGGGGCGAAACGGCAACCGGAATGAGTAATCGCAAAATCGAACACCCCCCATCCCCCTTTTTTGCCGGCGTCTTTCGCCTCTGTGTTATGCTGTTCCACAAGGGAAGACCAGAGGATATGCGTATAGGGATGCCGGGATTTTTCGGCAATATGCTCCGTAAGGCCCATCTCCACAATCTTTCCCAGGTACATCACAGCCACCTTGTGACTCATAAGCTCCACCACCCTCAGGTCATGGGATATGAAAAGATAGGACAGGCCTAAGTTTTTTTGCAGGTCCTTTAGAAGGTTGACGACCTGGGCCTGAATTGATACATCCAGGGCGCTGGTTGGCTCGTCTGCCACCAGAAACCGCGCACCCACTGCAAGGGCCCGTGCGATGCCCACCCTGCGCTTCTCCCCGCCGGAAAGCTCATACGGGTAATTGGTGAGCTTGCTCTTTTTGAGATTCACATTCTCCAGGAGTTCTCCCATCCTGCGCTCCACCTCTCGATCACTCAATGGATTGTGGACCGTAATGGCCTCCTTCAGGATGTCCCGGATGCGCATCTTGGGATTGAGGGCAGCATCCAGATCCTGAAAAATCATTTGCATCTGGCTTCGAAGCGGACGGAACTGACTCAGTGTAAGCGCCGTAATATTCCGGTCGTCGAAGAAGATTCTGCCCGAGGTGGGAGATAGGAGCCTGAGGATGAGCCTCCCCATGGTTGTCTTGCCGCAACCGGATTCACCCACCAGGCCCATGGTTTCATTCTCCTTGATATAGAAGCTCACACCATCCACAGCCGGAATGACCCCGTTGTTCCCTGTGAGGGAAGACATGATCCCCTTGTTTTGGGCAAAATATTTCTTGATATTCTCAACCTCAAGTATGGTCTTCTGCATCATTTCCTATCCAATAATATGGTTTTCTGCATCATTCTCTATCCGATAGTATAGTTTTCTGTATTATTCTTTATTCATAACCGATTCCGGGTTTTCATGATGGTTATATCCAATAATATAGTTTTTTGCGTCATTCTCTGTCCTGGCCTGGTTTCGGGTTTTCATGATGCTTATTCTTTATATATCTCCAGCACCTCACACAATGCCCCTTGGAAATCTCTGCCAGGGCAGGTTCATGATGTATGCATCTTCCCCTGATCTTATCCGTCACCTGATTGCACCGGGCATAAAAACGGCAGCCTTCCGGTATATTGATCGTATCCAGCACATCCCCCTCAATGGCCTGTAAGTATCCTTTTTCACGGATGTGTTGCTGGCTGGGTATGGATGCAAGCAGGGCCGCGGTATAGGGATGCTTGGATTTGGATTTCGGGGAGAGGATATCCTTCGCAGGACCGTATTCCATCACTGTGCCCCCGTACATCACGGCCACATTGTCCGAAAGCCGGGTGATCACATTGATGTCGTGGCTGATGAGCATGGTAGTGGTCCCCAATCGGGATTTCAGCTCAGCCAGGAGATCCACGATCCTGGACTGGATGGTGGCATCCAGCCCGGTTGTGGGCTCATCCGCAATCAGAAGCGTGGGTTCAGAGGAAAGTGCCATGGCAATCATGGCCCTCTGGCACATGCCACCCGAAAGGCCATAGGGATAGGTATTGAAGCGCAGATGAGGGGAGTCGATTTTGACCTGATCCAGCCAGTACAGCGCCCTTTCCCTGGCTTCCCTGGGGTCCTTGATTCCCGTATTCAGCATGACGGACTCCGTGATCTGCTTCCCGATGGTGATGAAGGGATTCAGCGATGCCTTGGGGTTCTGGAATATCATGGCTATTTCTTTTCCCCGCACCCCGTGCATCATGCGATCAATGTGCCTCCTCCAGCCAGGGGAATTCTTGGCAACCTCCATGATCCTGCCGTCTTTTATATTCAGTTTGACATATCTATCCAGCCCCTGAAGCAGGTCCTTCCGGGTGCCGTTCAGCTTGAAGGATACCTTGCCGCTGATCACACCCGGCTCCGCATCAACCAGACCCATTACCGAGAGGGAGGTCATGCTCTTCCCGCTCCCGCTTTCTCCCACAATGCCCAGCGTCTCGCCTTTGTTGATTTGGAGGGATACGCCATCCACGGACCGGACGAATGCCTGCTTGCTCCTGGAATAGAAATAGGTGCGCAGGTCTTCTATGGTCAAAACCGGCATTTGACTCATTGTCCGCTCTTCCCTTCCAGAATATTGTTCAGGCCGTCTCCGAGCAGGTGAAAACCCAGTATGGTGAAGAGGATGGCCAGGGCGGGGGCAGTGGAAGGCCAGAAATTGCCCTTCATAAAATAGTTGGCCCCGGACTGGACCATATTCCCCCAGGAGGGGATGGGTTCCTGCACGCCGAATCCGAGATAACTGAGGCTGGTCTCTATGAGAATGACCTCCGCCATCCCCAGGGTGGCCTGGATGATGAGCAGGGACCGGCAGTTATGCCACAGAATGTGCTTGAGGATGATGATCCTGTTCTTGAGTCCCAGGGCAGTGGCTGCCTCGATGAAATTCTTCTGTTTCAGAAACTGGATCTTCCCCTTGATGAGGGAGACCACAACCGGGACATTCAGAAAGCCGACTATGATCATGATGTAATAGATATCCGGCTTGAATGCCGCGATCATGAGCAGGATCAGCACCAGGCGGGGAAATGAATCCACCAGGTTGGAGAAATACGTGATCCCGGTGTCCCAGTGCCCTCCCCAGTACCCGGCCAGCACGCCGAAAAGGGCCCCCAGCAAGAGGGCAATGGCAATGGCGATCAGGCCGGGCAGAAAATAGGCCTGGATCCCCACGATCAGCCGCGCCAGGATATCCCGGCCCATAAAATCCGTTCCCAGCAGGTGACCGCCTGTACCCGGAGAGGCCAGCAGGAGGCTGAAATCCATTTCCTGGGGATTGTGGGGCAAAAGATTGAATGCCCCCAGGATGTAAGATACCAGCACCGCAAATGCGATAAAGAGGCCGTAGCTGACATAGATGAGATCCTTCTTCTCCGCCCTTTTCCAGAAAGGAAGGTGCGACATCTCACCGATTTGGGTGGACACCTGAGAATATCTTTTCATAACCTTTATCAATCTATTACTCCTGAGATGCCCTTGGATTGACCAGGATATATACGGTTTTTTGAAGCAGGCTCCCGGACCGTACAAAAAGGGCAGCGACAATGGTAATCCCCATGATCAGTGGAAAATCCCGGTCCTGTGCGGCCTGCCATGCCATCCTCCCCATGCCGGGCCAGTTGAAGACCTGCTCAACAACCACGGCTCCGCCGAGGATAAAGGGGATCTTGGATGCCATGATCTCAGTGATGGGGATCAGGAAGCCTTCCTTGAAGGCATGCTTCCATACGGACGCTCCCTTTGCCATGGCCGTTCGGATATACTCCTCGGAAAACACCCTGCTGATCTCTTCCCGCAGGTAGCGAACGATCTCGCTCATGGTCCCGTTGCCGATCCCGAGCACAAACACCGGGAGCAGGAAATAGAGCCAGTTCAGCCTCTGGGTCCTGGAGAAACCGAAGGCAATCGGAAAGAGCCCGAACTTGTGCATGAAGATATATATCACCAGATAACCCAGCCAGAAGACCGGAAGGGCGGAGACCACATAGGCAAATATGGTCATGGTCCAGTTGGGGATATTCATCCCGTGCCTTGCGGAAAAAAGGGCGATGGGCACGGCGATGAGGAGTGTCACGATCATGGAGCCAACAGTGAGATAAAGGGTGTTGATCCCTGTGCGGATCACTTCCTTCAGGACCGGCAGGCCGGTGCGGATGGAGGTCCCGAAATTCCCGCGGATCATATTTCCCACCCAAGAAAGATACTGGGTATACCATGCCATTGGCATACCCAGGGCCTCACATACACCTGCTGCCGCGCCGGCTGAAGCCGTCTGCCCCTGAAGCAAGAGGCTGAAGGGATCACCCGGCGACAGGTAGATGATCATGAATACAGTAAAGCTTACCCCCAGAAGCAGGAGCAGCGTAATCAGCAGCTCTTTGAGCAGCAGCCCTGCAACCGGTTTAATGGCAGAAAGCTTCATTTAAATCTATTTCTGGGCAACGAACCAATCATCCGCAAAAGAGAAGAATTTGTAAGGATGAATGGCCACGCGTCTCAATTTTTTATTGAATGCAGCGTAATTCGTCAGGGTCCAGAGGAAGGTGTAGGGATTCTCCTCCCCGAGGATCGCATGAAGCTTTCGATTGATGGTCCTTCGCTTTTCGTGATCCAGAGTCAGTTTGCTCTCCACGATCAGGCTGTCCACCTCCGGATTGGAGTAGCCACCGAAGTTGTTCTTCCAGGGGCCGATCTCTGCCGAATGGAAAAGGGATGATATATCCGCGGAATCATCGAACACCCATGAAGCGAATATGATATCAAAATCATTGTTCTGGAAGACATCCTCTTTCCAGGACAACCATTCCTTGAACTCCACCTTGACATGCACGCCGATCTTCTGAAGATAATTCTTGAATGCCAGCACAACGCGTTTGACGGCCTCGCTCTCCTTTTCAATGGGCACCTTCAAGGTCAGGGAGAGTTCCTCCCCATCCTTTTCCATAATCCCATTGGCACTTTCCACAAATCCGGCCTCTTTCAGGAGTTCAACGGCCTTTTGAGGATTATAGGGAAGTGGCTGGACATCCAGGTTATAGGCCCAGCTTCCGGGTGCAAACGGCCCGGAGATAATGGTCCCCTGGCTGTTGAAAAATGAATCCAGCATCTCCTGTCTGTTCACTGCGTAAGTAAATGCCTTTCTCACGCGCTTGTCTGTAAGAAGCGGATTTCTCAAATTGTAGCCAAAGAAGGAATAAGATAGGGCATTATAGGGCTGCAAGACAAAATTCTTATCACCCTGTATTTCCGGTATATCCCTGGGATTCACCAAAACAATCATGTCAATGGCGTTGAACATCAGTGCCTGGCCCATGATGTTCTGGTCGGCAAAAGGTTTGGCCACGAACCTGTCGATATTGGGGCGGCCTTTGAAATAATTCTCATTGGCCTTCAGCACGATTTCGTGGTCCGTGGTAATATCTTGAAGCATATAGGGCCCGGTCCCGATCGGCCTGTGCACAAAGGGGTCCTCTCTGGTGAGGTATTCGGAATTGCTGGGCCCGTGTTTCGGAATGATCTTGAAGCTGAACTTGGCCAGTGCATTCAGAATAGGTCTTTTGAGCTCGAACTGCACCGTGGAGTCATCGATTTTGGTGGCACTCTTGATAAACTCATACCGGACCTTGAGAGAAGAGATGGTCTTGGGATGCATCATGATCTGATAGGTAAATACCACGTCATCGGCAGTCAATAATTTCGGTTCCTCCCCTTCCCTGGGGTGCCACCTGACATCCTTCCTCAGGTAAAAGGTGTAGTTGCGGCCGTCCTCGGATATCTCCCAGCGTTCCGCCAGTTCGGGCACGATTTCCTGCTTTTCGTCAATGCCCACCAGGCCGTTGAAGATAAGCTCGGTAATCCGCAAGGAGATCATATCATTGCTGGTAATGGGGTCCAGGATCGCAGGTCTGCCGTATTCACCGTAACTCAGGATGCCTCCGTTTGGTCCGCTGTCCGCTGCTGCCTGCGGTGCCATAACTGCAAATACAACAAATAAAACAACAAGTAAAAAACATGACCACTTTTTCATAATATCTCCCTCCCTTTTGATGAATGGATTGTTGTGTTATATATCTAAAAAATCTTCACATCTCCCGCACTCTTCTGCTCCATGGAATACACCCCCTGCATGGCCACCTGGATCTGACGCACGGCCGGGAAGTGATTGCTCATC
>JBLIRM010000106.1:0-11704 GCA_049472295.1 bacterium | reverse complement strand
GATTGATCATGAAATACAAAATAGGATTCGCTGGGAAGCCAGTATTTATAAGGAGTAATTTTTATGGAAAACACCTGCTCTGTGCTTCATAATCTGCCGATTTTTGCTTTATTGCCCCAAGATGTGAAAGAGGTGGTGCTTAACAGTTTTGTGCCGGTGCCATATTCATTTGGAAAGGCTATCGTTCAGGAGGGAGAACCGGCGGATGCCTTTTATGTCTTAGCCTCAGGAAGGGCTCGTGTCATCAAGACGGACATCAACGGAAATGAGATATCGCTATATCTGCTTCGTCCGGGAGATACATTCGGAGAGATGGGCCTGCTTTCTCAAACAGAAAAGAAAAGAACAGCCACAGTTCGTGCCAGCAGTGATGTGCTGGCCTACAGACTGGACTCTTCCATATTTCAGGCACTTTTACAAACCAACCCCGAAATCAGGGAATATTTTGAACTCCAGATCAAATACCGGAATTTGCATAATTTTTTTCTGGAATATACACCATTTTGCCGTTTGCCCATTTCAGCCTTAAAAACCATGCTCTCCGAGGCAAAGGAGATATCCCTGAATGCTGAAGAAATGGTCATCATGCAGGGAGATGATCCCGGCCCCATGTATATTATTGAGGATGGACGCTTAAGGGTTTTTACTGAAGAAAATGGTCAACGGACGTACAGGGCTTATCTCAGGAAGGGAGATTTTTTTGGCGAGTTATCCATGTTGAAGGGTATTGAACGATCCGCATCGGTTCAGGCCCTTACATCGTGCAGGTTACTAATGCTCAGACGCGAGAGCTTTCAAATGATGATCGATAATTACCCGGAATTCATAGCCCAGATCGAGGATAAGATATCCGAGTATGACTACCGGCGGATACCAACAGCACCATTGGATTTTAATGAAGTCCTTTTTCGGGATGAGGTAAAGGATACCGATGACACCAGCAATGAAGATGAGGAGCAGGACGAGGAGTATTCAGGCACATCCTTGAGCGCACGCCTTGGTCCATTTGCTTCAACCGAAGGGCATTTTGTTAAAAAATCAAAAAGGCGGATTAGAAGTTTTCCCTATGTCTGGCAGGGAGACGAATCTGATTGCGGGGCCGCAAGCCTTGCCATGGTGTGTCGTTTCTTTGGACATTACGTTAGTTTAAGCCATATCCGTCAACTGGTCTATACCGGTATTGAAGGGGCAAGTTTGAATGCTCTGTGCGGAGCGGCAAGGCAGTTGGGGCTGGAGGCTAGATCCATTAAGACCTCTAAGCGGAACCTGGCCCAAATGCCTTTGCCTGCAATAGTTCACTGGCAGGAAGATCATTGGGTGGTCCTTTATGATGTGGAGAAGAAATTCGTGAGCATTGCGGATCCGGCTGTTGGCCTCAAGCGGATCAGCTTGGATGAATTCGAGAAGAAATGGACAGGGTATGCAGCCCTTTTTGACTATACCCAGAGACCTGAGAATCTGCCTGAGGGGAAATCCTTTTTGCACTGGCTGTGGCCATTCTTTCGTCCATTCAAGTCAATGATGGTAAAGATCTTCGGCCTTACCTTTGCACTGGCAGTATTACAGATGTCCTTGCCGGTATTTATCCAAAAGATCGTGGACTGGATGTTTGTAGGGAAGGATACCGGATTGCTCACTGTATTTGCCCTTTCCATGATGGCGGTTTTATTTCTCATGTTTTTTATCGTGGCTGTTCAACGATATCTGCTGAGTTTTGCTGCGGTGCATATGGATATATCCGCAATGGATTTATTGACCCGCAAGATTCTGGATCTGCCCATGGATTATTTTAACCGCAGACACAGGCTGGATTTACGGCAGCGGATTGAAGGGCTGAGGCCGCTTCTGGATACCCTGTTCAGGGATGGGTTCGGAATTCTGAGTGGCGTGTTTCAGTTATCCCTGTCCATTATCATCATGTTTTTTTACAGTCCGTTACTGGGATTGCTCTTTCTGCTCACTGCTCCAATATATGCCGTGATGATACGATTTTTTTCACGCAAGTTGAAACTCAGTTTTGATATCCTGGAAGAATTTTTCAGAAAATATCACTCGAACCAACTGAATATCATCAAGGGTATCGAGACAATAAAGGTCATCGGTGCAGAGGGTGTATTCAGAAAAAAGATATTCAACAAATTTCAGAACATATCCCAGCCCCTGGTGAAAACAAACTACAATATCATGTGTTTTGATGGTCTTATTCAAATTGTGACCTTTTTTTCCATGGCCTTTTTTGTGTGGATAGGCGCCTACCAGGTGATCAATGGTCGTTTGAGTGTCGGGGGATTAGTTGCTTTCAGCTTATTGGTCGTCCTTGCCAATGAAGCCTTCAGCATCCTGCTTTCCGTATGGCGGGATATGCAGTCCGTGACCGGCCTTTCAGACCGCTTGATCGATATCTTCGAACAGGAGCCTGAGCAGGGGAGTGATCATTCCCAGCTTCTCCCTGTCAGGACCCTTGAAGGAAAGATTCGTTTTCAGCATGTGGGTTTTAGATACGGCGGGCCGGATTCATCCTTAATACTCGAGGACATCAGCTTTGAGATCCCTTCCGGCAAGAAAGTGGCCATCGTGGGCCGGAACGGTTCGGGAAAAACCACTTTAATCAAATGCCTTTCCGGTCTTCTGGAACCCACGGAAGGTACAATACTTTACGACCATGTGGACCTGAAAACCATCAATCACAAAAACCTGCGGAGGCATTTTGCCCTGGTGCTCCAGGAAAATCATATTTTTGACGGTACCATTGCCGGCAATATCGCCCTTGGCGAAAAGGAACCCGATATGGATCAAGTATTATGGGCCTCCCGTTTAAGTAATGCCCATATGTTCATAGAAAAATTACCCCTGGGATATGATACCAAAGTTGGTGATACAGGTATCATGCTTTCCGCGAGTCAGATACAACGCATAGCCATAGCCAGGGCCATCTATCAAAGGCCTTCCATTTTTATCTTCGATAATGCCACTGCTTTTCTGGATAAGGATTCCGAAAGACTGCTCTGGAAGAACATGCACGGCCTGCTGAAGGGTCATACCAGTTTTATTGTGGATAATCAATTGGAGAGAATAAGAGATGCGGATATCATTATCGTGATCGAGAAGGGAAAACTCGCTGAGCAGGGGACCCATGATGAATTGATGAGACTCCAGGGCATCTATTATTATCTCTATCATGCGGAATCCAAATTGTCAGATCCTAAGCCCAAAAAGAAGATCAAGGAAGAAACTGCATGTGCATCTTATGCTTTACAGAAATGAGCCATCAGACCTGCCATCTTCCTGATCCCTTTTCACACGACCCTCTCTTCCCGATGATTGGATGTGTAACTCATTATAAAAAAAATGATGATATAAATCGCAAAGGTGCCATCATCCGATGAAGATAGAGAAAGATATCGATCAGCAATCCATCCTGAGTGGGTGTACACTTGATGATTTTGAGTCCAATGACCTGGCAATGCAGAGGTGCCTTGAACTGGCAAAGATTGCCTCGGAAACGGATCTGCCCATCCTTATTCAAGGAGAAACGGGTACCGGCAAGACCTTGCTGGCCCGGGCGATTCACAACTCCTCCAAAAGGGCCAAAGGGCCTTTTATCTCTTTTAATGCTGCCGCCCTCAGTGACACACTTCTGGACAGTCAGCTTTTCGGACATGAAAGAGGCGCCTTTACAGGTGCAGAAAAAGGTGTGAAAGGGAAATTCGAGCTGGCAGATAAAGGGACTCTCTTTATTGATGAGATTGCTGACATGAGTCCTCTGGCGCAATCCAAAATCCTTAGGGCTCTGGAATACGGTGAGTTTGAGAGGCTTGGTTCGGAAAGGATTCAAATCGCGGATGTGAGGTTGATTTCTGCAACCCATTTGCCGTTGAACCGTTTTATAGAATTGGATCAATTCAGAAGGGATCTCTTCTATCGTCTGTGTGGCATCAAGATTTGTATCCCAGCCCTGAGGGACCGCCCTAACGACCTGAAATTCTTGATCGCTACAGAGATTGGATTGGCAAACCAGAAACAGGAGAGATCCATCATAGGATTTGACCATAAGGCTGCAAAACGTCTTTTTTCATATCACTGGCCCGGCAATCTCAGGGAATTGAACCGGGTCATCAATGCCGCTGTCGCCATAAGCAAAGGGAGCATTATCGAGGGTGACGCCATCTTGATCGATCAATTGGAGTATCCATCGGATACAAGGGATCAAGAAACCTGCAATGAGAATCATCAGGATATGTCCCTGGAATCCATGGAACAACGGCATATCCGGAGGGTACTGGAAAAAATGCAGGGAAACAAAAGGCAATCCGCCAGAATATTGGGGATTTCCCGTGCAACTCTGGATCGGAAGCTGTCTCAGTTCTTTTCAGGATGATTTGTTTAGAAATATGGCTATTTTGCTCATAATCGTACCATCCCGAGTCCAAAAAAGGTGCACACAAAAAATAAACCCAAATAAATCAAGCATTTAGTTGCTTGTAGTTTTTGGCATATACCTTGCATAGATGATCGTGTCAACAGCTTTTATAAACAGATAATATCTCAGGCACGTGATTTTATGAAAAACAAGGAAATCAAAAGATCTAAAAGAAGAGGGGTCATCCTTTTAGAGGATCTCGCACCGGTCAAAGATATCAAGGGTGGCTCCGGAAAAATTCTCTTTGGAGAGGGTGCTGATCCTACAAAAGGGCTTTTCTTCCATAGATTGTTAATACGGAGAAAAAGGTCTCTGAAAAGAAGAATTGGATGATTCTAACCAGAAGTTTCCTGAGTCTTTGCAGTGCTTCAGGTTCTTGTGTGTCATGGAAGATGGTGAGAGGAGGTGAATGCAATGTGAATCAAAACTTAGAACCGATGTCATCATGCTGAGGTAAATTATATGCCACAGAAGATCAATCAGAAGGATTTATTTCAGAATACGATAAAGGAGCTTTATCATAGCCTGAAAGGCATCGGTTCATATCCTGCGGATCATCCAGCCTCAATCGAACCAATCAAAAAGACCTACCAGATGGTCAAAAAACTCCTCAAAACACATGACAAGCTCACCACAAGTGTGGTTAATAATACATTATTGGTAGAGGATATCCCCATTAACAGTAAGTATGATTTTTCCTCCAAGTTGATCGGAGACCTGACCAACAGGAAAATTGCGAGTTTCAGCTTTTCCAGAGCATTGACTCAATCGGATTTAAAACACTTTTTGATGATGATTTCCAAACAACCTGATAATGTGACAGAGGGTGGTGGTATAGGGAATGCCCTCAAAAAGAAAGGGATATCAAGCATCAAGGTCGATGAGATCAAATATGTTCAGGTTAGCGATGATTTGGTGAAAAAACAGGACCTGGAAACGATGGATTATCCTGTAGTGAATGAAGTGGATCTGGACAGGGCACAGGATCCCTTTTTGGATCAATTGGAGTCAAATGCTGCGTATGCCAACGATATTTTGGATGGGAACGCCCGTTTGGACTCAAATCCTTATGATCCAGTTCTTCAGAAGAGTGAAGAGATCGATCAGACTGTGATACAACTCATTGATAAGGGTTCGGATTTCGATGCCTTCAGAAATAGTATGGCTTCAATACTTGCCAAACTTGATAAAAAAGAACTGGCTCAAATGTCTGAGTATGAAGCCGAGCTCAAAGGGAAAAAGACGGAGATGGTTGAGAGTTTGATTAATGAGTATTTCTACAGCACAGTGGCCGAAAACTATGTACTCAATTCATTACAGATCGGGAAATATAATAAGGATTACCTCAGAAGATTTCTGCCGACTGAAGAACAGAGAAAAAAAGCAACTCCTTACATCGAAAAAAAGTTAAAAGAATATGGCAGACCGGATGATATTTTGACTGATGAACAATTGATGAAATCGAAATTATATATCAAAAGAAAATTGGAGGGATACGGCAGAGCGGATGAGATCCCAGCCGAACAAAAAAGAGAAAATGCGAACCCATTAATTGAAAGAAAATTAGAAGGATACAGCAGAGCGGATGAGATCCCAACCGGGCGGACAGGAAAAAATGGGAATCCATATATCGAAAGGAATCCGGGGGGATACGGCAGAGCGGATGAGATCCCAGCCGGGCGGACAGGAAAAAATGGGAATCCAAATATCGAAAGGAATCCGGAGGGATACGGCAGAGCGGATGAGATCCCAACCGGGCGGACAGGAAAGAATGGGAATCCATATATCGAAGGAGAACCTGAGGCATATGACGGAACGGAATTCGATCCCAGGATATACCACCATCAGACGAATGAGCCCTTCATTGACGGCCCAACGGATTTGACTTTGGAGGGATCTGAAGAAATCAGCATCAGGGAGGTTGAGGGTGAATCCAATGAGATCGAGGACACATCAGATCCGGAAACCGATTATTTAACCCGGCACTCCGAAGAGATCAAGGAAAAGATCACGGAGCTTCTGGCCAGCGGAAAGACCTCTGAAGCCAAGTCGATCTTAGATCACTATTCACAAAGATTGGATGACAAATCCTGGCAGATTCGAAAAAGTGTGGCGGAAGGTTTTCATTCCATCCTATCCGGTCTGGATGAGTTCGATCAGTTAAAAGAAGATTTTCGGCATCTGTCCAATACCTATCTAAACAAGTTGACCGAAAGGTTAAAGCACGAGGATCATATCGATTCATACCTGGCCATCACAGAGACCTATCAAGCGGTTTGCACCACACAGCAGAAAAAGGAAAAGTATTTCGTGGATGAAACCCTGGGACACAGGCTTTATTCAGAAGAGAAGATCACAAAAACGCAGTTACAGCAGGTGCTTACAACGAGAAAGGCAAACAAAAAGAGCATGCAGTATAATGTCGCTGCGCTCAACTATACCAATGAAAATACGCTCTTGCATTATTTGGCTGATCAATTCAAGGGTTTTTCCATGTTAAACGTCTCTGAATTGAAGGGGATCCCCAATAATATTTTAGAGACCATACCGGTAAAATATGCAAAACGCTATTATTCCCTTCCATTTAAACTGGATGACCAGAGGCTTTTTACTGCCCTGGAAAACCCCCGGGATATGGAGAAAATAAGCGACCTGGAGTTCATTTCCGGATATTCTATCGTGCCTTTTGCTGCAGCAGAATTTCATCTCATGAATGCCATAGAGAGATTTTATAACCTCGAGGTATCCTCAAACGTTGTAGTTGAGCAGGTGATCGAGGAGATAAGACAAGAAGATGAGGGACTGGAATATATCGAAGAGAAAGAAGAGGAAAGAACCGCTACCCTTGATGAGTTTGAGGGGGTTCAGGGCCCGATCGTTAAATTGGTCAATGTCATATTAAAGGAGTCTGTGAGTAAGGGGGCCAGTGACATCCATATCGAGCCCTATGAGAATGAATTAAGGGTCCGGTTCAGGGTGGATGGCACACTCACGCAGATGATGACCCCTCCCTATAAATACAAAAACGGCATTGCCTCCCGTTTAAAGATCATGTCGCGATTGAATATCTCTGAGAAGCGGCTTCCCCAGGACGGAAGATTCAAGATAAAAACAGATGGGAAATGCGTCGATTTCCGTGTATCTACTTTTCCTGGGACTTACGGAGAGACTGTGGTACTTCGTCTTCTGGATAAATCGAATCTCGAGATAGATATCTCCAAACTGGGTATGGAAAAAGAGGATATCAATTCATTGACGGGTGCCATGTATAAATCCAAGGGGATGATCCTGGTAACCGGTCCCACTGGTAGTGGAAAGACGACCAGCCTATATTCGATGCTTCAGAAACTGAATGACGGAAGCAGAAATATTAATACGGCTGAAGATCCTGTGGAGTATAACATCCAGGGCATAAACCAGTTTCAGATGAATCCCAGGATCGGATTGAATTTTGCCATGGCCCTGCGTTCCTTCCTGAGGCAGGACCCCGATATCATCATGGTGGGTGAGATGCGGGATCTGGAGACCGCAGAGATCGCCGTGAAAGCGGCATTGACCGGGCATCTGGTTTTGAGCACCCTGCACACGAACAGTTCGTTTGAGACCATTACCCGGTTGTTGGAGATGGGGATAGAACCCTTTCTCGTGGCCACATCTGTGGATTTGATTATTGCGCAGAGGCTGATGAGGAAGATCTGTCCTGCCTGTAAAAAAAGGGCCTCCCCTCCGGAAATGCACCTGGAATATCTCAAAAAAATGGGGCTGAAAGTGGATACAACCAAATTCTATGCAGGAAAGGGTTGTGCTAAATGTAATCATACAGGCTACAAGGGAAGGTTTGCTATCTATGAGGTGTTGCCCATGTACCATGAGATCCGGGAGATGATTATCAACAGGGAGTCCTCACTTAAAATCCAGGAGAGGGCTGAAAAAATGGGCGTCAAAACCCTTCAGAACGTCGGGATCTCCAAGGTATTGGAGGGCATTACCACCATTGATGAACTCATGAGGGTTGCCATCTAAGCACGGAAAGTGTCATCCATTCATTCCCATTTTGAACCTTTCGTATGTTGGTATTGCCAGATCTCATAGATTTTGTTGACAAGCAACCATATGATTAGTTATACTATATAATCATAGCCAAAAATACAGGGAAGTATTCTATCTTTCAATATCAATCAAATCATCTCATCTTTTGTTTCAGCACACTTTTATTCATTATAGAATACAGATTTATCAATTCATACAGATGCAATGAACCTGGATTACGATTTGACCAGTCTGTTAAGGGCTGAAAAATAATTATTTTTTAACCAACATAAATAAATTAGTTAGGGGGGGGATGTTTATGTATTTCTAGATTTGCCGAGGTGCAGTTATGTCTCAGCAGGGCATCCATCAGGATGTGTTTTTAGATACAGTAAAACATCTCTACCTCAGTTTGAAGGGGGTCACTTCATATCCACTGGATCATCCCGCTTCGATTAAACCCATCCAAAAAACCTACCAAATTATTTCACACCTTCTCGAGACCCAAAATATGATCACCACAAGCATTGTGGATGATACGATCTTGGTTGAGGATATACCCATTAAAAATACATTTGATTTCTCTTCCAAGTTTATCCAAGACCTTACTAGAAGGAATGTGGCAAGTATCACCTTTTCCAAAGGGTTGTCTGAATCAGATTTACAGAACTTTTTAATGATAATTTCTGAACCGCCTGATCGTTTAAAGAGAGAGGGGGGTGTTTCAAGTATCCTTCAGAAAAAGGGGATATCAAATATCAAAGTCAATGAGATCAGATATGAACAGGTCACTGAAGACACATCCAGGCATGAGAATCATGAGAATATGGAGATTTTCGATTACGTTACAGATAATAGTGCAACTATGGATTACCAGCAAGAGGATCTTTTAAATCTCTTAGAAAGTTCTCCGGAACGGATCTCCGATATGATCCGAATTGCAGCCGAAGCGGATGATGGTGAATTCCCCGACAATGTCAAGGAGCAGACAAAGACAATCCATAAGGCGATCAAAAGAGTTGCAAAATGTATTGTGAATAGGGCCCAGGATTCAGAGGAATTCAAAGATACCTTCAGCGATATCTTATCAACATTTGACAAAGACATTTTGATCCGTATCTCACCGGATATCAATGATGTTGAAATGGATAAGGATGAAATCATTGATTGCCTTTCAGAGGATATTTATTATGATACCATTGCAGAGATATACTTAGAGGCTTATATCAAAGAGGGAAAACATGATCTAAATATGCTCGAAAAGTTTCTCCCGGAAGAAGATGCAAAAAAAAAGGCAAGGCATTATTTTAAAAGGGAGTTTGATGAAAACGGGAAAGGGGAGGATTTTTCTAAAATAGACCATGATTTTTTTAAGGATCATTGGATAGAATTATCGGATGAGATCAAAATAAAGGAGATCACAGGATCTGAAATCAAGGATGCGGATTTATATAATCGGGAGACAGACGAAACCCAAGAGAGAATCACTGAATTATTGTCCGCAGGAAGATCCGGTGAGGCCAAGGCACTTATCGGCCAATTCTCCCAGAGGCTGGATGATAAATCCTATGAGATTCGGAAAAATGTAGCGGAAAGCTTCAACGGCATCATCTCTGCCCTGAATGAATTTGATAGTCTAAAAGACAATTTTCAACAATTATGCGGTTTGTTTGTAAATAAATTGAAAAAGGAGGATCATGCGGATGCATATCTTTCCCTTTCGGATAATTTATTGAAGGTATGCGAGTCACAAGATTCCAACCAAAGTTATTTTGTGGATGAAACACTGGGCCACAGGCTTTATACTGACCAGAGAGTGACCAAACCTCAATTACAGGAGGTTCTCTCCACAAGAAAAGGGAGTGGGAGGAGCATGCAATATACCTTTGCAGCACTCAATTATACCAATGAACATGTGCTCACCCATTATCTTGCAGATCAATACAGAGGTTTCTCCATGATCAATATTTCCGATGTCAGCCATATCCCTGATAATATCATCAGCACAATACCTGTGAAATATGCCAAACGATACATTTCCATACCTTTTAAGTTAGATGATCATAGGCTATTTACCGCCATGCAGAACCCCAAAGATATCGAGAGCATAAATGACCTCGAATTTATATCGGGCTATTCGGTCATCCCTTTTGCCGGGGCTGAATACTACCTTATTAATGCCATTGAAAGATATTATCATACCACCATATATGGCGCAGAGTTTGATCAGGCCATCCAGGAAATTCGTCAGGAAGAGGCTGAAGTAGAATATGTCGAAGAGAAGGAAGAAAAACCTTCCTTTGTGGACGAGATTGAGGGTGTCCAGGGACCGGTGGTCAAATTGGTGAATGTCATATTGAAAGAGGCCATGAGTAAGCGGGCCAGTGATATCCACATTGAGCCATATGAAGATGAGTTACGGGTCCGGTTCAGGGTGGATGGCACACTCGTTCAAATGATGAATCCTCCCAATAAGTACAAAAACGGTATTACCTCCCGTTTAAAGATCATGTCACATTTGAATATCTCAGAGAAGCGGCTTCCCCAGGACGGAAGATTCAAGATAAAAACGGACGGGAAATGTGTTGATTTCCGTCTGTCCACATTCCCTGGGGCCTTTGGGGAGACTGTGGTGCTACGTCTTCTGGATAAATCGAATCTGGAGATTGATATATCCAAACTAGGTATGCGAAAGACAGACCGGATGTCCTTAATGGCTGCCATGTATAAATCCAAGGGGATGATCCTGGTCACCGGCCCGAC
Organism: bacterium; assembly: GCA_049472295.1. GTDB lineage: Bacteria > SZUA-182 > SZUA-182 > DTGQ01 > JAFGSM01 > JBLIRM01. Next base: position 492 of record JBLIRM010000106.1, on the reverse strand, counting down.
GGGTAGCGGAAAGACGACCACCCTCTATTCGGTCCTTCAAAAACTGAATGATGGCACAAGAAACATAAGCACTGCTGAAGATCCGATAGAATATAATATTCCGGGCATCAATCAGTTTCAGATGAATACCAAGATCGGATTGGATTTTGCCACGGCCTTGCGGTCATTTTTAAGGCAGGATCCCGACATCATAATGGTAGGTGAAATGCGTGATTTGGAAACAGCAGAGATTGCCGTGAAAGCATCGCTTACCGGCCATCTTGTTTTAAGCACTTTGCACACAAATAGTGCAATCGAGACAATAACAAGATTGCTGGAGATGGGTATAGAACCTTTTCTGGTGGTGTCTTCAGTAGACTTGATTATTGCGCAGAGATTAATGAGAAAGATCTGCCCTGACTGTATAAGCGAGACCAGGTATCCTGACAAGCAACTGGATTATCTCAAAAAATGGGAGTAGACATTTCAGGATTAAGAATTCAATCTGGTAAG
>JBLIRM010000105.1:0-11746 GCA_049472295.1 bacterium | reverse complement strand
ATGGAGCGGTAGAAGGAACCGTAACGGCGCTCAACCATATGGAAGTTCCTTTTCTTTTCTTCCTTCTCCTCCCTTTTCTCTCCTTTGATTGTCAGGGTATTTTCGGTCAGGGAAATCTGAAAATCTTTCGGATCAAGTCCCGGCATCTCTGCCTTGATGATGATATCCTTATCTGTTTCTTCCATGTCCACTGCAGGGGACCTGAACCCCATTCCTTCCCATCGCTCAAGGTCGGTGTCTTTACCGCGACCAAAAAAATTGTTAAATATATTGTCTATCTCATCCCTGAGCTCAGCCAAGGGATGTTTTTCTCTCCAAGGAATCAAAGCCATAAATCCTCATCCTCCTTTCTTAAAAAATCCCCCGATCAAGATTATTTGACATTAACCTTGACCTCTTTGGGTTTTGCCTTTTCCATCTTCGGCATATAAATGGTCAGCACACCTTGCTTATAATCGGCTTCGATCTTCTCCTGATCCAAGTCAGGGCTTAGTTCGAAAGAACGCTGATAATGGCACGGGCTGAACTCCCAGTATCTGGTATCCCCTGCTTGGGGGATATTTGCCTGACCTGATATGGTAATGATCCCATTATCAATGCCAACCTTGATCCCATCCTTGGGTACACCCGGCATATCAATCAGTATGACCAATCGGTCCCTGTCTTTGAATATATCCACTGCCGGAGATATGGGTCGCTGTTCCATGGTACTTTCCGGCAATTTTCTTTTCGTTTCATCGGGTTTCACATTCACAGGAAGTTTTGCCATCTGTCTCACCTCCTTCCAATTTTATATGAAATTGTAAACTTACTTCACATTGACCTCAATCTTTTTGGGTTTGGCAGACTCTGCTTTTGGAAGCGTTATGGTCATGATGCCATTCTCATAGTCCGCCTTTACCTTATCCGCATCGACATGCATCGGAAGCTCCACAGCCCTTATAAAATTACCGGTAGCCCTCTCCCTCCTGTGATAATCCTCTGGATTCACAGCTTCAGGTGAAGGTTTCTCTCCACGGATACTGAGGGTATTATCCTTGATACTGATCTTGATCTTGTCAATATCCAAACCTGGAATTTTCACATCCAAAAAGAGATTGTTGCTTTCCTCCCTGAGGTTCATCGGAGGATATTTGGACTGAGTGCTTGTGGTGTAATACATTCTGGGAAATACGGCTGGCCACTCAAAAAGGCCGTCGATTTCTTCTTGGATCTGCTTCATGTCTTGGTAGAGATCCCATAACATCTTTCATACCACCTCCTTTCTCTGTCTTATTAAATACACATATTTTTAATAATATCACCAGTCGGATTTGTCAAAATTTAAAACCCTGTAAAAAAATCAGTTCGTTTCTTGCTGGGGACTATCCTGTCTATGAGAAGGGAAAAATATGGGGTAAAGATTATTGAATGATGTGATTGTAAAATGCAGGCTATTTATTGAAGTGACTCAAAGCGCGGGTTCATAATCATTGTCTTTCTGACCTTCCAGAAATCGTACGAAATCTCTAAGCTCTTCCCTCTTCTGAAAGGGGAGTTTTTCATAAACTCGAAGGATATATTCAATATTGGGATCTAATTGTGCAATAATCCTCGGATCTAAATCGATGTTTCTTCCAACTAAATAATCAACAGTTACATTAAGGGCGTCAGCCAGCCTTTTCAATGCCTCTGATTTTAATTCCCTGACTTGACCGCTTTCCAATCTGGAAATGGTTGCCGGGGTAATACCTGAGGCCTTAGCCAATTGCCTCTGATTCATGTCCAGCTTTTTTCTCCGAATCTTGATCAATTCACCCAGAGTAAAGCCTTTTTGCCCTTTTTCTTTATTACCTTTAAGGGCTGTAAACCATTCTCCCAAATCTTTAAAGGTTTCATTCTGCTCCATAGGCCTCTTCCCTTCAAATGTATTGTCTGTTTCCCAAATGGCAAATCCGACTTTGTTACATCGCTACAATACTAAGATACATCAAAGAAAACAATAGGGCCATTATAAATAGATCTCATTTTATCTTTCTGAATCTTTAGCATCTGGAGATATCAGCTTTCCCTAAATCTATTTATCGGCCAAATGCCAATAGAACTTAATTCAATACTTTGATTTGCTTAGATTAGAGTACCATCAGAAAATTGATTCTGACTATTTGAGAAAATACTGAGGGATAAGTATTCAACGAAAGAAAAAAATAAAAAGATTGTAGACCTTCCATAGACAAAGTCAAAATTAAAAAGGGGTGGTTTTTCGACCACCCCCCCCTAGCCGCTTAAATATATTAGGCAGAAACATAGATGCGGCGGCTATTTTTCTAAAAACAGAGCCTATATTTAAAAAAACAAAAACTGTTAACCGTTCTTGAATACTTTTACTTTCTTTAATACAGTAAAAATGCATAAAAAATCTAAATTATTATAAATAATATTTTTGAAAAAGTCAAGCCCATTATCATTTTATCCAGTATCATTTTGTGTCATTTTGACCATGGGTGACATAATCCAGCAATTCGAATTTTGTCATCTCAAGCAAATATTTTAACGCAGCATATAGATAGGTCAAATTTGCCAACAAAACAATAATTTTCACCATTGATATCCTCTTCCCATCCCTTCTCAGTGAGCGGACATTTTTACGCAGCGATATATGGAGGCTTTTTGCCGACTTTTCTGTAGTTGCAAAGGGCAATATAGTAGCTTCTCCTGCAACCTAAAATGAATGCATACTATATTTTAGAGCGGAGCAAGCCTTAGAAAATTAAAAAAGCCTTCCCGTCAAGCGGAGTAAATGTGTTTGCTCACATCCTTACTTCCAGTCAACCGGAGTAAATATGTCTGTCCACAACCTTTAATATATTAATTTTAATGATTTTTTTGATGTGATAAACAACTCAGACCGATATAAATATAAAGGGAAAAAGCAACAGGTTATAGAGATAAATCTCAGGAGACATCACATCAATGGATCTAATCTCATCGATCAAAAATCTTGCCTTCAAAAATAAATTAAAAGAAAAGGCCTTATTATGGACGATGTTCATCCCCAAAGGTAAATATGCCCTAATTGCTGACAATCATGGTTTTTTAAATGTTTATCAGGAAACCCTATATGAAATATTACAAAAGCACACTGACTTGAAAGGCATATTTCATCTCGGGGACATGTTCGGGGCGAATGCCACCATAAAGGACTGTATTGCATGTTTAAGGTTTACCGTAGAAAATAAAATCATTGCATTGAAAGGAAATCATTGTAGGAACTTGTTGAATTGCGATACAAAGCACAGGTATTCGGAACAAATGACAAAATTCAACAAAAAATTATTCGAGGCATTAAAGGAGGAATACCCCCTTTATGAAAAACTGCTTCAATTCCCTGACAAGATCGAAACGGATTACTTCGATCTCGTTCATTCCAGTTCATATCGCCCCTATTATTCCAATAATAGATATAACAATGATTATTGTGTAACTTACGATATGATAACAAAGCCGGTTTTTGCCTCCCATGAGCATAGATTTCAAATGAGGATCAAGGAAGGCATTGCATCGAAGAGAATCGATCTGGAATTTGATCAGGATATCCTTATAGATAAGCCCTGTATTATTTCCGTTCCAACCATGAACTATTCCCGGGAAAGAAACAAATATCATCACGGGTACGTGATTATGTCCATCTTAGAGAATGGTGAGTTATCCATCCGTGCCTATCATCTGGATAAAAACTTCCAAATCAAGGAAAGGCGTATCCGACACATCGAGAGTTATGAACAAATCACCATCAAAAATATCTCGTGGTCTTGATAAAATATGAGATCCTGTCAGGAAGAAATTGCCCCCTTTACCTATGCAGTTATCCCACAGGCTCTTTAATGTTCCAGACAGGGGTCTGCTTTTCCTTTCTCTTTTTTTCGTTCGGATAATAATTGGTAAAGAATTTTAAAACATCAAGGGATGAAAAGAATATGTCAGTCAATTCCGGGTCAAACTGTTTGCCGGCATTACGGTGTATCTCCTCAAGGACATGATCTTCAAGCCATGGCTCTTTATAAACCCTGCGTGAAGAAAGGGCATCATAAACATCTGCAATCGCTACGATTCTTCCAAAGATCGGAATCTCCTCTCCCCTTTTGGGAAGGGGCCTGCCGTTAGGGCCTTCGAAACCGGGAATCGGTTTCCCTTTAAGGGGATCAATATGGCCGGGATAGCCCTTCCCGTCCCATCTCTCATGATGGTTGAGAGCTACCTCCGCAGCCAATTCGTCAAACTCGGATCGCATGCCATTGAAGAGTCTGGCGCCGAGGTAGGTGTGACCTTTGATGGCCTCGAATTCTTTCGCTGTCAAACGCCCCGGTTTTTTTAATATCATATCGCTTACCGCCACCTTACCCACATCATGCAACATGGCAGCCATTCTCAGCAGGTCCTTTTCCCTTTCCACCTCAGCAGGAGGGACGGAATTTCTTAAGGCCCATCCCTCGTAAAGAACAACCGAGTACGAGGCTACTCTATTGACATGGGCCCCTGTTTCATCCGGGTCTCTGAGTTCCGCCATATTGATCATTCTGAGGATAAGATCACGGGTAACCTGGGCCCGTTCCAGTGCCAGGGCCACACTGGTGGCAAAATGCATGATCATGGATTCATTGGAAGGGGCAAAGGAAATAATATTCCCTTTTTCATCCTTTGCATTGATCACCTGCAGAACCCCGAGCACATTTCCCTGCTGATTGGTCATGGGAACGGCCAGGATGGAACGGGTTTGATAATCCGAAACCCTATCAAAATTATGATCAAAGATATAGGGTTCGGAACCACTCATATTATAAACATCCGGGATGTTTACAATTTGACGATTCTTTGCCACAAATCCTGAAATGGAAAGGTTGTTGATGGGAATAGAAAAGGTATTATAAATCAATTTTTTATTAGTACCTAATCTCTTCTGCAGGGTATCATTCTGTGTATAACTGAATTGCAGTTTATCCTCATGCCTTAAATATATGGAGCCTGCATCTGCATTGAAGAATCGGCGTATATTGGTAAGGATCCTTTCGAGAAGGATGTCAAGATCTTTGACTTGATTGATATCCAAGCTGATCTGTGTGATAAGATCGATTTTTTCCTTTTCATTCAGCATAGTTAAAGTGCTCCTGATAATTTATAATCGGCATGAAAAGGCTTCAACATCAGGATGTTCGAGGCTATGGCAATATTCCATCCCATTTACCCGATTTTTGGCTTTGGTATATTCTATCGAAAAGACATTTAAAAACCGCTGACCGCCAAAGAGGCTGAATTATTGGCACAACTTCTGAGGCTTAGAAGATATTGAAAGAAAATGAACCGCTCTGCCCTGGTTTAACTAATTACCGGACGATAACCCTGAATTTGATAATTGCAGACTGTCCACCATCAAGGCTGATTCCTGTTACAGTAACAGTATTATTATCTCCTGTGGCACCCCCAAAATCCCCTTGATCCCCACATATCTCTTCGTCATCTTTTGCAGTGGTCAATGTAATTGTGCCTGCCGAATCGGTTAACTCTATCCCGTATCCCTCGGCATAACCATCAGGATCAAATGTGATAGCCCCTTCCGTAATCTCATAATCAAGAGATTCCGAGACCTGGATATCGGCTGCCGTAGCCGCACCCGGGGCGTTCTTGATATTAATTACATATTCGATCACAGCGCCGGGAATCCGTTTGGGGGCCAAGGTGCCATTTATGGCATCAGATATGACCTCCAACGTCTTGGTAATGGTCAGGGCAGATGATACACATTTATAATCACCCTGATCTGAAAACTGACCGTCCCCCATGCGGTCATAGGTGCCATTGGCATCAGCAAATACGATATCTACAGAATCCGCATTATCAGCACCTTCAGTTTCTTCGGTCAGCGCTCCCAGACCTAATGCACCCCCATTATGGGTAGTTGCAATAAGGTGATAGGAAGCATATTCACCATTTTTTGCGGTTAGTGGCGCATTTGCATCAATAAATACAAGTATATTTGCATCGGCAGCCAATTCGTCAATAAAGTCGGCCGTATCATTCGCATCATTATATTGGCCATCGCCATCATCCACCCTTATCCTGACATTATTCATGTCGAAGACATCGAGTTGACCATCAAACTTTGTTTCGCCACCCTGAATAACTGGATTTACGGATAAAGCATAATCCTGAGTGGTATTACCGGTGTTTGTTATCAGAAAGGTTAAGTAATAACCGATACCGCCTGGGGTGATCAGGACTGGTACCGTATCTTGAGTGACTACTGTCATGTTCACCTTGTTATCCACCACAAAGGTGGTGCTTTCTCCTCCATCTATGCCCGGTGTGCTATTTCCGTCAGGTGAACTTTCAATGGAGGATTGAGAGCTGTCATTCACCTTGTAATCAACTGTAGCTATGTTTCCGATCCGAGTCCCGGAAGGGGTTCCACCGGCACAGACCGGTTTTGTCATGCCCATCATCAATACAAAGGCAAATACCCAAATTGCCCTCTTTTTAAACAAATTCCAGGGCTTCACGCTCTTTCTCCCTTTTTCATCTTTTGTAAAATATCAAAATGCCTAAAAAAGGATTTCTATTGTTATATCCCATTTCCTTCTATTCCAATCTTGCCCGAAAGCAAACCTGTCCAGTTTGCCCTGGCTTAACATCATGTTTGAGTATCCACCGTATATGAGTATACTCTTTTGCTATAGCCGGATGTTCATTCCCTTCCGCATCCTTCACCTTGAGATTCTCTGGAGAATCAAATGTCTTGCCCTGGTCAATGGAAAAGCTGATCTCAGAACCGTCCCCCAAAGCGCTGCCTTCTTCATAAGCCATGTGCTCAGGAACAGGATTGTTAATCACGATATCATTCACAGGCTCTTGCCCAATGGCGGTACAGTAAATGGTATAAATCACCGCATCCCCCGGGACTACCTTGGCAGCCTTCACCCTTAGGATCTCTTTCTCGCCTTTTTCATTGAACACTTCGATTTCGCTTTCAGCAAGACATTTCAGCTCAATATGACCAGCCTCTTGTGCGAATGCCGGACAGAAGTGTAGTAATACAGAAATGCTTACAGATACCACAATGAAAATCCTAAAAATCCTTTTAATTCTTATATCCTTCCCTCTTAGAATTTATTTCTAATCAATATAGTGACCGGAAATGAAATGACCTTAGACTGACTCACCTTTCAGGTCTCCCAGGTCTACAGTCACAATATTGAATTTTGTTTCGCCCACATCATCTGTCTCTGCATCCTTTTCGTCAGAATGAAGACCTTTGTTCAAGATGATTTATCACCCACATCATTGGTCCCTGAAGGTATATTGTGCTAAAAGGTATATTGATTATTATTTTTTCAGGCCGGACACATCATGCAATGTATGGAAGGATTAAAATTAAAGGAAAGGAGGCATAAACAAAATCCGTTTCTGCTAAAAAAGAATGGCTGTTAATCACCTATTGACATGCGTCTATCTTTAAAAATCGTATTCCGACGAATCCGGCTTCTTTAAGGATTCCCTCATACGTCACAATATTATCCAAAGGTTCCTCCGGGGCAGAAATAAGACCGCTGGTGGCTTTGTCAAGGGAAAAACCTTTTTCCCCTGCCAATTGGATAATCTGTCCGCATGAATAGAATCGGGCCTGCGAATAAAAGGGATGTCCGTTACGTCCTTTTTGCTGATAGAGTCTGCCCCATGCACTGTCAGAGGGAACCATCCCGAGAATTAAACAGCCGGATTTTTTGAGCACACGAGTGCTTTCCTGCAGCACCCTGAGCGGATCGGAAAAAAAGCACAATGCAGTCACTATGAGCACACCATCAAAGGAGGAATCTGAATATGGTAATGCCTCACCCCTGCCTGAGACAGTCTTGATTCCCCTCTCTTTTGCAAATACAAGCATAGCCACGGAAGGATCCAGACCAAATTCTATTCCCAGGACTTGAGCGAATCGACCGGTTCCGACACCGACTTCCAGCCAAAGGCCTTCTTTTCCTGCGGCAAGTTCCTGCAAGCAACGTGTTTCCGTTAAAAACAGGATGCGTGACTCAGGAGAATCAAACCAATGGTCATAATCTTTTGCTAATTGATCAAAAGAGCTTCTCTTCACTATTGGATATAATCCATGAAATGAAAACAAAATTAAAATTGGGGGATTTTATTTCAGGCATTATGTTATTTACCCTGCTTCCTTTTGTCAAGCACTCAAAGGAATAAAACTTTTAAATATTTATATACTTCTATACAGCTTTTTGAGGGGCATAAGTCTCTGTCTTGAACAAAGCGGATATAATGAAAAAAACATAAACTTTCATTTGCGAATATCTTGTTTTTATTCATTTAATAACTAAGGCATTCTTTTTATTCTTTACATTTTTCCCTTCCCTTGTTAAAATCTATATAAGCGAAGAAATGGATTTTTATTTTGATATTAATGATAGGAGGAGGTGATATCACAGATTATATAGTTAACTCAATCGGTCTTTTCACTTATCCTTATACTTCATAAGAATAAAATATTTTTGCCGACTGCAATCCCTGATATGTCTCTTGAGACATACGATCGTTCAAAAAAATTTTATGATGTGTATTAGTGTGAAATTTTAGGAGGTTATTAAGATGTTAGGGGAAAAAAGATCGCTCAATTGGGGGATAATTGGAATCATTCTTCTTGTAACAGTTATATTAATCAGTGCCCCCTCAGCTCAGGCACAATATTGGCAAGCATTACCACCCTATAACCTGCTTTGGCCGCTCTGGTCTCCGGCCCTTTCACCGGTGGATGCTGTCACAGGTTTGGCCATACCACTGATTACCGGATTGACTAATAACACCATACTTCCGGTCCAGCCGGGGCTTGTCTGGGATCCTGCAATGCAATTCCCATGGCTCCTATACAATATCCCCTCCATATTGGGTGGAGGCATTACCTATTTCGACCCATTTTACGGTCTAAATCCTTGGCCCCCATCATATTTGCTTGATTCGATTACAGGCCTCCCGAATCCCATTACCTTAGCCTCGGGTTTTGCATCACTTTCACCAACAAGCATAAATGATTTCGGTCCATTTGTTACCCAGGGCAACCTTTCATTCATTGGAACATATCCAACCACAACCTTTGGAACATCCCTTGCGCAATTACTGACTCCAGCAGCAATATGGGGATTGCCGGCAATATGATACCCTTTCTTCACTTGAAGAAAAAATATATGTAGAAATATTTAAGGGCCGCCCGATCAAAGGGCGGCCTTTAAGATATCTTTCATCCTTTCCAGAAGGCTTTTAAAAGGTGTCTTTTCATATTTGAATCCACATCATTGATTCACTCGTAAAAAGTAATTTATAGAGTCCATCATTTGTTAACTTCCCTCCAATAAAAGAAGGTCCGACAAAAACAATCAAGAAGTATGATGGCCTCTGTTTGAAGCGAATTGACTTTTCTACGAATCCGTCATTACTTGATTTACAATAAAAGAATTGATAGGTATAATAGAATTTTAAACAGGAAGGGATCATGAAATCACTTAAAGAGAAAATATTGGATCTGAGTTCTCCCTCTTACTCTAGGTTTCTTGAGGTTATTCAAGAATATGCTCAGGGGCTTCTGAGTCAGTGCCTGATAAGCAAGGGGGAAGATCCCGAGGGAAAAATATCAAACAGGATCTTTTTGAGCCGGCTCGTTGCCAATGCCCGTCTGTTGGAAGATTTTCTGGATGATCATGGTGCGCAACGAAACGAAAAATGGTTCTATTTCAGGGAACTTGTAGCCACTGCAAGGGGATTTGGTCAAACCGGGTATCTGATTCTCTTTATAAAGAAAAGATATCCAACTGACAGTCTTGAATTGCAGGATTTCAAGGAATTTTTTCAGGGAATGGTCCAGGTTCAGGATTTTCTTGTCAAGGCCATTTTGTATATCTTCAAAAAATTATTGATCCAGGCCAATAAACTCGGCATCCGGGTTCCGGAAACCCCTTTCGATATGCCGGGCGAAGATGATTCTCTTGGGAATGCCCGACTGCCGGTGACAATGCACAAGACACGTTACGGGGATGAAGAGAAGGATATTGCCAAGGTTTGTTCGCTGTATCAAAATCTGGCCCAGAATTTTGACCCGGTTGCCTGCCATACCGATTATAAAAATTTCCAAAAACTCAAACAGATCGTTCCTGATGTGATCAACGAGGAATGCATCCGTAAATTCGAACTGGAGATGCATAACCTTGAGTCAGTTTATGATACATATGTCAAGTACAAATCCAGGGAGGATAAAGATCCCCGCCTGGCCCATCTCAGAAATTATATCTCCATCCCCCTTCTCCTTCTTGAAGCAGCGCGGGCCTGGGCTCATTTTTATGAACGGCATCCAAAAATCCATGAGGAAATCCATCATGAAGTGAATTTGGGTTGCATACTGGATTATATATTAAACTGGGCCTTGTTTTATTGCAGGAAATTTGTGGCCTACGGGAAGAACCTGGCTGATGAGTTACTCCATGATTATACATCAAAGGGCTCCATCGAATTGGGCATTCCGAGAAACCTGGGCTTTCATCTTAGGCCTGCAACCCTGGTGGCAAAGATTGTCAATCACTATGGCTCAGAAGTGTTTATGATTGTGGGAGAGGATAAATTTGATGCCGGCAGTATCTTGAGCATTACCTGGGCCGGAGGAAAGATCGCGCGTGACAACATACAGACTGTGACCTTCACGGGAGACAAGCGGGCATTAAAGGATCTGGAAATCCTGGCAGGGGTGAATTATGGTGAAGATACCATGGGAAAAGACATCCCATTGCCAAAGGAGCTTTCTTACTTGAGATAACTCAGAGGATATATCAATGAAATTCAAAAAAAATCAGCAGACACTGGTATTGATCAAACCCGATGCGCTCCTTTATTCCCTGACGGGATTCATCATCGAAAGGATATCCGCTGTTTTCAATCCTGTGATTGCGGCGGCCAAGGTAGTCCGGGTGACACGGGAGCTGGCTGAGGCCCACTATGCCAATATCCAGGGAAAACCATTTTTCGAGGCAACCATTAGATATATCATGGGGGAACTTCACTATCCCACCCAGCCGGAAAAGAGAAGGGTTATGGCCATCACTTATGAGGCCCCGGGGATTGTGGAGGGGATAAAGAAATATTTCGGGCCCACCAGACCCAAGGACTGCAAAATCCTGGCAAAGACAAAGGGGATCATTACATTAAGGTCTCAGTTGAGTTACACTGACTTCTCCGTTGATCAGGAAGAATTGATAGACAATGCCGTTCATGCATCAGGTGACGTCAAAGAGGCGGAAAGGGAGATAAAGCTTTGGTTCGAGCCGGGGGATTTTCCATCCCAGCATCGAACCTTCCCATATCTGGAATCAAAAGAACATTTTTACATCTTACCCGATTCCTCTTCAGACCAAGGATTCAAGGTCTTATCCACATATCATGACGGCAGTCGATGTATCATTGCACCGGGTAATCTGACCTGGAAATCGGACTATGAAGATATGATTATTTACAGGGATGGGAATGGATCTCCATCTCAACCCCTTAAAAACATCATTGCAAAATATACGTTAAAAACCATTTAGAAGGGACATATGAATATGTCGAGGCAAAAAACTTTTTTCATGATCAAACCGGATGGTATGGCTTTGGAAGATAAGATCATGTCCATGGTTGAGTCCATGGCCAAAATTGTTTCATCCAGGGTATTCGTCCCTGCGGATAT
>JBLIRM010000104.1:0-11754 GCA_049472295.1 bacterium | reverse complement strand
ATTTATTTATTTTTATCCTGATGTAAAACAATCAAGAATAATAAATTTGCCTTCATCCTTCAAAAGAATGCACCCTTGTGCAGTTTTTTTTACAAATTATAACTAAAAGATATGGATTGATAAAAATTATTCCTTTATAAGGGGTTGTTTTCCTGACAAAAATATTTTATAATGAGTTTATTTTGTAGATATTAAATATTTTAACTTATTAACCCTCAAAGAAATTATCGGATATAATCAATTCGGATTAATTAATAAATCCATTAACCATATTTTATGGGAATACTCTTCGGATTTGCTATAGATTGTATCAAACATTTTTTAAACTCAAGGCTCTGACCACGGACATTTAGCCTGTATCATAATTAAAAATTGATTAAGTCATTTTTCCGAACCTAAAGACCGAGGTCCAACAAACAAGCTGCGAAGCAGTCGTATTGACTTAAATTGATGCATTGGCTATAGGTCTCAACTCAATATTTTTATGGAGTCGACACCGGAGGTGAACATGGGGAAAAGGGATAAAGCTTTATCTGGATTTAAGGTGTTCTGGATCATTCCATTAGTTATCAGCTTGATCATATCATTGTGCAACATGCCGGCCAATGCCGCTGATCAGGAAAATTGCCAGCTCTGTCATCGCTATTCCGGCTTGGCTGCTTTTACACCTGAAACAGGCCAAAAGAAGATATTCTATGTCAATGAATCGATTTACCGGAATACGGTCCATGGCAATGTGCAATGCACGCATTGCCATAAAGATGTCAAGGAAGTACCTCACAAACCTGCAAAGAAAGTGGATTGTGGTGTAAAGTGCCATGTCAAAGAGCCCTCATCAGACAAAGACTTTTCCCACAAACCCATCGTGGACAAGTTCAACGCCGGTGCCCACGGCAAATCCAAACTCTTTCGATATGAGGACGGCCAGACCAAGTGTAAATATTGTCATCAAAACCCCATATATCAACCCATGCGCGGTATCCTGTCAAAACATAAGGGTACCGAAATAGAGGCTCTTGAGCGATGTCTGGGCTGTCATGAAAAGGATGCATGGACCAAGCGTTTCCTTCAGCATTTTATCTCCCGAACCAGCGCCAGATGGAGCAACCGGGAGGTAGTGGACCTCTGTAACACCTGCCATGCAAATGAGGAAATGATGAAGAAATTTGAGCTGGACACCACAGCCAATTTCAAAGAGACCTTTCATTGGCGAAATGTCAAATACGAGACGCAAAACGGCGCCCATTGTTTGAGCTGCCATGCCCCTTCCAGCCTGGGATATTCACCGCACGAGATCCTGAAATCCTCGGATCCCAATTCCCCATCATCCCTTGTCCGACGCATAAAGACCTGCGGGCAAGAGGGTTGTCATACAGCCCCAACAAGCTCATTTGTAAAGGGTACGCTCCATGGCACGAGTCTGAAGGTCAGCCTGTTGAATACAAAACTCGAGACCATGGAAGATGAACTCTCCGAGGCTGAGACTACGGGCCTGAATAAAGAACTCAAATACCATAAGACTGAACGTCTGAAAAGAAGGATCATATGGGCGATCAAGTTATTCTATAAGATTATGATACTTCTGGTTCCAGGCACAATGTTCGCCCACCAGATGCTGGATCTCAGGATCACTCTGAAAGAGAAAAAGGAAAGGAGACACGACTAATGAAAAACTGGGGCCGCCGCGCCGAAGATCAAGAATGGTTCGTACGGTTGAATCGATCCGAGGTTTGGCAACACAATATCATCTGGGTGACCTTTGCACTCCTTGTCGTGACCGGTATGATGTCACTGATTCCCACGACCTGGGTTGTGGCCATGTTTGGCAGATACACCGCCCCTGTTTACAGATGGAGACGTTATCTGCATTTCATATTCGCCATCGGACTTTTTATTGGTTGTGTATGGCATGTATTATATCTGGCCCTCACTGATGATGGCCGCCAGGTCTTCAAAGACATTCTACTGAAGCCTATCGATTTAATCCAGATGAAAGAGAATGTTCAGTATATGCTGGGGATGAGACCGGAACCGCCCAAGTTCGACCGGTATGATTACAAGGAAAAACTGGAATATCTCTTTGGTTGCATTGGCACCATAGTGATATTTATCACAGGCACCATCATGACCCTTGCCCCCCTCTTTCCTAAGTTTATTGTTGAGGTGGCAGCTACCTTTCATCTCATGGAGGCCACACTGGCCAGTTTTGCCATCTCCATCTGGCATTTTTACGCAGTCCACTTAAAACCGGGAAAATTTCCTCAGGACACCTCCTGGCTCGATGGTAAGATGACTATGCATCATCTAAAGGAGGAACACCCTGTATACTATGAAAGGATCATAAAAGAACGGGGTATGCAAAAACGCCCACAACGCGAAGAGCCGTTATTTGTAATGTCTGACAAGGATAGAACAAAAGTTGGAGCCCTTGACTCTGAGGCTTCCGCGATCAAGGATGAAGTAAAAGAGGACTTGAAAGAGGAGAAAGACTTATGAAATACGGTCGGGGTAGACTAGCCAAGGTGCTTACGGTGATTATATATTCCATTCTTGTGTTATTGCTGGCCATGCTTTTTAAAGTGACCTATCTCCATAAAAAAGGGGTCAGTCTTGGGCCTCCCCCCATCAGCCTTGAAGAGACGGCCCCGATTGAAAAAGGGAAGTTGCAGCCGATCAAGGTCGATGTGTTCAAGAAGATACTCGAGCGCAAAACCCAAATGAAACTGGAGCATTTTCATAACCTGGATTCGAGTGTGGATGTCCGGGAATGGGTGCCCAATCTTTGCCTGGTCTGTCACGGGAGCTTACCCCACAGCAAAAACAAGGATACAAGGGCACTTTACAATATGCATACCTATTTCTGCGCATGCGAGGTATGTCATATGAAGGGTGATAACCTGCTATTTAAATGGTTTGACACAATGACAGGGGAGCCGTTAGAGAGGATCTCGGATCGGGTTGAAGAGCAGGTCCCCACAGGCACTTACTCCGGTAATTACGAGGCCAAAATCGTGCCCTGCATACTTGAAGGCCCAACAGTCGTCAGGATGGACCAACCGGTGACTGAAGAGTATGCCAAAGAATATCTGCAGTTATGGTCCCAGTATTCATATGACCAGCAATCGCAGGCCAAACTGGAGCTTCACCGCCAGTTAACCAAAGAGCCTGTAAAATGCACGGATTGCCACCAAAAGGAGAATCCCTATCTGGATTTCAAAAGGCTTGGTTATCCTAAACACCTTTGTGATGAATTCGGGGGCACGGAAGTGGCCAAAATGGTGGAAAAATATAAATCTCTCAAGTTACCGACCATGTTCCGACCAGAAGAGATTATCCAACAAAAGCAGACACAGAGTGAGACGACTGAGAGCCCGATGCTGCCATCCACTTTTAAAGTACAGTGAGTTTGAGTTTTTTTACAAAAAGATTTTCCATGCTTATCATCCCGCTGATGGCATTAGCCATCAGCGGTCTTTTACCCCTATCCCTGGGTGAATGCCAGCAGAAGGATTCTGCGGATTCATCTGATGTCAAGATTATTCCCTGCCGTCACATCTTTAATATTAAGGGCACTGAGGAAAAACCCTTTAATCAGCCTAGCGCTGTGGATGTATTCAAAGACAGGATCTTTGTCCTAGATGGCGTCAATAGCAGGGTCGTGGTATTCGACCTGGAAGGGAGCCCTATTTTTCAGTTCGGACAGGCAGGTTCCGACCCCGGAGAGTTTAAGTCCCCTCTGGGATTGACTGTTGATTATCAAGGCAGGATCTATGTGGCGGATTCCAAAAACCATCGCATCCAGATATTTGATTCCAAGGGCAACCTCATCACCTATTTTGTCCTGAAAAGGGATGCCTATGGATGCCCGGCTGATCCAACGGACCTTGTATTCGACCATGTCAACAACCGTCTCCTGATTGTGGATAATGATAATCATCGATTCCTTTTCTACACACCGGACGGAAAATTTCTCAGAGAGATTGGTGTGGTTGGCTTTGAAGACGGACAATTTCGTTATCCCTACAGCATCACGCTGGATAAAAATGGCAATATCTATATTGTGGATGTGCTCAACACACGTGTCCAGGTATTCGACCCTCAAGGCACATTTCTGAGAACCATTGGGGAATGGGGCATTGAGAAGGGACAATTCTTTCGCCCTCAGGGAATCGCCATTGACGATCAGGGACGTGTATATGTCACCGAAAATTATCAAAAAATCGGCATTATCCAGGTCTTCGCCCCGGACGGGGAATTTCTGGCCCTTCTGGGCGATAAATCCTGGAAGAAGCTCCGTTTTTCCGTACCCACGGATCTCTGTTTCGACGATCAGGGCCGGATCTATATCTGCGAGATGTATGACAGCCGAATCAGTGTTTATCAGATTGAAGAATAAATGAAAAAAATCCCATTATTATTTTTTCATCCTGGTTATATTCATCATTTTTTCTCAATCCATTATTTGTCTAAATATCTTCTTTTTATCTTTATTTCAATTGCCGCTATCCCATTGCTTTTTCCTCATGGGGTTTATGCCCAGTTTATGCGTAATTCAGCCAAGGAATGCGCCATCTGTCATTTCAGGTGGCTTGATCAGTTTTATGTTGAAGGGCGCGGCACGGATCTCGTGGAATATCAAAAAGAGCGCGTGGCCGGAAGCGAGATGATATGCTATTCCTGTCATAACGGAATCATGTTGGATTCCAGGGAACGATTCTGGGCTAAACGCGGGCATAACTGCAATATGATCCCTTCCAAAAAGGTGCGTATCCCTCCTGAAATGCCCCTCGGGGAAAAGGGGGAAGTGGTATGCGCCACATGTCATACCGTCCATGGGGTGTCCGATGAGCTTCGTTTTCAGGAAACCATATATCTTCGATGCAGTAACCGAAGCTCAGAGATGTGCATCCTTTGCCATTTTACCAAGGCAGGAGGAGGTGCACTTGGAAATCACCCCATTAATGTGACTGGTTTGCCGGTACCTCAAAAGATTCTTGATCGATATGGCAGGGCGGGTGTCAATGGAGAGGTGATCTGTGAGACATGCCACACAGTCCATGGAACGATCGATAAAAATCTCCTGGTCATCCCGGACCGTATCGATGAAAACACCTTTACTTCCGAACTATGCGAGACATGCCACGGGAGCAATCCCAGCCGGCCCAGGAAAGGGGCGGGCATGGGTTCACACCCAGTAGACCTTACTCCCAAACTAGCCCGCCCCCCTGAGATATGGGAAGGCGGCAGAAAGGTAGCCATGGGCAAAGGCGGCCAGATTATATGTGAGACATGCCACTGGCCCCATGATGCGGCACCCAGGACTGCTATTCTGGCAAAAAAGGGAGAGCCGTCCATCTGTCTTGACTGCCATAAAACACAATTACTCGTAAAGGGAACGGATCATGATCTTAACGTCAGCATGCCCCAGGCGATCAATATCTACGGAAAAGACGTAAAGACCGGCGGTTTGTGCAGCCCGTGTCATATCCCGCATAACGCCGGACCGGCCAAACTATGGGCAAGACAAACCCAGATGCAGTATTCAGGGGATAAACTTTCTCCCCTATGTATCAGTTGCCATCAAGACAATCAACCTGCATCCAAAAAGCCAACCGGCAGATTTTCCCATCCTGTGGGTCGTTCATTGGAACGGATCGGTCAGAAAACCGACCTGCCGCTCTTTGATAAAAAAGGGGAAAGGGCGACCGAGGGAGACATCGTATGTGCAACCTGCCACAACGTGCATCAGTGGGATCCTTCTGAAAAAAGGGAGGGGGCAGGCCGCAATATGGAGGGCAATCGACAAAACAGTTTTCTGCGCAAGCCGGACGAACCTGTATCCTCATTATGCCTGAGCTGTCATAACGACAAGAAGACGGTTTACAAAACAAAGCACGACCTTGCGGTATCAGCCCCAAAGGAGATCAACGAACAGGGCCAGACCATCCAAACGGGAGGGATTTGCAGTCCCTGCCATCTCGTACACAATGGCACATCCATAAAGATATGGGCCAGGCCGGTGGATTCGCAAGAGATCACCATACGGAATCTCTGCGATTCCTGCCATCATTCCAAAAGATGCGGTGAGAAAAAACTGGTGGGGCTGAATACCCATCCCACTGAAACCGCCATGGATCTCCTGGAATCTCTGGACCAGATCAACCTTCCACAATATGACACGTATGGGCAGAGGACTGAAAGCAAAGGCTTTGTGACCTGTGGCTCATGTCATGATCCGCATCAATGGTCTCCGGAGAAAAAAGGCTCCGGCCCAGGCAAGATGATCGATGGAGACGGGAAAAACAGCTTCCTTCGCATCGTCAATGATCAGGATTCATCCCTCTGTATAGGCTGCCATATCAAAAAGGATTATCTGATTCATACCGAACATGACCTGAGGGTAACCGCACCAAAAGAGGCCAATGTCCTGGGCCAGACAGTCAAACAGAGCGGGGTATGCGGCGCCTGTCATGTCCCTCATCAGGCCAGAGGTTTAAGGATATTTTCAAAAGAGATCGGACCTGATGGAAATCCTGCCAATCAACTCTGCGAATCCTGCCATTCCAAAGAGGGGTGCGCAAAGGAGAAGTGGATCACATCAAGGACCCATCCCATGTCCATCCGGCCACAAATATCTGAATTACAGCTCCCCCTCTATGGCGACTCCGGAAGAAAGGATATGGAGCAGGGTAAAATGACGTGCGCCACTTGTCATGAACCCCATCAGTGGGACCCTGCTGTTGCGGAGAAGGGAAATAAGAAAAAGATCGAGGGCACTGAGCATAACAGTTTCCTGCGGCAGGCATCGGCTCCCGGATCGAAGCTCTGTCAGCAATGCCATAGTAAACAGGCCTATGTGGTAAGAACCGATCATGACCTGAATCTCATAGATCCCAATTATGACAAAGGTCCCTGTGCAGCCTGCCACCAGGTACACAATGGCGAGGCATATCGTTTATGGGCTATGCCCCTGGAATCCTTATCCACACAGCAAGGCCCGATCGATCTTCTATGCCAGAGCTGTCATATGAACGGCAGGATCGGGGCAAAAAAATCCCTGGAAGAGGGATTTTCTCATCCTGTCAATGTCTCCATGTCCGAAAAGGAGATGAAAACCCTTCTGCCACTCTATACAATGCCCACTTATGATCCAATAGATCAGAAACAGGACAAAGAAGAGGGCCAGCAACTCACCTGTCAGACCTGTCATGATGTGCATCAGTGGTCTGAGGAAGCAGAGCCCTCGCAGCAAAATGCCAATGTGGAAGGGAGTATTGAAAACAGTTTCCTGAGGCAGACCCTAGCAGGACCGGGTTATATTTGTCTGGACTGCCATGAAAACAAGAAGTATGTGATGTGGAGTGAGCATGATATGAGGCTGGTGGCACCTAAAGCAGAGAATCAGCTCGGTCAGAACGTGGCACAGACCGGGGTGTGTTCCCCCTGCCATGCCGTGCATCACGCCCCTCAGAAAAGGGTCCTCTGGGCAAGATCTCTCGAAGGGGAAAGGGATTTTATGCTGGGCACCTGCGTGAACTGCCACAAAAAGGATGGTTGTGCGTCTGCAAAGGATGTCTTTATAGGCGTGCACCCCAGTTCATTCGTCTATACGGGAAAGATCATGGAACAACAAAAGTTGAAGGGCACCGGAATCAATATCTATTATCCCCTTTATGACAAACAGGGGAACAAAGCCCCCACCGGATTTGTAACCTGTACTACCTGCCACGAGCCCCATCAATGGGACCCGATGGCCAAATACTATCCCGAGCAAAAGAATATCGAAGGGGACCCCACGAACAGCTTCCTCAGGAACAAGGGGCCAGCCTTTTCCATTTGCCTCGACTGTCACGGTTTCGAGGCCCTTCTGAAATATAAGGGCTACCATCAGCCATCGGAATGGAAACCAAAATACTGGCGGAATCCCAAGGATAGTGATTTTCAAAATAATCAAATCATTATGTATCAATAAATTCCACCCTGAAAACGAAAGTCATTGCGGTGAGCAGAAGCCCAGAGCAAAATTGTGGGGGGAAGCGAATCAGTCTATTGTAAAAGTTAAAAATAAGCAGTCATTGCGAACGTAGTGAAGCAATCTCAGATAAAATATCTGTTTGAATTTATTAGACTGCTTCGTCGCTGCGCTCCTCGCAATGACATTATTGGGACTTTTTACGGGGCTGTCAGCCGTAATGACAATTCTGGGACCTTTTACGGGGCTGTCAATATTTTCT
Source organism: bacterium (assembly GCA_049472295.1). GTDB lineage: Bacteria > SZUA-182 > SZUA-182 > DTGQ01 > JAFGSM01 > JBLIRM01. Next base: position 3,520 of record JBLIRM010000104.1, on the reverse strand, counting down.
TTTTAAGACTATCAATCAGTCTTTCCTCTTTTAAGATTACCAATGAGATTGTATTTTTCCAGTTTATCATAGAGTGTTCTGCGGCTGATCCCCAACAATTTGGCGGCCTTTGAACGATTAAAATTAACTGTTTCCAACGTTTTGATGATGTGCTCCTTCTCTGTCTGATCCACGACTTCGTTCAGTAAACCCAATGTCAAGGTATGATGTTCACCAGGCATATAACTACTTTGGTCCATATAAATATCCTTGGATTTGATCATGGCACCGCGCGTGATAAGGACTGCCCGCTCAATGACATGTTCGAGTTCTCGAATATTCCCTGGCCATTGATACCCCATCAAGACAAACAACGCCTCTCTGGTAATCCCCTTGACCTTCTTTTTATTGATGTTACTGTATTTCTCGATAAAGTGATTAACCAGAATAGGGATATCATCCGTCCTCTCCCTTAAAGGAGGAAGAACCATGGGGATCGTGGCTATTCGATAGTAGAGATCCTCCCTAAAAGTGCCTTTGGAGACCGCCTTTTTTAATTCCCTGTTAGTCGCGCAAATGATCCGCACATCCACCTTCTTGATCTGGTCACTGCCAACGGGTTTCAATTCCTTTTCCTGAATCACCCTGAGCAGTTTGCTTTGAGTGGATAGAGGAGTATCACCCACCTCATCCAGAAATACCGTACCTCCGTTGGCAGCCTCAAAGATTCCTGACCTGGTATTGGTGGCGCCTGTATAGGCCCCCTTGACATGACCGAAAAGCTCGCTCTCCAGGAGTGTTTCTGTGATTGAACCACAATCGATGGGGAAAAAGGGCTTGTCACGTCTGGAACTCCTGTAATGAATGGCTCGGGCAAGCATCTCCTTCCCTGTGCCGCTTTCCCCATGAATGAGTATATTAGCGGAACTGTCAGCCACTTGATCCACAAAGGCAAAAAGCCTCTGCATCTTTTTGGATTGACCTACGATATTATGGAATTGATACTTCTCTTGAACCTCTTTTCTGAGATAATCCAACTCACGATGGAGTGCACCATATTCCAGAGCCCTTTTGATAATGACCCTGATCTGTTTCAGATCAAAGGGCTTTGTGATGAAATCATAGGCCCCCTTTTTCATGGCCTCAACCGCATGCTCGATAGTGCCTGCACCGGTAATGATGATAAATGGTAATGCCGGATATCTCTCCCTAACCTGCTGCATCAGTTCCAATCCATCGATCCCGGGCATGGCCAGATCAGAAAATATCAGGTCGAAAACCTGACTGTCTATGATATTCAATGCCTCTTCACCTTCTTCTGCCACATCGACCTCGTATCCTTCCTCGATCAGGGTAGATGAGAGGAGTCTTAAAAAATTGGGTTCATTATCCACAATCAGAATACGCTCACTCAAGGCTCTTATCCTTTAAATGATTTTCTTCCTTTTCCGTCAAAGGGAGATGAATGATCAAACTCGTACCTTCATCCAATTCACTTTTTACATCAATCCTACCGCCATGGGCCTCGATAATCCGCCGTGAAAGGGAGAGGCCCAGGCCTGTGCCTTCCTCAGCCTTTGTGGAAAAAAAGGGGTCGAATATTTTATCCAGATGAGAGGGATGAATGCCGCATCCCTCATCCTTGACCATCAACTCGATCATCTTTTTCATCAAGTCGCCCCTTTCCTTTAATCCGATATGAAGTTTCCCTCCCTTTGGCATGGCATGAATGGCATTCAGAAATATATTGATCAATACCTGCTGAAACTGGTTGAGATCGATCTTTACATATATGGGAGTGTCTCCAATATCCTCGATCACCTCGATATGATGGTCCTTAAGTTTATTATCCAAAATGTGAATGGTCACCCGGACCACATCCGTAAGATTGCATATACTCTTTTGAATACGCCCGGGCCGTGCAAAGTTGAGAAGATCACGAAGAATACGGCTGCACCGGAGACATTCCTGTTCGATGATCTTCATTTCTTCGAAAATATTATCTTCTTCTTTTATTTTACTCAAAACACGCTGGACAAATCCAGTAATGATCCCCAGAGGATTATTGATTTCATGAGATAGATTGGCTGCAATCTCACCCATACAGGCCAGCTTCTCCGAATGAATCAATTGTTTTTCTATCTTTTTATTCTCAGTCAGGTCTTTAATGATCTCGAGCACAAGGATCACCTTGCCATTCCGATCCTTGATCGGACTGAACGTAATCTCTTCGTATCTTTCACTGCCATCCCAGAATGTGTGGGAATGGCTGATCGTCTTCTTGAACCCATTTTCAAAGATACCCCTCATCGGACAATTATTGATACAGCCCGCAGTCCGATTGAAAGACATCTCATAACAATACTTCCCGATCACTTCTTCCACGGTCGTCCCCACCATGTCGGCAAAATTCTTGTTTGCGACGGTGATCCGATAATCCCGGTCAACGACCATAATAACATCATGAAGACTATCCAGTATCTTCTGAATATTTTTCATAGATAACATAGATTTAGATCCTGATTCTATTGACCTTTTTCTTTTTCCTTAAATGATTTTATTACTATACTGCGATCGATATGACAGAGGGAGCACAGGAGGTCCATCTCCTTCAGTCGCAGTTTATTTCCTTTTCGACCATCATGAGGATCATGGCATGTAAAACATGATACCTGTCCGCTGGTTGTCAAAGGGATAATCTGAGAGGTCTCGGCCTTGGATAACCTGGTCCTTTTTTCATAGGGGATGTGTTTCCAGAATCTCCTGATAAATTTGCCGTTGTGGTCCACACCATATGGATGCTTTTTCTCCTTGTTCGGGTGACACCCGATACAATAAAACCTCAATGAGGCACGATAGCCGAAAGGCAGCATGTCTTCTCCCTCAGGCGTCATATCCTCATTTCCCGGTGTACTCCCCTTTGGGGGACCTCCCATAAAGGATTCCAAGCCATAATGTCTGAAGTGACATTGCCTGCAACTCGTATTCACGTCACTGATCCTCAATTTCGGACCCGGCCTGTTATCATGGGGATTATGGCATGAGGTGCACATGACCTGTCCGGAGAGACTCACAGGTGTGATCTTAAAGGATTGATTATGGGATATCTTGGTCCTCTGATCCATGTTAATTCCAGCCCAGATGGACTCTATATAACGCCCGGCATGATGGGCACCAAATGGGTGCCTTCTGACCTCTACCGGATGACAGCCAATGCAATACAGGCGAAACGGGGCCTTAAACTTGAAACCGATCTTTTTTTCCCCTTTCTCATCCGTCTCCACGGCATGGCAGAAGAGGCATCGATCCTCCCTGATATCCCCGTTTTCAGCAATCTGATCATGAGGGTTATCCTTTTTATATTGATCCTTCACATGACATAACAGACATACCTCTATCCGGTTCCTGTAGGGTCCACCCCTCAGAAACAGGGGATTTTTCTTCTCCCCCTGGCATTTTATCTGATGACAGGTGACACAGGTCACCCTGCCATCCCTCAAGGGGAAATCCTCGGGGATTCTTATCATTCGCGCCTTGGAGG
>JBLIRM010000103.1:0-11913 GCA_049472295.1 bacterium | reverse complement strand
GAAGCGAAGCCTTAGAGCCTTAAAAAAATTCCCCTAAGCACCGAAATGACTTTTTACGAGCACCTTTTACAAGCACCTTTTACGAGCCCATCAATTTTATAGCATTCCAAAAAACCAAGCAGTAGCCGAAACGACTTTTTACGAATTATATAATCTTTGCCTCTTTCAGTCCCTTGACCAGTTCTGCAACCATCTCGCAGGAATCCCCCTCAAGGACCCTGCCCGAAGGCCTGGGTTCAGGGGAAAAGATCTTTACGACCCAGGTGGCTGAACCCTCCAGACCGCAGCGTGCAGAATCGGCATCAATATCGTCCGCGGTCCAAACCGGGATCTCTTCCTTCCGTGCCCTCATTTTTCCCTTTAAGGAAGGAAGCCTGGGGATATTGATCTCCTTTACAACCGTCAAAAGCACTGGGATCGGGGACTCTATTATATCATAACCGTCCTCCATCATCCTCTGCACCCTGATACGGTCTTTTCCGATCTCTTCGATATGCCTGACATAAGTGATAACCGGTAAATCCAGGATCTCCGCCATCTCCGGTCCGACCTGTGCCGTATCCCCATCAATGGCCTGTTTTCCACACAGGATGATGTCATAATTTCCTATCTTTTTTATGGCTTGGGCCAATGTGTAGGATGTGGCCCATGTGTCCGCACCACTGAAACGTTTATCACTCAATAAAATGGCTCGATCCGCACCGATCGAAAGGGCCTCCCTCAAAGCCGATTCCGCCTGGGGTGGCCCCATGGAAATCACAGTCACCTGCCCCCCATGCGCCTCTTTGATCCTGACACCCTCTTCCAGGGCATACACATCAAGAGGATTAATGATACTGGGTACTCCATCGCGAACAAGGGTATTGGTCTGTGGGTCAATCTTAATATTGCCCGTTTCCGGCACCTGTTTGATACAAACAATGATCTCCATATCCAATCCTTACTTGCCTTTAGCCCTTTTCTTCAGCATTTCAAGGGCAATGACATTTCTCTGTATCTGATTAGTACCTTCATATATCTGAGTAATCTTGGCATCCCGCATCATCTTTTCAACCGGATAATCACGCATATAGCCATAACCACCCAGGATCTGAACGGCATCAATGGTCACCTTCATGGCCATATCCGAGGCAAACAGTTTGGACATTGCAGTTTCCTGGGAAATATCCTTTGCACCGCTGTCCACAAAACGGGCCACACAATAAACGAGAGCCCGAGCTGCCTCGATCTGGGTAGCCATATCCGCCAGTAAATGTTGAACCGCCTGAAAGGATGAGATGGGTTGACCAAACTGGACCCTCTGATGTGAATATTCCAGGGCCTCCTCCATGGCGCCCTGGGCAATGCCAACCGCTTGGGCACCGATACCCGGCCTTGAACTATCCAGCGTTTTCATGGCAACAATGAATCCCATACCTTCCCTTGCAATGATATTTGATTTAGGAATCCTGCAATCTGAAAATACAAGCTCTCTCGTGGCCGATGCCCTGATCCCCAATTTCTTTTCCTTCTTCCCGAAATCAAATCCCGGGGTGCCTTTTTCAACGATAAAGGCGCTGGCACCTCTCATACCCTTGGCCGGATTTGTAAGGGCAATCACTGAATAGATATCCGCCTCTCCGCCATTGGTGATCCATTGCTTGGTTCCATTCAATACATATTCTTCTCCATCCAGTTTGGCCGTAGTCTTTATCCCTGCAGCATCACTTCCGGCATCCGGCTCTGTCAAAGCGAATGCAGCAAGGCTCTGCCCGGAAGCTATCTTGGGAAGATATTTCTCCTTTTGTTCCTGGGATCCGAAGAGAAGGATGGGAAATGTCCCGAGTGCACTGGCGGCAAAACTGATGGCCACGCCACTGCAAACCCGGCTCAGCTCCTCAACAGCCAAAGACAATTCCATACAACCCCCACCTAATCCTCCAAACTCCTCAGGGATAAAGATCCCGAACATATCGGACTTGGCCATCTCTTGAATGATATTCCATGGGAACTCCTCTTTTTCATCCAATTCGGCCCTGACCGGCTTGATCCGCTCCTCTGCGATCCTTCTGGCAAGGTCCTTAATCATGAGCTGCTCTTCGGTCAGGAAATAGTCCATGACTCACCCACCCTTTCTTATTAATTTTTTAAATAATGATATCTTACCACCGGATCAAAGTAGATCCCCAGGTCAGCCCTCCTCCGAAGGCAGTCAAGAGAACCAATTTTCCTCTCTCCAATCGACCCTTCCGGTAAATATCCCAAAGGGCCGTAGGTATAGTGGCCGCAGAGGTATTACCAAATCGATCCACGGTAATCACCACCCGATCATCCGGTACGCCCAGCCTTTGAGCGGCTGCTTGGATGATCCGATTGTTGGCCTGATGCGAGATAAAAAGGTCTACCTGATCCGCTGAAATCTTATTATGATCCAAGGCAATATTAGATGCATTGACCATAGATTTTACAGCGATCTTAAATGTTTCGTTTCCTTTCATTCTGATATAGTGAAGTCTTTTCTCCAGGGTTTCATGAGTGCAGGGGGACCTGGAGCCTCCTGCCGGGACTGCCAGAAGATCGCAAAACCTCCCATCCGCAAAAAGATGGACCGAAAGGATACGGCTTTCCGTTTCCGAAGGGCTCAGCACGACCGCACCGGCACCATCACCAAAAAGGACACAAGTGGATCTGTCTTTCCAGTCCGTGAACCTTGAAAGGGTTTCTGCTCCTATAACAAGGACATGGTCATAATTCCCTGAACTCACAAAAGAATCAGCAACTGAAAGGGCATAAATAAAGCCCGAACATGCAGCGCCGATATCAAATGCCGCTGCCCCCTGATTTCCTAGATTTCTCTGTATAAGACAGGCTGTGGATGGAAAAAGGTGATCAGGAGTTACTGTGGCACATATAATCAGGTCAATCTGCTGGGGTTTGAGTCCGGCATCCTTGATGGCCATAAGGGATGCCTCAGTGGCCAGATCAGATGTTGCGAAATGTGAGGAGGCAATCCTCCTTTCCCTGATCCCGGTCCTTGTCTGAATCCATTCATCAGAAGTATCTACCATCCTTTCCAGATCTTGGTTGGTCAGGATATTCTCAGGTAAATAACCTCCGATACCGGATATAAAGGCCCACCTCCTACCTTCTTTTGCTGAACTCAAAGGGCCTCTCCTAAGGTCACTTCCTTGTTTTCGATTAGCCTCTTTATGGCTGCAATATCATTAAATATCTGAGAATTTACATCCTTGGTAATGAAATCGGATGCAATGCGCACGGCATTTTTAATGGCCTTGGTGTCAGACATGCCATGGCAAATGATACAAGCCTTATTCAAACCCAGAAGCGGTGCACCCCCGTATTCCGAATAGTCCACCCTTTTCTTCAGGTTCTTAAAAACAGGCTTCATGAGCAGGTAACCCAATTTTCCCAAGAGGCTTATTTTGATCTCTTTTCTTATTAACGTGGCAATCATCTCTTCAACACCTTCAGCTATCTTTAAGGCCACATTTCCCACAAAACCATCTGTGACCACCACATCCACTTCCCCCCTGAAGACATCTCTACCCTCCACATTACCAACAAAATCAAAAGGCACCTGTTTGATCAAGCCCAGGGCTATCCGTGTCAATTCATTCCCCTTGGACTCTTCCGATCCGATACTCAAAAGGCCCACCCTGGGTTTGGGAAAATGAAGGACCTGCTGGGCATAAGCATGCCCCATCACAGCAAATTGAAGCAGATGCTTTGGTTTACAATCCACGTTTGCACCCACATCCAAAAAGAGGCATGCGCCCTTCATGGTGGGCATAACTGTCGCAATAGCAGGCCTGTCAACACCTTCCAGTGCTTTAAAAAAAATCTTGGCCGTAGCCATCACCACACCGGTATTCCCTGCACTGACCATACCATCCGCCTGCCCGGACTTGACCAACTCAGCAGCAACACGTATAGAGGAATCCTTTTTCTGCCTGATGGCCTGAGAGGGTGAGTCATCCATACTCACGATCTGGGAGGCATCTTTAATTATCAGATCTAGATCGGAGATGTCATGTCTGGCCAGCTCAGATGTTAACACATCCTCCTGTCCGACAATAAAAAGGGAAAGACCGAATTCCCTGGCCGCATTTACTGCAGCAGTTACAGTGACCCTGGGACCGATGTCCCCCCCCATTGCGTCAATCGCAATTTTCATCTATCAATCCTTAGTTTAATCCTTTTCCTCTTCGATTTCCAAAACCATCCGGTTATTGTAATATCCACAGTTCATGCATAAACGATGCGGCAGCTTTGGTTCCTGACACTCCGGGCACAGAGTAATCGCCGGAGCCTTCAGGGCCAGGTGGCTTCTTCGTTTATCCCGCCTTGATTTGGATGTTTTTCTCTTGGGATTTGCCATCTTCTCCTCCATTCATTTTAGTCGTCCTCAAATTTCTTCGATTTTGACCAGCGAAAATCCCCCTTTGATCCGGAACAGTAGCATTTACCCTCATTAAGATTTTTTCCGCACTCCGGACAAAGTCCCCGGCAATTAAGCCTACAGAGTGGATTCATGGGTATTGAAAGCAGTATCTGTTCCCTGACCAATGCAGTCAAATCTATCATTTTACCCTCATAGAAGCTTACGTCAAGATCATCAGACTCCAATTCTAAATCGGGGTCTTTAGGTCTTTGCTCAGAGGGCAAAAAGGTCGCTGTGAAGGGTTCATCAATATGATATAAAAACTCTTCTAAACACCGACTACACTCAAGCTGTACCAATGCATGGATAAGCCCCTTGATAAATATCTTTGTTCCGATTCGCTCCACATTTGCTTTAAGTGTGATCGGCTCTTTGAGATGAACGTCCTCCTCCCCACCGGAATCGAAGTCTTTAATACTCTCGGTCAATTTGATTTCTGATCCCTTTTCAGAGATCTCATCCACTAAAATCTTCATTGGTCCCTAACCTAAATTATCAATTAAATAAAAAGTAGTAGTGATTTCTTTTAAATGAGTCATATATTGTAAAGAAAAACCCGGTCACTGTCAATAAAGGCTACCTCCTTTCAATCTTGTTTTATTGAACATTATGGTCCTTGATCTAACAATTAAGGAAGGCTTTTCGTCACAATCATCAATTAAAATTCCTCCTGGCAAAGATATATACGGCCAAGAGAACAATTATGCTGAGATAAATGCAACCATAGACAAAAACCGTTAGGTAATATCCGGACTTCACCGAAAGGTGATGAACAACCTGAGTTTTTATATTGAAATTCTCCAAATTCGGCAGGATATAATAGAGAAATCTTGTTGCAGCCTTAATGAAAATAGACTCGGTCTTTTCACCCAACCGCACAAGATCTTCGGTCAGATGACCAATAACATAGATGGCCAGAGTAAAGATCGCACTCAAGGTGGGTGTGGAAAAGGTGGAAAAAAGGATAGCAACCGAGGTCACAATCATCAACTCAAAAAAGATCAAAAATACCGCCGGCAGGATGTACCATGCAAAGATACCCTCAATATAATAGAGGGTGATGAACAGGCCCAGGGTCATAAGAAAGACATTGATGGCCAGGGTCATAATAAGTCCCATATATTTGCCAAACAGGAATTCTGATTTTCGAATGGGTTTGGAGAGAATATTGTAGATGGTTTTTTTATCCATCTCATGATAAACCAATCCGATACCCACAAAGATTGCGATCAGTATCCCAAAGATGGATATGGATGCCAGCCCTATATCCGTGATTACCCTGTAACCTTGACCGATCGTCAAGTTGCCTATAATCGTAGAGCCTCCGATAATGAGCAGGGCAAATACGAGCAGATTATAGAGGATATGATTCCGGATTGCTTCTTTAAATGTATTGGATGCCACAGCAAGCCATTTCATCAGGCATCTTTCCTTTCCAAACCCAATTTACTCACAAAGATCTCTTCCAAACTGCGACGATGCGGAATCACACTAATAATCTTTCCGTCATATTGATCGATCAATCTGAGTATATCCATGACCCTATCCTCTTTATCAATAGTGATTTGTGCCCTGTCTGGCTGTTCCAAACATCTGACAGCCTCCTTTTTTATCTTCTTCATCCCTTCCTGAGGGACACCCAGAAATTCGATATCAACCCCTTTGGCTTCTATCCGAAGCAGTTTATCCAGGCTGCCCACAGCGACCAATCGACCTTTATTGAGGATAGCGATCCGTTCACAAATCATCTCCACATCCGGAAGGACGTGAGAACAAAAAAAGATGGTCTTGCCTTCCACTTTCAGTCTGAGGATGATGTCCTTAACCTCTTTACGGCCCAAAGGATCGAGGCCTGAAAGCGGTTCGTCCATGAAAATAACCTCCGGATCATTGATCAAGGCCTGAGCAATCCCGATCCTCTGTAGCATGCCTTTGGAATATTTTCTCAAAGCCAGGCCTTCGGAACCTTTGAGAGAAACCATCTCAAATAATTCCCCAATCCTCTTTTTTTTCTCAGACCGATCAAGGCCAAAAAAATGGGCATAAAATTCCAAAAGTTCTTTCCCTGTGAGATAATCATAAAAGTATGGTTGTTCCGGCAAAAATCCTACTCTTGACTTAAAGGAAACATTGTGAACAGGCAGGCCAAAGATGCTGGCACTACCTGAATCGGGTTGAATCAGCCCAAGGAGGATCTTGAGCGTGGTTGTCTTCCCTGCCCCGTTTGGCCCCAAATATCCAAAGGTTTCACCTTTCTCCACCTCAAGGGTCAAACCTTCCAAAGCCCTCTTTTTCCTTCCCCAAAATCCTGTCCTGTATGACTTGGTCAAGCCATCGGTCTTTATAATGCTCACGATATCACCTTAACCTTATGGGATACAGTCTCAATAATCAATCGCAAAGATGTCATATTAGAAATTTATTATTACGAAATTTTGTATCTTTAATCAAGTCCTGATAGAGGACCTCTTGTATCAAAACCGTTTTGTCCAAGTTAAATTCATCCGATAGCGAGGGCGAGGCCTTTTCCATCCTTCTCATTTTTTCAGGATTCTCGAGCATCTCGATAATTCTGGTAGCCATGATATCAGGCCTGCTCTGGGGAACGATAAAACCTGTGATACCATCTCGAATCACTTCATCCACCCCTGCAGTCTGAGTAGCCACCACAGGTATCCCCATCAACAAGGCTTCGACAACAACCTTGGGTAGCCCCTCCCACAGTGATGTCAGTGCCATGATATCCATGACACTGAGTAATCTCGGGATGTCCCTTCGCCATCCGGTAAGATGCACATTCTTTTGAATGCCCAGTTCCTTTATCATCCGCTCGATACTTCCTCTGAGGACACCATCACCTACCAAGAGAAAATGGGTCCCCGGTAATTTAAGGCTTACGAGATGAGCCATTCGGATAAAATCCAAAGGGGCCTTCTGAGGTTTGAAACATGCGATCATGCCAATGACTTTGCTCTCTCCTGGGATTTGAAGGGCATCCTTTACTGAACTTCCATCATTCCGAGCCTCAGAAAAACTGGCCCGGTCGATGCCGCTTCGAATGATCAGGGAATTTCTTGGTTCGGAAATCCCCAGATGAGTGCCTTGTTCAAGGTTCTTGCGCGAGACATAGATCATTCGTGTGGTAATTGGCCTGGTCAATCTCTCTGCAAGTGTAAATATCCATCTCATGAAGAAGGGCTGATCGGGTGTTATTCCAAAACCATGCACCGTATGGATCCGAATGGGTATACCGGCCAGAAAAGCCGCCCATCTGCCCAAAATCCCGGCCTTCGAGCTGTGGGTATGGACAATGACCATACCTTTATGGGCTGCCCTTTCTTTTCTGAGGATCCTCCAGAGTATTATCAATGCTGTGCAATCATGAACCGGGGCCACCGGTCTGATCAGATGGTTGCAGATGTGGATCCTAAGCTTAGGTATTTTATAGGCATCGGAAAGCAGAATCCCATCAGGCCCACAAATCAAGACTGGAATAAAATGGCTTTGATCCAGATTGGCAAGGGTATAGAGGGTGGTCTGTTGGGCACCCCCGAGTTCCAGCTTGGTTATGATATGAATCACCTTTACTTTCAGTGTTTCCATATATCCATCCATTTTGAATGACATGTGATTCTTGTTGCACACATTCATTCCCATTTGGATCCGGATCAATTCTCCATTCTGATCCTTTTTAAAAGAAAAGCGCCCAACAGAAGCAGGGTGCATGTCCCACCAAAGACATTTAGGGCCCCCAGATTGGATAAAAAGGTCATCAGGATGCCCGCCCCTCCTAAAATGATGGCAATCACATATGAGAGCAAGACCACCTGAAGAGGGCTCAATGCAAGATGCCTCAAACGAATTGCAAAATGATCATTGCTCCCTAAAAATATGGACTGTCCCCGTTTAAAACGGATATAACTCACAAAAAATGTGTCAAAAATGGGGACTCCCAAGATCAAGACGGGTGCCAGCACGGATACCAGGTTCCTATCCGTATAACTCCCAATCATGGCCAATGCCCCAATCATAAGTCCGATAAAAAGGCTGCCTGCATCACCCAGATAAATCCGGGCGGGAAATGAATTCCAGCGGAGGAATCCCAGCACACTCCCCCCCAGGGAAAGGGTCATGATAGCGATCATGCTCCTGCCATTCAAACTGGCGACCAGAAACAGATAAATACAGGCGATAAAAGCAACGCCGCCGGATAATCCATCCATAATATCAATGATATTGAAGGCATTCGTTATTCCGAGCAACCAAAAGAGTGTCAGAGGGATACTGATCCAAATGGGAATAAATGTCAGTTTGATTCGAATGCCGGTCTTGATAAGCACGAGAATGGCCAAAATCTGGCCGATCATCTTGAGCCCGGGGCTTAGGGCCCTGAGATCATCGATCACCCCGATAATCAGCGCAATGCTTCCCCCCAATAAAAGGCCCAGTACCTCACGCCTAAAATCAAAGGTCAGGGCGAGCGTGACAAGAAATGAGATAAAGATGGCGATCCCACCCATATAGGGTATGGGCTCTTTATGGCATTTCAGATTCTTGTCAGGCACATCCACAATATTGAATCTGATGGCCAAATCCCTTACCCGTGGTGTAATATAAAGGGATAAAAAAAAGGAAAGAAAAAATGAGAGAATATAAATGATCATATTAATTGGACCTGTATGGTATTTAGCATCCTGGAAAAATTCCGATCTCAGTAATTCACCCCTAAATCATTCCAACTCAAGATCTTCAGCCAAGCCATCTCATGGATTCATGAGATTTTAACGAACATTCGGGGTACTTATAAATTGCCTTCACAATCATGTTAATATATGGCATTATATGACCAAAAACAACATTGGATGTTTGCGATACTACAAGCTCTCAACTATTATTCGACCAAATGATATCGGAAAAATCGGCTATAAAGACAGATGATGAGATAATGTTCTGTTCAAAAAGGCATTCTGATTTGGGCGTTTATGCTATACTGATCAGTGCCATCTTAGTACGCATTTTTCTTTTTAAATCAACTTTTCGTCCGGAGATCTTAGACCGATTCTTTTACAATTATCTCATTTTTCCTAAATACTCCTGGATAGCGAATAAAATCATTGCAAAAGCCCCTATCGGAAGGAGGATTCTTGACTTCAGCCCTCTATACACCTGTCTGATAACTATATTTTACAAATTTTTTTCGGATCAATATCTTTATTATAAAATATTTCAAATCATGATCGGGGCTCTCAATTGTGTGCTCGTTTATAAGATCAGCGATCTTCTTTTCAATAATAGAATTGCCGTTATTGCCGGTTTAATCGCAATATTTTATAAACCTCTGATCCTTTATGAATTCATATTGGAACCGGTCACATTGATTATCTTCCTCAACCTCATATCCGTCTATCTGCTGCTATACGCCTCCAATAAGGAAAAATCTTATGAACACCAATCAGTCCCTCGCTCCCCCCTGCAGGAATTATCAAGGGAAAAGGGCTCATGGCGTTTCTTTCTGATATGGTTTTTACCCGGGCTCACTATGGGACTATCCTTTGATACCCGCCCTAATATTCTTATCTTTTTTTTCATTGCAATACTATGGATCATTTTCAAGAAAGATTTCAAGGCCGGAGAATTGCGCGTCGCGCTTTTCTCGGTTCTACTCGGTTTTTTCCTTATGACATCACCGGTGATGATTCGAAACTATAGATATTCCAAGAGGATTCTCAAGCCCATGATGAGTTCGGGGCAGGTATTTTATCAGGGTAACAATCCTATGTCTCAAGGCTTTTATGGATCCCATCCCTATCTTGTAAAAGAGATGGAAATGGATACTCACATCAACCCGGAGGAAGAACCTGACTTTGCTCATGAAATCTATCGCCGATTTGCAGAGGGGGCATTAAAATCCATCTCAACCGGAGCTCTACAGGGGTCCGTTGCACACCAAACCATCCAATCCTCCCAAGATGAGATCTCCTCTTCTCAAACCGGCAAAGAATTCAGGGATATGGGAAGATTTTGGTTTCAGCGCTCACTTAATTTTATTAAGGCATTTCCCTTGCGTTATATACAGCTTCTTTCAAAAAAGATCCGCTACTTTTGGGGCCATTATGAAATCCATGATATTTTGCAGGTATATTATCTCGACTGGGAGATGGACCTGTTCCCGCTATTCACCTTCGGTCTCATCATACCTTTTTCCCTTTTGGGCATCGTTCTTTCTATCAGGGCGATCAAAAGATATATCCTTTTATATGCTATGGTCGCAAACTACTTTATTTCGAACCTGATATTTTTTGTTACCTCCCGTCAAAGACTGCCTGCCCTGCCCTTCTTAATCCCTTTTGCAGCCTTTGCATTGTATATGGTTATAATTTACCTGGCTCATTTTTTTCATTGCTATGTCGTATCATGGCTATCTCTGTTCAAGAAAAAATCTGACCAACAAGTGATCGGAAGCCCTTTACGCCGTATTCAATCCTTTGTGCCATTCCTGACGGGCGTCCTTCTGCTTTTCTTCTTATTCAAAATTATCAATATCCCATCCATCCCTATGGAACATTTTGAAATCATGCTCCACCTCAACCATGACTCCCAGTCTGATCTGAAGGATGCCTCCCATTTCATGAACAATCAAGAGTTTGTAAAGGCCAAAAAGGCATTTCAATCCGCGTACAATCTTTTTCCTTTCCATCAGACACGGGTTCCAAACCCGTTTTTAGGGGGGAATGAAAAAAAATACGAGGAAGGAATCCGATTTTGGGAAAGGGTCCTTGACAACAAGCATGATAATGACTATGCCAGGTTCAATCTTGGATACCTGGGTTTCCTAAATGGAGATTATGACACTGCAATTGACGAATTCAGGACATTGGTGAAAAACAATACACAGGGATTCTACGGATATTCCCTCCCCATTGGAGAACCCTTATATTATATTGCCAAATCTTTTGAAAAAAAAGGAGAATGGGAGAACGCCCTTCATGAATATGAAAAACTGCAGGAAGCATATCCCGGACTCCCATGGGTCATGACATCACTTATCGCGCTATATGAACATACAGGCGAAAATAAAAAGGCGGTTGCTGTGGCGCGGATCCTGGAAAAACTGGATAATCCCATCAGTTCCTCATATCTTCTCTCCGAGGCATATTATGAGATCGGGGCATATGAAAAGGCCTTAAGCGTCCTGAAATCCATCGATTCAGCTTTCTTAGACAGATATGCACCCTTCCATTTTCTCTTAAGTGCCTGCTATGCCGGACTGGGAACCAAAGGCCTCCCATTAGATTCGAAATCAAGATCAGAAATGCTGGAATTAGCTGTGAAAGAATGTGGCATCGGAATGAGACTCAGGCCCAAAGCCCAGCCGCCGGACACCGATAATGTCCTGGAAGCTGGAAAATCCTTGAGCCGGGTTATTCGGGTGTATGGTTCCAGGGCCTGGGGAACGATTCGCACTGAATACA
>JBLIRM010000102.1:0-11945 GCA_049472295.1 bacterium | reverse complement strand
TTTTTGACAAAGAGGCCTTGTCCCCTCCATATTTAATCCATTAAAAATCAAGTTATTATCAATTTCTTCGGACAAAAAGAAAGGAAGAAGAAAAGAAAGTACTGAAGATTATATTTTTTGGAAGATTTATGGCTTGAATAATTGAGACCTAATGCATTTTACTTCCGGCAGGAAGAACTTGTCGTGATCAAGCGAATCTTTGGATTTCTTCGGCCACATGACTGAGGGGAACCATACGTTCCACGCAACCGGTGAGATAAGCGGCCTTGGGCATGCCAAAGACCACGCAGGTCTCCTCATTTTGGGCGAGGGTTGTGCCGCCCCTTTTTTTTATGGCCTGGATCCCTTCCACCCCGTCATTGCCCATTCCGGTCATTATGATTCCCAGTATCTTCCCGGACCAGTTCTCTGCAACGGATTGCATCATGACATCCACGGATGGACAGTGTGGCATATTGCCGGGATTTTTGGCAAGGATCACATGATACTTATCCATGGATCGTCGAATCTTGAGATGATAACCGCTGGGTGCAATATAGATATTTCCCGGAAGAATGATATCGCCTTCCTCGGCCTCCTTGACCGCCATAGGACATTGCTGATTCATGCGCTGGGCAAGGGATCTGGTAAAACCGAGCGGCATGTGCTGGACCACCAGGATGGCGCCCGGGTAATTGCTCGGCAAAGGGGTTAGGACTTTCTCGAGTGCCATGGGCCCTCCGGTGGATGTACCTATGGCTACAAGATGAGAAGGATTCCCATCCCTAGTAACAGCCGCTGTTGGCCGCGTCGGATGCGGGGCAAGCTTGGGATCGGGCTTTGATTCAATGACCTTTTTCAGGTCCACTTTGGCAATGACTTTAACCTTCTGAATCAAAGATTCGGCGATATCGAGGATATCCATGGTGGTATGGCATGAGGATTTGTCAATAAAATCAACAGCCCCCATTTCCAATGCCTGAAGGGTGACTTCTCCTCCTTCGCCGGTCAGGGAGCTGACCATGAGGACAGGGACCGGATATTCTCGCATAATCTGCTTGAGGGTCTGCAGTCCGTCCATACCGGGCATCTTCACATCGAGGGTAACCACGTCGGGTTTGAGGCTTTTTATCCTTTGCAACGCTTCGAATCCATCACAAGCATCGCCAAGAACCTTGATCATGGGGTCCGAACCCAGCATGCGCTTCATGGCCTTCCGAATGAAGGCCGAGTCATCCACAATAAGTACCGATATCCTTCTTGGGCTCATATGCTGTACTCTTTCTTTTTGTAAACAAAGGTTTCGGGAAATCGCCTTATTTCGAATTCATCGGACATCCCGGTCAGAGTTTCGGAATGTCCGAGAAGAAGGTAGCCCCCGGGCCGGAGCACATTGCAAAAATTATGGATGGCTGATTTGAATTTTTCCTCCGAGAAATAGATGAGAACATTCCTGCAAAATATGAGATCAAAATCCCTCATACTTAGAGGAAGTGTAATATTTCCGAAAACAAAGGAGGTCATTCTCTTGATATTCTCCTTTGTTATGAAATCCCCTGAATTCGATGAAAAGAATTTCTCTCTATATTCCGGATCCGTCATCCGGAACGATCGTTCATAGTATATACCCTGCCGGGCGGTTTCAAGGGCCATTTCGTTGATGTCAATTCCGATGATTTGGACGTCCCAGCCCCAGAAGAAGTTTCCGGTATCGAAGGTCAACATGGCCAGTGTATAAACCTCTTCCCCTGTCGAGCAACCCGCTGATAAGATCCTGATCCTTTTTTCATTCCGGGCAATCTTTTTCTCTCGAAATTCCGGCAGGAGATAATCACGAAATGCATTCAATTGGGGAACCTCCCGGAAGAAATAGGTTTCTGTGTTGGTTAGCAGAGAAATCATCCTCAGGAGTTCCCTCTCGTTTTCCGGCCCGTACTTGATAAACTGGAAGTATTCTCTAAAGGATTCGAATCCAAGGGTGACTGCGCGAGGATAGAGTCTCATCTTGATGAAAGAGCGCTTTTCATCCTTAAGATAAATGCCGAATCTTTCCTGGATGAGATCCTGGATCAACCGGAACTCCAATTCTGTAAGATCGAATTGATATATCATTTTTTGGCCTCCAGCCTTTTCAAGGCAAGGGCGGCTTCTTTCCGGACCTCATCACTCGGGTCCTCTCTCTGAATCCTGAGTAAAGGAGAGATGGCATTGGGATTCCCCAATCCCCCAAGGGCCTTTGCTACCCAACAACGAACGGTAAAGAACTCCTCATCCAGGATCCTGATCAGGAAATCAACCATACGGGGATCCTTGAGTCTGGCGAACAGTTCTATAAGACGACACTTGAGCCGGGTATTGGACCGTTTGAAATAGCTGTAAAAAAAATCCGGATCAGGGACGCCGAGCTTCTCAAGGCTGTTGAAGACCTCATTTTGAAATTTTTCGTTTTGGATGAAAGGCAGGATGGAATTGACTGCATCCTTGGAGCCAAGGTGGCCAAGGGCGAGGATGGTCTCTTTTCTGATGATATCCTCGGGGTCCTCCAGTCTTTTCAGGAGATGGGGTGTGCATCTTCGATCCCCTGTCTTTGTCAGGGCCTGGATGGCGGCACTTCTTACACGCCAGTTTGGATCGCCAAGGGCCATGATCAGATCAGGAGTCGATCGTTTGTCCTTTATCTTGCCCAGCGACTCAAGCGCCATTTGTTTCAGGTCCGGGTCCGGTTCTTTGAGCAGCCCGATGAGGAAACGGGTGCTTCGGATATCATGGATATTGCCCATGGTCCGAAGGATCGCCAAGCGCAGTCTTTTGTTGCAATCAGAGAAGCCTGTAATTAAATGATCCAGGCAGGAGACATCGCCGATTTTGCCCAAGGCCTCGATCGCAGCGAGTCTGACATCGAGATCGGGCTCCTTGAGGAGTATAAGCAGAGCATCTTTGTGGTTTTCCAACGACATCTCCATCATGCAATGAGCCACTGCCTTACGAACCAAGGGGTTCTTGTCTCTGATACCTTGGTTCAGAATCTCTCCGGAGAGTTGATCGGCCTGGATGTGGCTCAGGGCCATATATGCATGAGCCCGGATTTCATCGCTTTGATCATCAAGCAGGCTTTGCAAAGGCTCGCATGCATGGGGATTTTTCTGCCGGCCAAGGATTTGAATGGCCAGAATCTTTCTCATCCGGACTTCTGAGGAAAGTTCGGGAAGAAGCTTGTTAGCCAAGTGTTTCGACCTGGATCTCCCAAATATCTCGACCAGGATGTCTTGAATCTCAGGAGCCGGATCTGATAACAGCCCGAGAAGTGCATCCTCGATTTCCTCCAAATCCAGGCCGCCGGACATGGCCATCACTGCTTGATATTTCACCTCGATGTTTTCATCACTCAAAAATGGAATGCATGCCGTGATCCCATTTATATTCCCTATCCAGTCAATGCATCGAATGAGTGAGATCCGGATTTTGGGATCCGGATTGTGAAGTTTTTCTATGATCTCAGGGATGGCATGCTCCCCGATCGACACCAAGGATTCTACGACGTATTCTTCCAGGTCATAATCATGAATAAGCTCCAACAAATTCTCAACCGCCCTTGCTTCCTTAAGCCATCCCAGGGCAATGATCGCATTCTTTTTTACCTCGGAATCCGGATTCCGAAGAGAATTAAATAAATGGACAATCAGTTCATCGTTATCCAATGCCTTTCTGATACTTGGCAGACAGGTTTCATCCGATTTGACCATCCGCTGAATGTTAACCAGAGAGGCAATCGTGTTATTCCTAATGGAGGGGTCATTGCTGGAAAGGGTTTCGGCCAGAACAGGAATCACGGAAGTATCGCCGATCTTTCCCAGGGCTTCAATCACTGCCTCTCGAAGCATCTCGTCGTCAAGGAGTTTGATAAGATGTTCGGTGGCCGAAAGATCGCCGATGTTGCCCAGTGCAATAATCGCAGGGTATTGGATCCAGAAGTCCTGGTCCAGGCATTCAATGAGCGTATCTACGGCCCGGGCGTCTCCGATCTTACCCAGGCTTTCAGCGCAGGCATGCCTGAGGTTTTCATCCGGGTCCTTGAGCACCTCAATCAGGGCATCCACTGCTGCAGGGTCCTGGACCTCTCCAAGAATGGTGGCACTAAACATTCTCACTTCATCATCCCGATCCTTGAGCAGTCGAAGCAAATAAGGCACGGCATCCTTGCCGCAGCGGGGAAAGGCCTCCATTGCCGCTGTACGGAGATTGGCGTTCTCATGATCCCTCAATAAATCTTCAAGCCTTGGAAAGATCACGTCATGGGGAAAGGAGCAGATCCCTTTTAAGGCATCTTCTCGAACCCGGTAATTCGAATCACCCACTGCCTTCAATAAATGCGGGAGGGACTCCATTGTATTTCGCCTTAAAATATCCCGGCCCTTCAAATCGTGTGTTTCATCGGTGCCTGCAGAGAATGTATCATTGGTGGGTTTTTGATCATCCATTCTGTTTCGCCCTCTCTTGAATCTCTTCAATCTCGGGTTTTCGATAAAAATAAGCCCCTTCAAAATCCAAAGTCTCGAAGTCGTGCTTATAAATACCAAGAAGCTCCGCATCCCCGGCAAAAAGATATCCACCGGGCTTGAGGCAGGCATACAGATTCTCAACAAGTTGTTGCTGGGCCGCAAAATCGAAATAAATCATGACGTTCCGGCAAAAAATCATGTCAAGTCTTTCAAGAAGGTCAAGATCTTCGCTGTTTCCATCCGGCTTTATAAAAGTGCAGGTCCTGCCCTTTTGCACATCAAGGTTCCGGGACCTGGGATATCTCAGGCTGTCCATCAGTGTCATTGCAATGGAATAAGGTTCTTCCCCGGTCGCACATCCTGCGCTCCAGATTCGGAAAGGCACTTCACGAGACCCAGGCCATCCTTCTTTTTCTATCAATCTCTGGGCATCATTAGACAGGCGCTCTTCAATCCGAGGAATAACCTCTTTCTCCAATGCCTTGAACTGCTCAGGGAGACGGAAGAAATGGGTCTCCTTTGTGGTGATCCCTTCAATGAGAGCGTCAAATTCCTTGAGATCATCCTGTAATAATTGGAAATAATCTTCATAAGAAGGGAGTTCCCTCGTCTTCACCCTCTCCAGGAGTTGCATCTCCAGGTTGATCAAACGGGAGGGCGAAAATCGCAGTGAACATTGCCTGTAAATCAGTTCTTGGAAATTGTTAAGCAGCTCAGTGGGAAGGTGCGGCATTGATCAACTCCTGTTTAGGTATTACTTTGGAATCCCTCGGCTCCTGTTTATGCTTTCGCTCGGAATCCTTCAACTCCTGCTGATCGACTTGCTTGAAATCCTCTGGCTCATGCTGGTAGCCCTGCTTGGAATCTTTTGGCTCCTGTTTAGGTAATCGCCTGGAATCCTTCAGTTCCTGCTGATCGACCTGCTTGGAATCCCTCGGCTTCTGTTTATGGACCTGCCTGAAATCCTTTGGCTCCTGTTTATATTTTTGTTCGAGGTCCTTAAGAGTATCTATTTCGATGCGGCTCAAGATCCTCTCAGGCGTAATAATTATGATCAGGCCGTCATCAGTCTTTGCCAGCCTGGTGATGCAGGCCTTCTCCCGGTCCCCCATCACTGCATCGGGAAGGGATTCATAACCTTCGGAATCCATTTGCAACACCTTTGAGATATCATCAACAACAACGCCCAGGACCTGGTCATCGAGGTCCAGGATAACGATCCTTTGCTTGTCTCCCTTATCTTCACAAATCCCCAGGCGCTTTTTCAGGTTTACAACTGGAATAACCTGATTACGGACTTCGATCACCCCTTCCACAAACTCGGGCGAATTAGGAATCGAGGTGATTTTCTGGAGATGAATCACCTCCTGGATCTTGAAGATATCAATTCCATAGATCTCGCGGCCCAGGCGGAATGCAACCAATTGCCCGTCTTTTCCCATTTTCCTCATTTGTTCATTCATTTCTTATCCTCCACACTTGCAGGGGCACAGTCACCTGTGCCCCTGTAACCAGCCATTGTCATTCATTCACCCTGAACTCCTTCATCCAGCTTGAACTCCTGGACCAGTTCCTGCATAACTTCCGACTGCTGGGCCATATCTTTGGCCGATCTGGAGAGCTGATCCACAGCCGAAAGGTTGTTTTTGGCGATCTCACTGATATTCTCGACCGCCTTGACCACATTCTCTCCGCCCTTTTTCTGCTCTGCAGTGGCATTCTTGACCTGCTCGGTCATCTGGCTCATGGATTCAGCAGCCTTGACTACCTGCTGGATACCCTTGGCCTGCTCTTTTGTGGATTGGGTGACGGATTGGGTGAGCTTGTTCATCTCTTCGACTGCTGTTGTCACATTCTTAGCAGCAGTGGACTGCTCTGTGGTGGCATTGGAAATTTCCTGCATGATCCCTGAAGTCGCCTTCACAGCCTCCATGATACGAGAGATGGCGGCCCCGGCCTGATCTGCCAGTCCCATCCCTTCCTGAGAGCTTTTGGCTCCTTCTTCGGTTGCTTTGACCGCTGAAGAGGTCTCACTCTGCACCTGCTTTATGACCTCGCCGATCTCTTTGGTGGCCTTCACTGATCGCTCAGCCAGTTTTCGTACCTCTTCAGCCACTACAGCAAATCCCCGGCCCGCATCGCCGGCCCGTGCGGCTTCAATGGCGGCATTCAAGGCAAGGAGATTGGTCTGGTCTGCAATCTCTTCGATCACTTCCAGAATGGATCCAATGGCCTCTGATCGCTGTCCCAGGTTCCGGATCACACCGGATATGTTCTTCATCATCTCACCGATATTCTTCATACCTTCCACTGTCTTCATGACTGCTTCTCCGCCGCTTGTGGCCTCATCACTGGCCTGCTTGGAGAGCTTGTCCGCTTCTGTCACATTATTGGCAGTCTTCTCGAGGGTGACGATCATTTGCTCGATGGTTGAGCTGGTCTCGGACACATTACTGGCCATGGACTCTGCCATCTTGGCCACACCCTCAGCCGCAGTTCCCATTTGCTGGATGGAACTTGTGGTCTCATCCACATTGCTGGCCAATCCCTCCGCATTCTTGGCCACATTTTGGATCTGCACGGACATTTCCTCCATGGTGGTGCCGGTCTCGTCTGCAGCGCTGGCCTGATTCTGAGCACCCTTGCCGATCTGGTCTGTGGCTGCGCTGATCTCCTCTCCGGCGCTCGCTACGTTGTCTGAAGATGAACGGATGCGAAGGACCATTTCTCTAAGATTATTCACAGCAAGATTTAGATTATCGATGATAAGGCCGATCTCGTCATCTTTTTCTTTTTCGAGATTGACAGTGAGATCACCCTTGGCAAATTTTGCCATGACCTCCTTGATGGCCTTGGCATTCTTTTCGAGATATTCCTGCTGTTCTTTGATGGCTGAAATGTTGGTAACGTATTCCAGTGCTCCCACAATCTTTCCTTCTTTGTCCTTCATAGGAGCTGAGGTGTACTGGATAGGTATGTTCCCTGCGCCCTTGGCAATGGTCTCGCCCGTAAATATGCCGTCCTTATCCATGGCCTGGCGGCAGCGGCACTCAGGGGTGTTGCAGTGGGACGTCTGAAACAGATTATAACATTTCTGGCCAATACAGCCTTCAACAGTCTTGCCAATGGCCTTTGCACCGGCTTCATTGATGAAACTAATTTCATACTCCTTGTCAATGACCACAACCGGAGCCGGCACACTGTTGAGATAATCAACCTTCTCCTGGGAATCATCCATGGCCTTGCGGATCAAGGTAAAATCGGTTACATATTCCAGAGCGCCTACGATCTTGCCGTCATGATCTTTCAGTGGGGCTGCAGTGTACTGGATGGGGAGGTTTCCTGCGCCCTTTGAAATGGTCTCGCCGGTGAATACTCCATCGTTCTCCATGGCATGGCGGCAACGGCATTCAGGGGTGTTGCAGTGGGGCGTGGCAAACAGATTATAACACTTCTGACCAATGCAGGTGTCAACGGTCTTTCCAACAACCTTGGCACCGGCTTCATTGATGAAAGTCACGCCGTAATCTTTGTCGATAGTGACCACCGGTGTGGGTATATTATTGAGATAATCAACCTTTCTTTGTGCATCACCCATGGCCTTTCGGACCTGGCTGAAGTCGGTCACGTATTCCAGAGCGCCTGTGATCTTGCCATCCTTATCCTTCAGGGGCGCTGCAGTATACTGGATGGGTATATTCCCTGCGCCATGTGATATAGTTTCGCCCATAAATATGCCGTCCTTCTCCATGGCCTGGCGGCACCGGCACTCAGGGGTTTTGCAGTGGGGCGTGTCAAACAGGTTATAGCATTTCTGGCCGATACAGGCTTCGGGGGTCCTGCCTACAGCACTGGCGCCGGCTTCATTCATGTAGATAACCTCGTAATTTTTATCGATCCCGACGATCGGCGTCGGTATTTTATTCAGATAATCTGCCTTTTCACTGGCATCCATCAGTTCATGGGTCACACTGTTGAGCATCTGGTTTATTCCATCCGCGATTTCCGCTTCATTGCCGGACAGTGAGTTTAGGGACATCCTGCCGGAGAGTTCACCTTGCGATATATCTTTAATTAGGCTCATGATGTCTTTTTTTAGACCGTTACCACCATTGTTCCCAATCTTGACAGTCAAATCCGATTCGACTTCATTTCCTGTTTTTGCCATCTTAATTGCTTCTCCTTTCTTGACCTTTTTTTCTTTCGTTGATTCCTTTTCGATTCTTTCCGCTGCTGCCTCATAAATTCCTGAACTGCTTTGACCTGAGTCAATACCCCTATTAAGTGAATTTCCCCCCATTTTCTTTTGTGACATTTTCTATCCTCCTTTTCTTCATTCAATAAATTGAACAGCTTAATCTTCTGAACCATTGATCACGGCATTGATTTGAGTTATAGTCGATTATTATGGATTCTATTGAGCAATCACTTTTCCGAGTTCGAGGATTATTATCATTCGGCCATTTATCTTTCCAATGCCCTTGATATAGTTTTCATCTATCTGCACAACCTCTTCAGGGACTTCATCAATCTGCTCGGCGCTGATATTAAGGACCTGTGCGACCCGATCCACCATTAAGCCAAGCACTTTAGGTCCATGCTCAACCACAACAATCCGGCTGTCCTTATCTATCGAGGTTTCCCCGAGCTGAAGCCTTTTCTTAAGCTCAATCACCGGAACGATTTTTCCCCGGAGGTTGATCACCCCTCTAACGTGTTCAGGAGAATTGGGCACGCGGGTAATTTCTCCAATCCGGTTGATCTCCTGGACCTGAGAGATGGGAAGTGCATATTCCTCACTCTCTAAAAAGAAGGTAACAAACTTCATTAATCCTTCATCCCTGGAAGCTCGGTTTACAGATTCTGCTCTCCTTCCCATATTCTCGGATGAGAAATTCTCATCAGATGAGCGGGTTCCCAAGATATCCTCAGCCAAACCACATGATGGCAGAGGAGATGATTCCTCCTTTTCATAAACTGCATCCTTCTCCTCGGCCTTCCTTTTGTTCTCTTTTCCCATATTTCCCCCCTTCTTTGGTTAGTTCCAGTTTTTGACCTTACGGATAACCTCCCGAATATTGTCCTGTTTCCAAGGCTTTTTGATATAAGCCTTTGCTCCCAGCTCAATTGCCCTTCGAATATCATCATCCTTGTCCTCGGTACTGATAACAATTACCGGGATCGTGTAGCCTTCACGGTTCATGGCCTGCAAAAAGGAAAGGCCATCCATCTTGGGCATGTTGATATCCGAGATGATCAGATCGATATCCCTCTCCAAAGCTAGTTGATTCATGGCTTCAATGCCGTCCTGGGCAAAAACCAGCTCGCACTCCGGGTACGTCCCAAAAACCATCCGGTACATCTTGGCCTGGAGCGCCGAATCCTCCACAATCAGAACCTTTTTAAGCATGCTGTACCTCCGATTCTTCTTCCTGCTCTCCTTGATGTCTGAATTGTTCCATCAACTCGATAACATCTACGATCAACACTACCTTTCCGTCACCCAAGATGGTCGCACCGGCAATACCTAACGAGCTGCTGATGTATTCATCAAGGGCCTTAATCACAATTTCCTGCTGCCCGAGGAGCGAATCCACCATGATGCCCATTTCTCTGGGACCGATCTGGACAATCACCACATAGTTGCCTTTTCCGTTCTCTGTGTGAATAAGGCTTAACATTTTGGAGAGTCGAGAGAGAGGGAGGAGCCGGCCCCGGATGTTCATCACCTCGAAGTTATTTATCAGATGGATATCCTCATCCCTGATACGAACGCTTTCCACTACTGAAGTCAGGGGAATGGCATATTGCTGGCCCGAGGCTTCCACCATGAGAGCGGAGATGATGGCTAAGGTTAGAGGAAGCTTGATGGTGAAGCGGGTTCCTATATTGACTTTACTTTCAACATCAATGGTCCCATTAATCCTTGCCAGACTCTTTTTGACCACGTCCATACCCACACCACGGCCCGAGACCTCTGTTACCTCCTCAGCAGTGGAAACACCGGAAATAAAGATAAGATTTGTGAGATCCAGGGATTCATTTTCATCCTTCCTGAGTATACGGGCCTGCTCTGCCCTTTTTCGCAGCTTATTTTCATCAATGCCCCTGCCGTCATCTTCCACGGTAATGATAATGTGACTTGATTCCTGTTGGGCCTGAATCCTTATTGTGCCTTCCCCGGGCTTTCCCAGCATCTCACGCTCCTGAGGCTTTTCAATACCGTGATCAATCCCATTCCGGATCAGATGCATGAGTGGTTCACCGATCTCGTCGATCACTGTCTTATCCAATTCGGTTTCCTCCCCCTCGAACTGGAGGTTTATCTCCTTTCCTCTTTCTCTGGCAAAATCTCTGACATAACGAGGGAAGCGCATGAAGACCTGTTTGATTGGGAGCATCCGGACCTTCATGATGGCTTCGTGAAGCTCTGTGGTGACCTTGCCAATCTGCTCTGATGTATTGGAGAGATCCATAACGACCCCCTTTTCGCCAAACACCTCCCTGAACTGGGTATCAATCTGACCCAGGCGGGTCCTTTGGATTACCAATTCCCCCATCAGGTTAAGCATATGATCCATTCTTTCAAAGTCTACTTTCAACAGATTGGTCTTTTGCGCAAAGGGATTAAATTGCTCCTTGTTCAAGGGAACATTCACCATCTGTTTTCCGGCCTCTTGAGTCTTCTTTTGGGCAAGAAATTTCTCGAGATTTTCAAGCTCATTTTCGAGGGAAGGATCGGATGTATTTTCTGTCGAGATCTGGGAGACAGCACTGCGGATACTGCTTGTGCACTGCATGATGAACTCTGCAAGCCCGGAGTCAAACTCAAACTCCCCGGATTGAAGGGCCTTGAACAGATCCTCCATCCTGTGGGCATACTTTTGAAGGTGGGAATAACCCATCATCCCGGAGTTGCCTTTGAAAGTGTGGAGCTGACCCAGAATCTCGTTTAAAAGACCTAAATCCAGAGATTCGCCAACTCCTTGCTCCAATTGCAATAGCAGACCTTCAAACTCGTCAAGGAATTCCTGGGCTTCTTCTATAAAGTCCTTGATCAATTCGATTTGTTCATTGAATTTCACTCTAACCACCCCATCCTATAACTCCTGATCCTATTTAAATGGGCTATCAATCGGATTCTGGAACATGATTATTTTAAAAATCTTGAAGATGCAACCTTTAAAACATCAATAAAGAAGCTGAAAGGTATCCTCTTCTAAGCTCAAGAAGCAACCATAAAACTTTTTTACATTTGCCCTTCTCTCCAATATTTGAATAAAACCTGATTACTAATTGAATCTATTTATGTTTTTTAGTTGATGTAGCCATATCTATCTTTATCGGAAATTGTATTAATTTACATCGAAAATCACGAAAAATTTACATCATTTCTATAATTCTATTTTTGCCTTATTTTTCAATCATTTTAAACTATTTTAGTCCTGAACAAAACAATCCATAATT
>JBLIRM010000101.1:0-11952 GCA_049472295.1 bacterium | reverse complement strand
TAAATAAAATTAGAGGAACAAAGAAAATTATAGAATATAATAATGCGAATAATGTGAAAGGAATAAGAGGAACAACCAATACTTCTATGATAAAGCCCAAATAGATTGGATGACGTATATATTGATATGGTCCTTTATTTGTTATTAATTGCCTGTTGAAATCTCTAATTTGCCATGAATCTCCTAAAGTTTTGATTCCCCAAAATCGTAAACTCAAAGAAAGAAAATATACAATAGTCACAAATAAAAGAAATGATATTTGAATTTCTCTCGGAGTTAAAAAGAACTCGAACATCATAATAAAAACCATTATTGTATATGCCAAGGTAACTGTTTTAAAGCAGAAGTCCTCGTTTAATTTATTTAGAATTTTCTTAAATTTTTTATCACAAAAGGTTTCATAAGATCTTTCTATAACTATAAACATAACAAAGGCTACAAAAGACCAGCCGTTTGGCACATGAGGATTCAGAAGTTTTAAAAAAATTACTGTAAGAGGAATTAAAAACTTAATTACTCCAATTAAAAAGCTCATGATGTTGAAGTTAGTTTTCATTTTTCTTATTTCTTCTCCTTTCACCAAATCATTCATGATTTGTCTATAGATACATAATCAGAGGAAATCTTTAGTGTATTTATTAAATTAATCGGTTGGATTTATTGAAATCTTTTGAGGTAGCTTGAATTTGGGATATGTTTAAAAGGCAATTAAATCAAAAATATTTTTCGATTCATAAATATTTAATCAGATCTATACTATCTCTTGAGGTGACTACCATAAAATAAATCATCGGTTTTTATACAGAAAAATTCTTTTATATATATTTTTTAAGGATAAATGAGGCGTTAAGATTAAAAGGGATTTAAAAATATTTTATTTATATATGATCTTTTTCTTTATCAATAAATTCATCCATATGTAATGCACAACTACGAACCTCGACACCTGTAGCTCGCCTTTTAAATTCCAAAATTTGGCCATATCTGCCACATTTACAGCGTCCTTCAAAAGGAATCACTCCGACATCACCTGAAATAATGAAACCAGGAAAAGTATTATTTATTGGGTCAAAGATCCCTATCATCCCTTCTTCACCCTTGGGCATTTCAATTAAGCGGGGATTAATAAAATCCCTGATTGAAAAATATGCCCAAGGAGGGATATGCTTTTTTTGATATTTGCATTCCATAATAAAAATATTAGATTCAGCTTGAGCAAATAGGTCGCGAATTTGTTGGTTTGAGATATCAAAGATATCTCTCATTAATTGGTTAAATTCGACCCTTTCGCAGACATCTCTGCCTTTCCTCCTTTTCCAGCCACCTATAGTGATAATTAGACTTTTTGGATCCAAAGATATTTTTTGCTTAGGATAATGTCTCTTCATAAACACTGCAAAATCATAAATAAGATAAGGAGCCCCAATCAAATGTCTTGTGTGTTTACCTTTTAAATCCAAAAGTTTTTTCATGACTATTGCGAAATCAGGAGGATCTGTAGGGCAATTTATTACGAATTCAAAACCGTTAAGATATAGCTGAAACATAGTAATCATTTTCATAATTCCAAGCTTTGGTAAATATTTATTTGGTAATATAAATAACATCCCAAATCCACCAAATATCTCTACTAAAAATTCCATATAAAGTATTGCAAGGGATTTTGTATCTCTTATAGCGGTAATCTTATCTTTATGGGCCACACTTGCAATCCCATCGGTTCCCGAACTTTCAATTTTCATCAAGCAGTCATCCAGAGAGACTGATAAAATCCTTTCTCTTATTTCCTTATCTTTAAATGTACTCATAGGAATTAATGGAATTTTTATTAAATCGGAATAATTACTAATTGAATCGGGATCAACATTGTTTTTTTCACAAATTTTTCTATATTCTATATTGACTTCATAATGGTATTTAAATGCATTTCGGATTAATTTCAGTCGATCAGATTTAATGATTTCTTCCGAAGCATAGAACATATTACAATCAAAGAGAATGTCTTTGTTGATTATTCTCATTTTTTTATCTCTTTCTTTAAATTATCTAAATAAATTGTATAAATTAAAAAAATTCCATAATATTCAAAACAATAATAATTAAAAATCCGGACTAAAATAATTTCTTTAAAACAAGGCAGGCATTATTGCCGCCAAAGGCAAAGCCGTTGTTCAGAGCAAAATCCACTTTATGTTTTCTGCAGACATTTGGCACACAATCAATATTACAATTAGGATCCGGGGTCTCATAATTGATGGTGGGAGGTATGATATCATGTGTAATCGCGAGTGCACAGGTGATAGCCTCTATTGCACTCGCAGCTCCCATGGTATGTCCTATCATGGATTTGGTGGAACTAACCGGTATATCCTTTAAAGACTCCCCGAATATCTTCTTTAAAGCCAGGCATTCCGTTTTGTCATTCGCTGGCGTCCCTGTCCCATGGGCATTAATATAATCGATATCCTTTGGATCCACCTTTGCATCCTCTAGGGCGGACAAAATCGCGCTCAGAATACCACCGAATTGAGGGGCGGTCATGTGATAGGCATCGCAGCTCAAACCATAGCCAGCGACCTCTGCATAGATATTTGCGCCCCTTTTCAAAGCTTTAGCCAAAGGTTCCAATACGACTATACCCGCACCTTCGCCCAGGATGATCCCTTGCCGGTTTTTGTCAAAGGGGCTACATATTTCAGGGGCCATTGATAAAAGGCGGTTAAATCCTGTAAAGGCAATGCGTGAAAAGGCATCCGCGCCCCCGGCAAGCATTAGATCGTTTCTGTTCAATTTTAAGAGATCAAAGGCATAACCAATCGCATAATTGCCTGCGGCACATGCACACGGGATCATCAAATTGCTGCTTTTAAGATCTAATAATTTAGCAATATTATTACAGATATTATTCGCAGGATATCGGAGGCCCCATTGTGGCCTTATAAATGCCTCACCTTTTTCGATCCATACATCATCGATCTCTTCCAGCTCCTGGATTTCTCCCATGGTTGTGCCAACCACAACCCCTGCCCTTTCTTTATCGATATAATCCAGGTCCAGTCCGGCATCCTCTATGGCTAATCCGGCAGCAACTCCCGCCATTTGTGAGGCCCTGCCCATATTCTCTATTTCTTTTCCTGTCAGGTATTTTCCGGGATCAAATTTTTTCACTTCTGCGCCATTGTGGGTCGTATATGCCTTTGTATCAAAAGTCTTGACTCTGCCAACGCCTGATTTTCCCTCAAGCAGATGTTTCCAGAACGCTTCCTTACCAATGCCAATGGAAGTAACGATGCCTATCCCAGTAATGACCACACGATTTTTCACTGATTATTTATCTCCCTGGTACTAAAGGTTAGCTCCGCCTTGGTCACCACGGTATCACCAACCTTTGCCACACCCTCCATTATGCCGCCTGTACTTACAATTTTTATTGGTGCCATCTCTATTTTTAAAACATCACCTGGAACAACAGGCTTCAAAAATCTTGCCTTTATCCCGGCAAACAGGATAGGCGATGGGTTAGATTTTGGATCTGGCTGGGATAATCTAAAATATATAAGTGCTGTCTGAGCCATAGCCTCAAGAATTAAGGCACCGGGCATAATGGCCTTTTCAGGAAAATGTCCCTGAAAAAAGACCTCATTCCCTGTAATATTCTTTATGCCCACAATCCTTTTATCCGGCTCATATTCCAAAATCCTATCCACCATTAAAAAAGGAAAACGCTGAGGTATCAGTGTCCTTATTTGCTCAAAGGTTAATTCCATATGAGTTGCAGTCCCTTTCTATTTTAATACGTGGGTTTAAGCCTCTTTAACCCGAGGGTTTGAGTCTTACTTTAAATACCTTTTCACTAATGCCACGGTTTGATTTAAATCAGCCAATTTGACCAATTCTTCTTCAGGGATCTTAATCTTATATTCCTTTTCCAGCCTGGCCAGTATCTCTAGGGCCATCATGGAATCAAAGCCGAGGTCTTCGACAAAATTGGAGTCCCCTTTGATCTCTTCCTCTTCCATCTCAGCAATCTCTGCAATTATGGATCTGACTTCCTGTGTTAGATTTCCCACTTGATGCATCGTTATCACCCTTTCCCTATTCCAAAAATTTACCAATAATCAAAGATGTATTATTCCCATGGGGGCTGAAACAATTAACCATGACCTTTTTTACATCCGATTCTCTATTTACCTTAGGAACGTAATCCAAATCACAATCCGGATCTGCTTCCTCATAATTGATAGTCGGAGGAATAATCCCTTTGTTAATGGCTAATAATGCGGCTATGGCTTGAAATGTCCCTGAGACACCATACCCTTCACCAATCATGGATTTTATGGCAGTCACAGGAACTTTATAGGCCCTCTTCCCAAATACCCCTTTTAAAGCGAATGTCTCAAATTTATCCCCTGATGGTGAGGCATTCGCACCGGAGCAGACCAAATCGATACTATCCGCTCCTAAGTTGGCAACATTCAATGCCTCACTCATTGCACTTATGGCACCTTTTGATTCAGATCTGTAATCTCCTTTATTATCAGGATAGAAGGCCCTAGCAAAACCCAATACCTCCCCATATATCCTTGCCCCTCTTTTTCTTGCATGACCCAGATCTTCAAAAACCATTACAGATGCCCCCTCTCCCAATACCATGCCATTTCTTCTCCTATCAAATGGCATGGATTGCTCCATTCCATTCTTGTCAGCACCTGAACCGGCCAGACATCCGGGTTTGTAAGAACCCAAAAATGTGTGATGGCTCAGTTCTTCCACTGCTCCTGTAAAGATGATGTTCGCCCGGTTCAACATTATGGAATCATAGGCATATACAGCAGCATCCAGGGATGAGCAAAAGCCGCTTGTGATGGTAGTATTAATACCTCTGATATCAAAAATAATCGAGACATGACTCGAAGGTGAATTAATCACTGTGTTGGGGAAATGAGCGGGGTTGACGCATGCAGGGCCTTCAGAGAGACTCGTCTTGTCGAATTCGCTTATGCTTTTCACGCTGCCCATACTGGTGCCGGTCACTATTCCGGTTTGATAGGTATTGGCATGGTTAATCTCTATCTGGCCGTCCTCCATGGCCAATTTTGTTGCCACTGCCAGCAGCAAGGTGCTTCTATCGAGGGTCCTCAGGCCTTTTCTTCCAAGATACTGTGCAGGATTGAAATCGGGAATCTCTCCTGCCAGCTTTGATTGATATGGAGCGGTATCAAAAAGGGATATGGGTTTGATGCCTGAAACCCCGTTGGCCAGATTATCCCAGAACTGGTCCTTTCCGATACCATTGGGGGCCACAACTCCAATCCCGGTAATAACGATCCTTTTTTCTTCCGGAGGTGTGTCTTTTTTGGAGGCAAAAATGATCCTCTTGAATTCCTCAATATCCATCCGGCGATCAAAACGCCTCCTGTTACGGAAATTGATCCTCTTATCCTCTTTCCTTCTGTTCTTTTTTCTTGAATCCATTTAAAGCCCGTTTATCGATCCATTAGAGACCCCCATTGATTTCCAGCGTCGTACCCGTAATATAATCAGCCTCCTTTGAGGCCATAAAAAGGACGCCATATGCGATCTGTTTGGGGGTAGCGAATTTTTTCATGGGGATCATCTTTTTGTAGTTTTCTATTAAGGTTTCATTCAGATCTTCGATGAGTTCCGTGGCAACAAACCCTGGAGAAATACAATTCACGGTAATACCATGGTTTGCCACCTCCTTGGAAAGCGATCGGGTTATGGCAATCTGTCCGGCCTTGGAGGCTGAATAATTGGATTGGCCCTTGAATCCTAAACGTGAAATAGGGGATGTGATGAAGATGATCCGTCCATAGTGATTGTGCAGCATATTCTTTACTGCGAATTTGCACATATAAAATGAACCGGTCAGGTTGATATCGATGACCCTTTCCCAGTCCTCTCTGGGCATCATCCCTAAAATGGCATCTTTGCGGATCCCTGCATTATTGATTAACACATCTATATAACTGTATTTATCATCAATATAATCGAAAAAACGCTCGACCTGCTCATAGTTTGAAATGTCAAACCTCTGTATATCGATATTCTTACTGAAGCGAACGTTATCCCGCTTAAATTCTTCGGCCTTCTCATCATTTGAATGATAAGTTGCAATGAGCGTTGCACCTGATTGCAAAAATCCCTCGGAAATCCCTCGACCGATCCCCCGGGTCCCACCCGTAACAACCACCACCTGATCTTTGAAATCGAACATTCGACCGGTCTCCTCAAAAAAGTAAATTCTTGATTTACAGTCAGTCAGGTAACCCGCCTTTTCATGGGCAGGCAATCAAATGATGTTTCTTCAGGCTGCTCACAGACTGATATGTTTAATCAAAAGCCAATCCAAACTTATGATCCTGTTGCAAGAATTCTGCTAAAAACCCCTCCTGTGTCCCATGTCGAGACAACTTTTCCGCTTTTTTGTTTGATAGAATAAAAATATCAATGGATTAAATTAATTATAGAAATAATCTATAAAATAACTTTAATTCATAGACCTAATCTATAAATTAAAATCTATTATTAATCAAAGGAGAAAAAAAGTCAATAAAAAAAATAATAAAATTCAAAGATTTATAAGTTTTTTTTAACAGGTCAAGCCCTAAATTCATTTGCAGAGACATGATATTTTTTTTAAATTAAATATAGAATTAGACACAATCTCATAAGAAAGGATTACTTCATCTTTTTTTAAAAGATCATTTCTTTTATTTATCCATATAATTTATACCCGGAATGGGTATACTTTCTATACAATCTCATGCGCCTTGATTCAGATCTTTAGGCACTGCCGATTTTTTTCAGGACTTGCAAACAGTCTTAAAATCCTTTCTAATGATGAATCAAACTTTATGGATTCGTAAAAATACCAAAGAATGTCACTACAAGGCACGGCAATCTTGTGTAAGAAGTTTTTTAATTGTAAAATTGGTGAGTTAGATTATTATTAATCCCTATATCTGACTATACAGGAGAGATCGATGGAAAGAAACGCGATTATCGGGAGCATCCTTGTCTTGGGAGCCCTGGCATTTATCACATATATGACATTCTGGAGCAACCGGATCATCGAGCGCATCGCAAAGAAAAAGCTGCATTCCGTTCGCCAGATATTAAAAGACATACAGGATGACTGATAAATAATCATGGGCAAAGCGTCCGGCGGGATCACTCCCGAACCGAAAGCCGGATTGATATCTTACATATTATTTTTATTTAATAAAGTTTCTCTATGGTCTTTGATAAATCCTCAAGGGAGTATGGTTTCTTCAGATATATATCCGGCTCATTGCCTTTCATCAGGTCCTGCATTGGGTCATCCATAATCCCTGAGGCCACAATGGTTCTGATGGAAGGAAATTTTTCCTTGATAAACTTCAGGATATCCAGACCACTCTTATTCCCCTCCAGAAATAGATCCAGGATGGCAAAATCAGGGACATCGGTTTCGATGTTATTCATGGCCTCTTCAGCAGTTCTGGATAAAGACACCAGATACCCTTTCCTCCTAAAAAAGGCGGAAAGCAATTGGGCGATTTCCACTTCATCCTCAGCGATATGAATCTTCTTCATGTTTGGCCTCCTTTACCTGTTGCCCATCTCCTGAGACATATAATGGGGTATAAATCCGACTATAAATCCAATAATTTTTCATGATCCGCTTGACATAATCGCGGGTCTCGTTATACGGGATGCTTTCGATAAACTCATCGATATCCAGATGAGCGAAACGTTCTTGCCATCTTGTCACTGCACCTGGTCCGGCATTATACGATGCCAGGGCAAAAACCATATTCTGGTCGAAACGGTCCAGAAGCCTTTTCAGGAAAAAACAGCCAAAGGTCAGGTTAACATCCGGATCGAAAAGCAGATCCAGGTCCGAGGATATATCCATTCCCAGTTCCTCAGCAATAGCGTTTCCGGTAGATGGAATAATCTGCATTAAACCATAGGCAGAAGAGCGGGACAAGGCTACCGGATCAAAGAGGCTTTCCTGGCGAATCACTGAAAATACAAGAATGGGATCAATATTATAAATCCCTGCCTTTTCCTGAACCAGTGGAAGGAAACCCAGGGGATATAAAAGGAGATCCTCTGTTTTATCCGGGGAGATGTCGTCTGATTTCATTGAGAGGCTGCGTAAGATGCCAATCCTTATTCCCAGATCATAGGCCTCGTTCATATGGGCAATAGTCGAAAGACAGAACATCAACTCCGGTGTACCCCTTTTCTTCGAGTAAACAAGGTGCCTTATCTCGTTAACGGATTCCTCCCTGAGTCCAAGCGACCAAAGCTCCATCAACCGAGACACCACAGATCTCTCCTGTTCATTAAGAATGAGCAGAATCTCCCCTTCATCACCTGATAGATCCTCAGGGTGATTAGAATCAGCCTGATCCGGATGATCATGGTTCCCGAGCCAGATCTCAGACAATCCCGAATAAAATGACCAATAAGGTTCCTTTAGAATCGTTTGGTATATCTGGACAGCACTCTCTATCCTGCCCCTTTTTTCCTCGGCCCTGGCCTTCCAATAGAGTAATTGATGACGAAAAGCCGAATCATCGGTTAAGGTCAAAAAATTGTCAAAATGATTCACTGCCTGCCTATAATGACCTTGCAGATAATAGACCCAACCGATTCTCCAGATCGCCGTCCGATAAAGCGAACCCCTTTGGGCCACCTGAGTCACACGATTATAATAATCGAGCGCCTCGATGAAACAATCCTGTTCCTCCGCCATCCTTCCCATCAGATAAATCACCTTAGGCATTTTTTCCCAGGAAGGATTGTTTTTTCTGAGTGACTTCAATTGTTCCAGAGCATCCTTGCTCCGATGCTCGTTCCACAAAGTCCTTGCCAGTAAAAGCCTTGCATCAGGTGCACATTCATATTCAGGGATGGCTTCGGAAATCCGGGTAAGGGTCTTCACAGACAAATCCCTGTTTCCGATCCTTTTATAGCAGAGTGCCAGGTTGTATAGGGCCTGGCATTTTTTGGAAAAATCCGGTTCCGAATTCAGAATTGACTCGTAAACCTTAATGGCTTCATGATATCTTCTGCTTTTGGATAATATCTCTGCCTTCTGAAAATTTTCCTCCGGGGAGAGAAGCAATGGCTCCATTCCCTTTTCTTTCTGTAACCTCACAATATGATTCTGAGCCACCTTGGTGAACTCTGAATCGGGTTCATTGATGAGAAGGGTTCTGAAGCTTTCCATCGCAGCCTCGCATTGTCCTATCTCTAAATTGGCGAGACCGATCTGGTAGTGGATATAAGCATTTTCCTGGGGGAGCATTTTCAGAGATCTCTTGTAAGCCTCAATGGCATTTTGATAATCGGCCTCACAAAAATACAGATCCGCCATTTTTAAACAGCCTCTGGGGATTAATGGGCTTTCGGGCCATTTTTCAATGATTTCAAGAACCCGAGATATCGCCCCCTTGTATTCTCCCTGATTCTCATCACATTCAGCCATGTAGAAGGTTGAATAATCTTTGAGATAGGGGTATTCCTCCAAAGCCTTCTGAAACCATTCACTGGCTTTCTCCCATTCCATTTTCTGATAGTAGCGCCAAGCCTGCTGAAAAAGCTCCCGCTTTTCCTGAAGATTGGGATCCTCAAACCCGGGCAGCATATATTCTTCCAAACTCTTTCCGGAGAAGGGGACCCATGTGGTTTCTTCGGAATCAGCCGATTGGCTGTGAGAAAAATGGGTATCGTCCTTCATTTGACGACTGGGAACCGAGCAGGCCTGACATCCGATCCCCAGGCAGAAAAGGGATAACACCACCACTGAAAAAAAAGACCTTTTTTTCAAGAAAAGAATCATGATACGCCTTCCAAGGGCAGATCCGAATAAACGATCTCGCCTCCCATAATAACCATCCGTACCTTGAAGTCCCGATCCATGATCGTCATATCCGCTCTGAATCCGGGCCTGATCCATCCGATTTCATGATCCAGATGCAGCAGACGTGAGGGATTTGAAGTGGCCATGGAAATCGCCTGTGGCAATGAAACCAGCCCGAAATCCAGACAATTCTTGATCGCCTTTGTGAGCGAGAGAGCGGACCCTGCCAAACGTCCCCTGGCATCAGTAATCTTCCCATGTTCAACATGCCTCATATCCCTATCATCCCCATCTTTGTTATCCTTAACATCCCTTTTTACCCATATTTCGCGGTCATCCTGAATGTCTCTGAGATATACCCCCTCTTCCAGACCTACAAGGGGGCTGCAATCCGTCACAAGTATGATATTTCCCACGCCCAGCATTCGAATCAGGATATGGGCAACTGCGGGGTGTACGTGAATACCATCAAGTATTAATTCGGCTGTTATACCGGAAGTATTCAATACCGCACCAATGACACCCGGTTCACGGTGGTGAAATCTGCCCATGGCATTAAAACAGTGACACACATGGTTCAGGCCCTGATCAATGGCCTCCTGCATCTCTTCATAACAGGCCACAGAATGCCCTGCGGACACAATGATGCCATTTTCTCTGGCAAGACGAATCAGAGCCATCGCACCTTCTAACTCAGGCGCCAACGTCAATATGGAAAGTTTTTTCCGGGATGCCTGAATCAGATGTAAAAGCGTATCTTCATCCGGACAAAGGATATCTTCTCTGTGATGGATGCCTGTTTGATCAGGGCTGAGAAAAGGGCCCTCCAGATGAATGCCCCGGATCAGTTCTTTCCGATCATTCCCTTTCTGCCAAAACAAAATCCTTTCGATCGCCCTGGTCATATGATCCAGGGGGGCGCTCATGAGTGTGGGCAAAAGGCTGGTCGTTCCCTGGGTCATATGGAAACGGAGCATGCGATCCAGATCATCCGCCCCGGCTTCCAAGAAATCAATCCCTAATGCCCCGTGTAAATGGATATCGATCAGGCCCGGGCATATCATCATCCCGGAGAGATTAATCTTCCGGCAGGGGAGATTTGCACCCGCATCCACTTCAGGCAGGACAGCCTTGATCCGGCCACTCTCACAGACAACCATCCCCCCATGAATCTCTTCATGAGGCGTAAAGATAGTCCCTCCGCTCAACAGCAATGGCTCAGACATGGATATTAATTGGAAATGTATTAATCATCATCGAATATTATATATTCCTGTCACAGCTTATATCCGAACCTTCTGAGCAGGTCCTTGCGATCCGATTTATCTTTTTCGGTTTCGATCCCTTTCGGGCTGAACCCGTCTATGACGCCGAGCACACCTCGTCCCTGTTCGCTCTGAGCAACAAGGGCCTGAACAGGATTGGCCGTTGCACAGAAAACCCGGCAGACCTCCGGGCATGCCTTGACTGCATTCAAACAGTTGATGGGAAAAGCGTCCTGGATAAGAATGAAAAACGTATGTCCGGCCCCCACATGGATGGCATTTTGGGAACATGCCTCGATCAGCTCAGGGGCATTCCCTTCCGTTCTGACAAGACATTGCTGAGAGGCCTCACAAAACGCCAATCCGAATTTAATGCCGGGTGCGCTTCCGACCAATATCTCATACAGATCTTCAACGCTCTTTATAAAATGAGTCTGACCAAAAATGAGGTTGCTCCCCTCAGGGATCTCCAGTTTGATTGCTTGAATTTCCATTCCCTCCCCCTCCTCTCTTACAGATATCATTTTAAATAATAAAAATAAATAAAGTATTATTATTCCATTTATTAAAAAATCGCAGCTATTTTATCTAATC
Source organism: bacterium (assembly GCA_049472295.1). GTDB lineage: Bacteria > SZUA-182 > SZUA-182 > DTGQ01 > JAFGSM01 > JBLIRM01. The sequence continues at coordinate 213 of JBLIRM010000101.1, read as the reverse complement.
TCCAATCAATATGAAAGAGGATATTAAATTTGATGGATTCGTAAAAAGTCATCTCGGCAGTTGCATGGCCTTTTTTTGAATGCCCTAAAGCTGATGGATTCGATTTAATAAGGTACTCGTAAAAAGTCATTTCGGTGCTTAAAGGAATTTTTTTTAAGGGTCTAATGCTCCAACAAAACTTCGTCAGGCGGAGCGAAGCGGAGCTACTATGTT
>JBLIRM010000100.1:0-12031 GCA_049472295.1 bacterium | reverse complement strand
GAGTCGATTACTTTGAAAAGGGATTTTAAACCGATTCGAATAAGCGACAACATATATATGTTGGAAAAGTGGAATGGGTTTATCCAGAATGACCCATTCTATAATCCGAATTTCTCCAGTAAGAGAGGGGATTTTGCGATCAAGATTTCTGATTGAATGATTTGGTCGCGATAGAAATTGATATAACTCAGTGAGAGAACACTGAATATAAGATACGGGATGTTTCACAGGTATATACAAATACAGTCAAAACTCAATCCCATGTCGGAGGAAGGGTCGGCTTGAAGAGTATCCAAATCATTTCCAAACAGGGCCCCTATGGTGCTGAGCACATCTTTATTGCTCAGGTAAAGGCATTGAAGGAATCAGGCCATGAGTTTATCGTTGTTACAAAAGAAGATAAAGGGTGGGTGTCGGATCGTCTGAAAGCCCTTGGAATCGAGTTTATCCCTCTCTCCTTAAAAAGTGTCAAGGATCTGTTTATTTTAAGAAAAACCATCAAGGCCCATCGAATCGACCTCATACATTCCATGCTTGACAGAGCCGATAACTTCGCATTTTTTCTATCTTTTCTGTGCCGGGTCCCTATCGTAACAACCTCTATGGTTCCCAGAACGCAATTCATTTTCAGATTTTTTGATAAGGTGATCTGCCTCTCCAACAAGCAGAGGAGGTTCTTACACCAGTCCGGGATCAGAGAGAATAATATAGAGATACTATACCCTTATGTGGATATCGAGCGTTTCTCAAATCCTATCCAAAGAAAAAAGGAAGCATGGGAAAAGAAGTTAAATGTCGTAAGATATGACATCATCCTAAGCCATGTCTCTTCTTTGATCGAGAGAAAAAACCATCTCGGATCGGTCAGGATCGTTGTTGAAATGAGGAAGCAAGGTGCCAATCCACTGCTGATTATTGTGGGTGGGGATCTTGAAAGTGATTACCATCATTATTTATTGGAAGAAATTGATCGCTTAAATCTTAAAGAGCATGTCTTTTTCACCGGCTGGACAGATGACATTTCAGAGCTTTTGAATATCTCCAATTTTCTTCTCCTCCCCTCAAGGGATGAGGCGCTTGGAATTGTTTTAATGGAGGGTCTTGCTGCAGGGAATGTACTTGTGGTGACACAGGGAGAAGGTGGAGAGGATCTTTTAGCACTTGATGACGATATTGGCATATTATATAGTGAGGGGAATGAACCCGAGATCGCACGGGACATGTTGCAAAGACATATTAGCAGGAGATCTGTTGAGATCTCAAAAAGATGCAGAGAAATAGCCAAGGTGCATTTTAGTCAAAACAAATATGTAAATCAGTTGCTTTCCCTATATGAAGGGATCAACGTTTAGCGATATAATGATTTCTTTATTGAAGGGATTCGATCGATTATAGAGGAATCGCTGTATGAGATATTGGATATTCGTGCTATTATTCGAAATGCAACACTAATACTTGAAATATAATCATTGGTTCTGTTACTGAATAAAAGAGGGGTAAAATTCAACCTGAATTTATCCATATATTTTAAAATGAGGTCATTATGGAAATCACCAGTCATGCCCAAAAAAGCAAGATGATCGCAAATGAGATAATCAAAAAATATGCGATTCCCGATCCGATCTATGTGACCCGACCCAGAATGCCCAAACTCTCGGATTATCAATCATATTTGGAAAAGATATGGGAGACGTGCTGGCTGACAAACGACGGTCCATTTCATTTACAATTTGAGAGACGCTTAAAGGAATACCTAAAGGTTGCACATCTTAACATATTTACCAACGGGACGATTGCCCTGCTTGTTGCCTTGCATGCCTTGAGGATTAATTCAGGTGAGGTGATCACTACCCCTTTTACTTTCCCAGCGACGGCACATGTTTTGTACTGGAATAGAATTCAGCCTGTGTTTTGTGACATTGATGAAAAAACCTTTAATATGGATCCGTCAAGAATCGAGCAATTGATAGGCCCTGATACAAAGGCCATACTGCCGGTCCATGTGTATGGCACACCTTGTGATGTCGAAGCCTTACAGGCAATCGCGGACAGGCATGGTTTGCTTCTCATTTATGATGCGGCCCATGCCTTTGGTGTTCGAATCGGAGACAGGTCAATCCTGGAATATGGGGATATTTCCGCTCTCAGTTTTCATGCAACCAAGCTCTTTACATCCATTGAAGGTGGTGCCCTTGTAACTAAATCTGTACAAATGAGAGATCGCATCCAATATCTGCGAAATTTTGGCATTGCGGACGAAACAACGGTGATCGGTCCGGGTATCAATGGTAAAATGAGCGAGTTTCAGGCAGGTTTCGGTATCCTGCAATTGGAGATCGTTGATCAAGAGATCGAGGATCGATGCCGTCTAACCCAGCTTTATCGAGAAATCTTGAAGGGAGTCCCTGGTATCACATTTTTAAAAGACATGCCTAATGTCCGTTCCAACTATAGTTATTTTCCGATTCTGGTGGACCCTGATATTTACGGAATGGATCGAGATGAGCTTTGCGACCTGTTAAGGCAATGTAACATCTTTCCCAGAAAATATTTTTATCCCCTATGTAGCGATTATTCATGCTATTCATCATTGCCCTCCAGTCAGCCGGGGAATCTCCCTGTGGCCAAGCGTCTTGCAAATCAGGTATTATGTCTGCCATTATATGGAAAGCTTGACCGGGCGGTTGTTGAGATTGTTTGCTCCATCATAAGGGAGCCCCACACCTGAGGGATGTTCCATCTACTCGGAATCGAGAAAAATATATAGGATATAGCCAATTGATATGCCTTGATATCTCTATGAAAGGCATGTTTCATATTTAATATATCAGCACATTTGCCTTATATAAACATATTTCAAAGGATCATGCCAGCCTTGATTTTTCTGTATACGATCCAATATTTGAGGAAATGTTTGTTTGCCTTGTGCCGGAGAGGAATATTGTTGAGCAAGGGGAGGGAGATCCGATTCAAGGTCTTTGCAAAGTCTCGATATATGCTCTCTTTGGGGGGGATCAAAAATCTGGTTGTTAATACAGCCCGCAGAGAAAGTCTGGACGGCTTCCACATGATCAGAGGATTCTTCCAAGAAACCGAGAGACCTCGCACCTTCTATGATTTGTGGCCATATGGCATAACACTTATAGATAACGTGGGGCTTTTGCTGATCTTGGCCCTTGTGGATCCTGAACTCACTCAATGCCTCTGTCAGGTAAACGGCATCCCCTCTGGCCAGGAGGTTGAGCCACATAACGAAATCCACCAGACAAAGACATTCCTTTCCATCAAGTGAAAGGATATGGGGGCTCAAGTGTGCCATGTCTCCTTTCCTGAACATGGTGGTGGTGGGTTCACCGATCACATTGGTAAAATGGCGTACAATAAAATTGCCTAAGTCTCTGCCGTGTATAAGGGCATCCTCCTTTACCAGCAAGGATGTTGGCCCCCCATCCTTCAGCCTTTTTCCATGCACATCAATCCTGTTTCTTTTGCTGGTAACCAATGTCACCCGTGCCCCGAATGCCTCAAAATGAGAAACCATCCTTTTGATGCAGTCCGGAAGGAGGCGATCATCATCATTCAGAAATTTGATATACGGACCTCTCGCCAGTTCGAAACATCGGATATAGGTGGGCGGAGAACCCATGTTCTTCTGATTCTCTACATAAGTAACTTTTGAGCGGTCAGGAATCCTTTCGACGATATCCCTGATTCCGCTGGAAGGATTATCGTTACAAATGATGATCTCAGTATTCGGATATGTCTGATTAAACGCGCTGTCCAATGCCTCCCTGAAATACTTCTCATGGTAAGCGGGAATAAGGATCGACACGAGCGGGAGCGCATCCCTGTATGCCTCACTCTCCTTTATAAACTCCATCACAAAGGAATCGGCACGCCCCTCGAGACCTTTCAGCGGTTCAAACAGACTCTGCCCGACATCACACCGCTGGGCGATAATAAATCCCGCAAGGTTTCCTATCATCTTCAGGTCTTCTTCGTTATAGATATGCTGGTGTCCCCAATGCCTGAGGCCGACATTGAGCATCAGGCACTTGTTAGGTATCCAGCCATAGCCGAACCGGGATATCCATTCCTTCCTGGCCCATTGGTCCTGAGAATAGCTTTTGATCACTTCATCAAGATCAGGGGTTGCCACTCGGCAAACCCCTCCCGGCTTGAGCACACGATAGCATTCTTCCAGGAATCGAATGGATTCCTCCCTGCTCAAATGTTCAATAAAGTGCTCTGAAAAAATATAATCTACGCAGTTGTTGCGGTAAGGCAATCCCTTTCTCACATCCAGCTTCTTTTGAGGTTTGCCTGAGATGTCGATGTTGATGAAACCGTCAAGGTTCCTGTCTCCGCATCCCACATGAAGTCTTATTTCTTTTTCCATGATCACTCCTTAAAAAGCCAAATCCCGGGCAGAGATAGAATATCCCGGCTCAGGGGTCTCATGTCCGAATCCCATGCAGACAAATTACATAAGGGTTTTCTTCGTCAGTATTTGACTATCATTGCCGGATTGCCGAAAACCGTTGTTTTCCCTTTGACATCAACGATAACCACGCTTCCCGCACCCACAGTAGCATGCTGCCCGATTTTACGTTCAGGAATCAATACGGCACTCGAACCGATGTAAACCTGCTCGCTAATGGTACATTTTCCGCTTACCACGACATTTGACATTATCGAACTGTAATCCCCTATACTCACGTCATGTCCGATCCGAGTTCCGATATTAAGAGTGACGCATGCACCGATACAGATATTGGTAGTAAGTATGCAATGCGGGCAGATAATAGATCCCAGACCGATGGTTACGAATTTTCCGATGGTTGCAGTCGGCGCTATGTATGTGTAAAAGCTCACCTTATCCGAGAGTTCTTGGAATATCCTTTTTTTCCAGTCCACATCTGCAACCGAAATGATGCACAGATCCGTATCACGGTATGGATACGACTCCCATTCCCCGACGATGTCGTAGTCGGACGGATAATCCATCAGCGGTGATTCTCCTTGAAACGAATGGAGATACCCTGCGATCTCCCAGTCGCGCCCTTCCGGGGGGATCAATTCGAGCCAGCTTTCGAGTTCCCTGCCAAAATTGCTGGCTCCAATTATGAAAAGTCGACGTCTAGCCGGCACTATAACCACCATCAATGATCAGGTTTGTACCCGTGATCCAGCGAGCTGCGTCCGAAAGAAGAAAAAGGCATGCCTGGGCAATATCATCGGGCCTTCCCAGGCCCAGCGGGTGCATGGAAATAACGGCCTGTTGAGCAGCTTCCGGTATCTCGGAAAAGAGTTTTTGCGACATCGGAGTATCTACCACACCCGGGGAAACAGCATTGACCCGTATGTTATTCGGGGCCAGTTCAAGCGCCATTGACCTGACCGCAGCAATGAGCGCTCCCTTGCTGGCGCAGTAAGCGGTTTTTCCGGGCTGGCCGTTAATTCCCATGACGGAGGCAATATAGACAAGGCTTGCCCCATCTGAAGAGATATATCTTTTTTTTGTTATAGTCCGTGCAAGCTCGATTCCGGCAATCACATTCACCGAAAACACCTGGTTAAACAGGGCGGGTTTCAAAACCCGAAAGGGCATAGTCATCTCGATTCCCGCAGCGTGTATGAGGCCTGATATCTCACCGAGTTTTTCAACGCTCGCTGCAATGATCCCTTCCAAGGATTCGAACCGGGTGATGTCCTGGCAGTATGAGAGATGACCTGTACCGGCAAGGGAGGCCTGGGTTTCCCGAAGTCCTTTATCATCCTTGTCAATCAATACCACATGTGCCCCCGCACTGCAGCAGGCAAGTGCACACTCGCGTCCTATACCGGATGATGCGCCGGTTATGACGATATTCCTGTCTTTCATTGAATGCATTTATTCCACCTCCTGCAATGCCGGGATACGAGCGTGGTCGATCTCTATAAGGGCGCTCCCCCAAGATAGCCCCGCACCGAAGCCGCTTATCACAAAGGTTTTTTTCTGGTTTTGCAGGAACTGCTGCAACTCGGTGACCACAGTCAATGGAATGGAGGCGGAGCTGGTATTTCCGTATCTGTCCAGAGAATATGGGACCATCTTACCCTGATATCTCAGTTTCTTTAAGAAAAAATCGGTCATGTACCGATTGGCCTGATGAAATACAAGAAAATCAATTTCATTAATGTCCTTTTCTGCAAATCTCAGGAGTCGTTTGATGTCATCAGGCACTTCTCGCATGGTGAAATTAAAGACCTCCAGCCCATCCATAAACATCTCCTCATCCGAGCGCATGCTTCCGTCCTCATATTTCCTTTCCGCATGTGTTTCCGGCGAACTGGGCGTGCGATAACCACCCGCAGGGATGATCAGCACCTGATAGCCTGAACCGTCCGAGTTCAGAGAGAAATATGAGGAGCCAAATCTTGCTTTTTTCTCTACTATTGTTGCCGTGCCTGCATCACCAAACAGCAGCGCTGTTGCCCGATCGCGCTTCGACACGGTCTTCGATAGGGTTTCACCAACTAGGAGCAAGACGCGATTGATCCCTTTCTGGGAGGCATAACTGAAAGCAGTCGCAAGGCCGTACACATACCCAGAGCAGGCCATATTGATATCGAACGAGGCCGTATTTTTGGGCAATCCCAATCGATGCTGGAGTATGGGGGCAGTAGAGGGCTGATGATAATCGGGGGTCTGGCTCAAAAAGATGAGCACGTCTATTGTGCCCTTGTCAATCTGCATCTCTTCAAGCAATGTCTCAGCAGCAGCATGGCACAGATCTGACGAACAGGTAAGGCCGTCGGCAATCCTACGTTCACGTATGCCTGTCGTATTTATGGCATTTTCGAGCTCCTGTGGAGTGAAGAAATCCACCATCTCCTTATTATCAACCTTCCTCCTCGGGACTGCTGCGGATATACCTGTGATACCTATGTGTTCGAAATAAATAAAGCTCATTTTCTGATCTTTTTGAACCGGTCACTGAAATTCGTTCTGTCGACTACGTTTACCCTGGCTGGTGTTTTGTAGCGCTCCAGTTTCCCTCTGCAGAAGGTCAGAATCCGCCTTTTGATTTCATGGGGTGGGATATCAATTGATAGTGCAACATCAACTGCCACAACCTGGCCCGTTATGGGATTTTCGAATCCATACACCACACAATCAGCAATCTCCGGCATCTGCAGAAGGATCCCCTCCAACTCCGCTGGCAAGACCTTCTGCCCTCCGACATTGATTATTTCAGAGTTCCTTCCGATAATTCTGATATAATCATCCTCTTCAGTCTCAACAAGGTCGCCTGTCTTAAACCAGCCATCATGTGTAAACCGGTCCATTGGACAGTTCAAGTATCCCAATACCTGGGTTTTACTCCTCAGCCATAGCTCGCCGTCCACGATCCTGTATTCAAGGTTTGGGTCATCGATTTTTATACAGGTGCTTGAAGAGGATTTGCTGGTTGCCCGGGCGATTCCTGTTTCACTGGTGCCGAAAGTCTGCACAAACTTTACCCTGGGAAAGGTCTCTCTAAGGCGGACCAGCAGAGCCTCCGGCATCTGTTCTGTTCCGTAAGTGATCATGATTAGGCTGCTCAGATCCCGGCTCCTATATGCCTCGCTCATCAGGATGAGATTAAGGAAAGTGGGAGATGCAGGCAGAATGTTGATTTTATATTTTTCTATGAGATCGCATACATGTTCCGGATCTCTCTTTGAAGGGATAATAATGGTCATTGCCATGGATAATGCACTGAAAAGGGTATTCAAACCCCCGATATGGTCGAACATCAAAAAGATAAGAAGAGTTAATGATTTTGTTTTTTTATAACGGTAGGTATCGAGCAACATGTCAAGGTTATGAATCATGGATTTTGCTTTACCAGTGCTGCCGCTGCTGAAAAGGATAAGCCCCGCACTACCGCTATCCTGCAATTTCCTGATCAGAACATGTTTTTCCTCATTATGATCCGAGGCAATGATTCTATACTCTTCATCCTCAATGGTGACAATTTTATCCGCCTGCGCTTCCGACAGTCGTTCTTCTATATCATGTTTAACTTCGGTGGTGATCGGCACGATGATATTCCGGTTATCTATTAGGGCCATGAACATAGCAATGGAAGAGAAAGAATAGTCGGATAGGAGTACAACCACTTCACCTTCTTTCAAGCGGGCACCTATCGTATCCCGATAGTGGAGAGAACGCGCAAAGAGATCCCCGTAAGTATAGATTTTATCCTGATAAACGATGGCCTCTTTATTGTTGTGGGACCCTATCCGTTCAAGCAGCCAATTCATCTTTAGTGATGAACACCTCCGAGATAAATTATCTGACCTGTGATGAAATCGCTCTTTTCGTCAATGAAAAAATCGATTACATTCGTCACGTCGCCAAACTCACCGAATCGTTTAATGGCCTGTTGTTCCATAAGTACTTCGATCTTTTCTTTGGGCACTGTCTTAATGAGATCCGTATTGATCGGGGTGGGGCCGACGGCATTGACCGTCACATTAAAATCAGCAAGCTCTTTTGCGGCGATCTCTGTCAGATTGACTATTGCTGCCTTGCTCGATGCATAAATAGCCTCGCCCGCCAGCCTCAGAGGAGTGGCCACACTGGTAAAATTGATGATCCTTCCTCTTTTTTGCTTGGCCATAACCTTTCCCACCTCCCTTAAAAACAAAAAGGTCCCGATCAGGTTTGTATTATATATTTTTTTGACCGCATCAACCGATGTCAGGAGGATGTGGTTCATTGAAGCCATTCCTGCATTGTTGATCAGCACATCGATCCTCCCGAACCGTTTTGCCACATCCTTCACCATGGAAATAACGGCCTTTTCATCGGCAACATCTAGTTGATAGTGATAATAGTTGGGATCAGCAATGCTTCCCTCTTTTCTGCTGCAGCCAATCACACTGAAGCCCTTATTCAGGTAATATTCGCCGAGGGCCTTGCCTATCCCTTTTCGCGTCCCTGTAATGACCATGATATGGCTCATATTATGTCCTGATCGAATCCGCAATATAATTTGCCAATGCATTAATGTTTCTGAATGGGCTTATTTTGCTTGACATCGCTTTTTCAGACGTCAAAGATACTTCGTATCCCATGTCCAGAAATCTTGATTCAATATCTATAATGATTGTAACCAAACCAATAGAGTCTACAACAGCATTCTTGCCGATTAGACTTGTCTGGGTATTTATTCTCTGTTCTATGTCTTGTGTGAATAGATAATCCTGTATCGTTTCCACAATGATTTTGTTGATTTCATCCTTTTCCATAGGAACACCTTTGCATAATTGCCTGAAAGAGAGACTCCACGGTATCACAACCTGCAAAATTCTCCCTGGGAATGGTTACGTCATATTCCTGATTGATCATCGCCACCACTGTGAGTGCCTGAAGAGAATTCCAAGTCTCATAATCCCTGAAATGGTCTGTAGGAGCGACGGAACCTTCCTGTTTGTCGAAGATTTCTTCCATAAGCTTTAAAAATTTTTCCATACCTTTATCCTGAAGACATATGTCCTTTAATCATTGTAGTTAATCCAAAAACGCCCATTGACATTTTTATAGAAGACTGATTTTTTTCAGAAAAGTATACATAGTCATTGTATTTTTGTCAACACAAATATTAGTAATTAATTTATAATATTATATAAAATGATAAATGAGGTATGGAATAATTATTCCCTTGTTGAGACCTAAGCTTTGCTCGGGGCTTCGGTCACTCCAGCAATGACTCGATTCAGGATTTTTTACGATTTAATCAGACCTGGTCTGAAGGAAAAGGACTCTCACATCTCAAATCGATCTCTCCATCCAAAATGAATGGATTGTTTATCGATCGACCGGATTCGACCTTTTTTCCGATTCCGATGATATGAAAAGGGAGAATAGCCTCTATAGAGCTTATCCGGAGTCCAATGTAGTCCATCATTGAAATGGCCATTCTGGTATCGAACACATGATGATGAAGACACCTGTTCACAAAGTTGTTCTCCGAGCGTTTTCTGAACTCATCAATATTGCCTGCTGGGGGATCCATTTTCAGGTCATGAAATCTTAGGATCTCCGGTAAGTGAGATAGATCATCTTCACCAACATCCTGTTCAAAATCGTTGATGAGATGTTCAAGATTGGTCACAGGTCGAAGATGATCAAAGGTGCCATCTTTATGTGGCAGAATCAAAACCATGATTCCATCATTTTTCAATATGCGCATCCATTCATACAGAGCCCGCAAGGGATTCGCGATATGTTCCAAGGTGTGGGAGGATAGAACAAAATCATAGGATTCCGAAGGGATTCCGGATAATTCAGCTCCTTCGCGAATGAATTGATAACCAGGCTGACATCTTTTATCATAGCAAAAATTTGATGGTCTCGTAAAAAATCAGATTTGGCAGATTTGTCATTTCGACCGAAGGGAGAAATCTTATATTTTTCAATATATTGTACAATTAAGATTTCTCATATTCATTCGAAATGACAAGTTTACAAGACTTTTTACGAGGCCATCAAATTTGGTCCTTCATTGATTTGTCTTTCCCAAACTGTATTGTGGCTGAAATTGCAGTTATCCAAGCACCCGATTACGGGGTATATCGGAAGGATACCTTTTCTACTAAAGATTTGGCTAGGGCCACCGATTTCAAAGCCTTTTTTCCCAATGAGTAATTCCTTACAAATCAGGAAACTTTTTCCTCTGGGTCTATAAAAAAGATTAAATAAAATGCGAAAAATGTTATTCTTTACCATGGATCAACCATTCGTCAAGATTTCCTGTCCATGTGACATTGCGCGATAATTTCCATTTATTTGAAGGATACGGTTCCTTTTTGAATGTTCGAATTCATAGGTCAGTGATATTCTTCATTCTCTTGGCAGTTTCAATAAAGTTGTCAATATCATCGGACATCAATAACGGAACTACCTTTCTTATTTGTTCATCACCCCAGTTCCACCATGCAATTTTTAGAAGATCCGCAATTTGTCTCTCTGAGAATCTATACTTAATGAGTTCTGCAGGGTGTCCACCCACGATTCCATAAGGAGGAACATCTTTAGTGATAAAGGATTCCATCGCTAATACTGCACCATCTCCAATTTTAATCCCTTGTTTTATTTTAACATTTGTGGCTATCCATACATCATTTCCCACAATGATGGGATCGTGAGGAGGCAAATCATTAAGCGGGACTTCCACTCCCCACATGATTCTAAAAGGGTAGGTGGAAACCCAATTGGTCATATGCTTGCCACGAAAGATAAATTTCAATCCGGGGGCTATGGAACAAAAGTTGCCAATCCTGCTGCCCAGGCTTAAGGATTCAACCCCGATTATTTCGGGTTGAGGGCCATAGGTATGCCTTCCTCTTGGAATTTCAAATTTTTGTTTTTTATTGAAAAGGTTTTTTAAGGCCATGAGATAAATTTTCTATGAAACAATTAATTAATTTAAAAAATCAATAGGGACATCAATGATAAAAGGTTATATGATACTAATCAAATCATTATTTTTATAAGAATATATTCAAAGATCCATACTATTGTCAATATAAAAAATTAGAGGCTGTTTTATAAAGTAGAAAAATTTATAAAGTAAGTCAATGTGAGGGTGGGCCAAAACACAGAGTAAAGTGAAGGGATAGCAAAGACGCAATCTAATAAATAGAAAAAGATATGCATACAAGAGATTGCTTGCCTTTGCTCATAATGACATTTTTTTTGACTTTTTACGAGACCATCAATCTTTAGTAAAGGCTTTCTTATATTTGACTCCCGGCAGGTTTTCGAAGTGTTCATCCTGTGTCCATACAACCGCTCCTTCAACCTGTCCCGTAGCATAGATCATGCTGTCAGCCATTGGCAATTTGTACTTGATACTATTAAGAGCTGCTTTGAGGGCAATTTCCTCTGTGATCGAAATGACACGTCCCTGTTTCATTTGAGCGATTGCCTGGAGTGCCTTTGCCTCATCAGCAACAATATTGACCTTTTTGAATACTTCATAAAGGCATATTACGG
>JBLIRM010000010.1:0-31938 GCA_049472295.1 bacterium | reverse complement strand
GAAAAAGTCCGCTCTTGTGCTGCAACTGCTTTAGGAATGATAGGAGATGAAAGAGCTATAGAGCCTTTGTTAGAAATCTTGAAAGATAAAAAGATAGATATCCGCCCGTCTGCCGCAATGGCATTAGGAGAGATAGGGGATAAGAGAGCTGTTCAACCCTTAATAATGGCTTTAAAAGATAAACATGAAAAAGTCCGCTCTTGTGCTGCAACTGCTTTAGGAATGATAGGAGATGAAAGAGCTATAGAGCCTTTGTTAGAAATGTTGAAAGATAAAGAGCAACTGATCCGCCGCCATGCTATAATGGCACTAGGGGAAATAGGAGATAAGAGAGCTGTTCAACCTTTAATAATGGCTTTAAAAGATAAAAATGAATATGTTCGTGCCGATACAATAGATGCATTAGGGAAAATAGGAGACGAAAGAGCTATTCAACCTTTAATTAACTTATTTGAAGTTAAACCTTTTGATTGGGATATTAGTCACTATTCTAGCCCCGCTGCTTTTTTGGCGGCAAATAAGGCATATCAAAAGGAATATAAAGAACGAAAAAACACACATCATATTTGCTATTCTGTTATAAGGGCCTTGGGAAAATTAAGGGCTGTTCAACCTTTAATAAATTGGTTAAAAAGTGAAGAATTCCGTTTAAATGCCATACGGGAATTAGAGGAAATAGGTGATGAAAGAGCTGTTCAACCTTTAATAGAGCTTTTAGAAGATAAAAATAGACAAGTCCGGATTCATGCTGCGGAGGCATTAGGGAAAATAGGCGATAAAAGAGCTGTTCAACCTTTAATAAGGACTTTGAAAGATGAATATTTGAATGTCAGCTCATCTGCCGCAAAAGCATTAGGAATGGTAGGAGATGAAAGGGCTGTAGATCCTTTGATTGAAATGTTGAAAGATAAAAATACAGATATCAGCTCATCTGCCGCAAAAGCATTAGGAATGGTAGGAGATGAAAGGGCTGTAGATCTTTTGATTGAAATGTTGAAAGATAAAAATACAGAGTTCCGCTCATCTGCCGCAATGGCATTAGGAGAGACAGGAGATGAAAGGGCTGTAGATCTTTTGATTGAAATGTTGAAAGATAAAAATACAGATATCAGCTCATCTGCCGCAAAAGCATTAGGGAAGATAGGAGATGAAAGGGCTGTTCAACCCTTAATAAATTCAATGGAAGATGAAGATTCTGTTCTTCGTTATTATTCCGCAAAGGCTTTAGGAGAGATAGGAGATGAAAGGGCTGTTCAACCTTTAATAATGGCTTTGAAAGACAAGGATGTCAATGTTCACAACTTTGCTGCAGATGCATTAAAAAAGATAACAGGTAAAAATTTTAATAATAAGTTACCCATAGAAATCCTCGAAATCAAATAAAATTCTAATAGTTGAGGCAATTTTTCCCCTTGGCAAGGTTTAGGACAATAAAATTATAGTCAACTGCATTCCCCAAAAGACTCAAATCATTTACGCCCTTTGCCCTAAAGTCTTTTCCCATAATCTTACTTTTAAGCAAGATTTAGCCCGGCCCGACGGGTGTTTGTGAAGAACTTGCTTTATATGGATAATTGTATAGACAGGATTTAGACTTTTGTCAAGGCAAATATTCAAAGGATATTTAGCGGGAGACGAAAAGAAGAATAATTTACGCGAGAGGGAGAATAACAGGAAAGGGGAAAATAATCTTAAAAGGCCAAAAGGGATTCCAAATATGAGAAATTTAGGCACACCCATAGTGTAGTGATTTTGGAAGAGTGCTGATATGGGCTTTAATGATATATTAAGCGAGGTTGATCTCTTCGAGACTTTTCACCAGGAGGGTCGATGGCAGTTTCCGGATGCATACGTCGATCCATGGTTAAATAGACCATACCCCAGCAAAAGACAATAACAAAATAAAAAGCCCGAGAGCCTAAACTTTCGGGCTTTTTATTTTTCAACGACCTGTCATACTCAGATGAACAGGCCCCGGGGGGTCATTAACAGATTAATATATTATATTGGGGGGATTCGTATTTCCTCCTCCTTGCCATGATCCTGTTCCCAAAGGCCATGCGACCGGCCACGTACCTATTCCACCCCACGGCCATCCTCCTGTAAGCCAAGAGGTTCCCCCTCCGGTCAATCCCGGATACCATCCTCCACCACCCGATCCTGTTAAATCCCATATTCCGCCCCAAATGGATGGGAAGATTGAAATACCTCCGATACCACCAATACGGCTATATTCAGTGTATTCGGAGGATGGGGTGAACCAGTTTGGAAAGAGATTGGGGATCTGAACTCTATAAGTTATTTCAGGATAATATGTACCGGTCAGCAACAAGTCCTCCAGACTTGTCGTCTGGCGATATTCAATCCATGTTCCGTAAGGATTCGTAATAATATTTCTAAAATACTCCTGCATCTTTCTTGAGGCCTGCTCAGCCTGATTTTCAGTTTGGGCCCATGTGAAATCCCCGGTCATGGCAAGAACTACACAAAAAGCGACAAGACTGATCAATAGTATTCTTAAAACTCCCTTTTTCATCATCTTCCTCCTTAACCTTGTAAAACATTAAATTAGAAAGTGGTGAATTTAAAATATCCACTTTTCTTATCACCCCCTTTTCGCACCATGAAGTAACTGCCCTGATTGATGAAAGACTATTTTCTTAGAAAAATATATTAATCATCATTAAGAGAAATATATCCAACAGAGAAAAAATGGATGCCTTAATAAAAGGCTGTTTTCGCGCTTTTCATCATCGACCAAAGGTCGAGGCATTCAAGCGCAACTTTCGTAAACAATCTTCATATATTAATAGACGTAAAAAGGTCCGCTTTTTCCTATTCGATGAAACAAGCGAGGAGTCTAAAGGGAGAGAGATGGATTTATGTGAGGTTGATCTCTTCGAGACTTTTCACCAGGAGGGTCGATGGCAGCTTCCTGATGAGGGAATCCATCCGGTTCATGAATGCCTTTTCCTTTCCCTCTTCGGGAAGTCCTATCCCTAGGATCACAAGGTCGGTATGGGCTGAATTTTCGATGATGATCCGCCAGATATCGGTCTGGTCCGGATTGTAAGGGATAATATTCGCAGTCGCCTTGATCCGGACCTCTTCCAAAAATTGGGTCAGGTTCTGATAGGCCTGCTCCTGGCCCGCAGCGTCCTTGATGCACATATTCACTTTGATCTCACACCCCTTCCATTCTTCGTTAAGAGAGAAAAGATGGGCCAAGAGAAGCATGAGGTTTCTGTTTTGCTGCAGCCCGCCCCACCAGATATCTATGGACTGCCTTTTTCCGAATTCCTTCTCGATATCGATATTGAGGAAAACGGAACTCTTGCCGAGGGCATGAAGGTTCCTGATGAGCCTTGCAAAATCCCTTTTCCGGGCCGGGTCGGTAGACCATCCCATGAAAATTATATTGGGATAAAGTTTACCGATGCCTGCGGCCTGGACCACGGCAAGGACGCCCTCATGTAAATTATCCCCCACATATACGACTGGAAAGGCCTGAAGGTCCTTTTTATCGATAAAATCGATGAGCTGCTTAAACGCTATCTTCCGGAATTTGCATTGATCCTCACAGGGACCCAGGATCAACTGTACTAGGGAAATGAAGCCGCGCCCTTTCTCGAGCAGTCTGGCAATCGAAATCAGGTGATCCCGTGTATTAGGATTGCCTGTAAACACAAGGAGATTCGGTTTCCAGTTCTTGGGGTGCCATGCATAATCCTTTAACTTGAGGAGTGAAAAGCGGATAAGTGAATACCATATTCCGATCCTTACATCCCCCCAGGTGGTTCTGATCATCTTTCTCTTGAGCACTAAATAGATGATAACCGTAACAACGATAGCCAGCAGGGTGGCCCCTACATTGATCAGGAACATGACATAGTAGCATCCTGCTGCACCCAGGAGAGATATCACCCAGTGAATCCGCAATTTGGGACGAAAACTGGGATTCCCCACAATATTTTCCAGTGCTGCAATGAGATTGACCACCCCATAGGTATTCAAAAAGAACATGGTGACAATGGGGGCCACCAGATTCAGATTCCCGAAGAGGATAAATGCCTCGGCTATGCCAAAGGTGATCAAAAGTGCGATGCGGGGCTCATTGGCAGGGCCGCTCCCTTTGCCGAGAAACCTCGGCAGGACACGGTCCCTTGCCAGTGCCTGCATGGTTCTCGGCGCGGCCATGATGTTGCCAAGGGCAGAGGAGAGGGTTGCCGCCCAAAGACCGACAAATATGGGAAATCGCCATCTGGCAATATCCATCATGATGGCTGTGTTGGATCTCAGGAGTTCCGGGGGCACGTTCCTCGCAAACCAGATCGCCTGAAATATATAAATGATCAATGTGACCCCGATAGCCATAAGGGTCCCCAGGGGGATGCTTCTGGACGGGTCCTCCAGATCACCGGACATACTTACTCCCACCTCTATACCGGTGACCGCGGGGAAATAAATGGCAAACACCATCCAGAACCCCACGGACCCTTCGGATGCCGTCCATGAGACAGGTACCCCCCCTTTTGCCCCTCCCCAGAAGAACGAGACCAGAGCCAGCCCCAGACAGGCCATAATGATATACTGCACGCGGATGGCCCAGTCGGCCCCCACAAAGGAGATCACGGAGAGGATGATGCACGTAGCTGTGGCAATCAAGACAGGATTGATGTTGGGGAAGACCCACATCAATCCTTCGGTGAAACCAATGGCATAAAAGGCAATGGAGATGGCCTGGGAGAGATAGAGGGGTATCCCGATACTACCCCCTGCTGCAAGACCCAGGGTGCGGGAGATAAGGTAGTAGTTCCCGCCCACCCCGATATCCATGCTGGTGGCAATGGCTGAGAGGGACAGGCCGGTAGAAAGGCTGATAAAATTGGAAATGACAATAATGATTAATGCCCCCATCAATCCGGCATTACCCACCACCCATCCTGCCCGCAGGAAAAGGATGACACCGAGGATAGTGAGGACCGCTGGGGTAAACACACCGCCAAAGGTGCCGAATCCGTGTCCCTGCCGCAGAGGGGCTTTTTCCTGTTTATTATTCATTCTATTTGATCCTATTGTCTCCTTATCTATATTTATATTTCAAACGGTCACAAATTTATGTTTTTCACCACTATTGGTTATACCCTCCAAGTTGCTTCAGGGATATTCATTGAACATAGTAATGGGTTTACAGAAAAAATTCAAAAGAAAAGATATATCAGAGTTTATCCCATTGAGTTATTTAAAATATAATGAACCCTTAAAAAGTCATGCATCGAGTCATTGCGAGGGTGTCAAATATTAGACAAAAATATTAAAATAAAATATATTAAAAATCATCGATGAGCGGGTCGTAAAAACATGAGATATGCCAATATAATGAAATTTAGGACCTTTTACAATGGCATCAAAGCCGAATAAACAAGGTTCATCAGGATGCGCATCTTATTAGTTGAGGACGAATTAAGGATCGCCAACTTCATCGAACGGGGTTTAAAGGAAGAGCACTATGCCGTGGATGTGGCATATAATGGTGAAGAAGCTTTATATATGGCAGATTTAAATCCTTATGACCTGATCATTCTCGATCTGATGCTGCCCGACAGGGACGGCCTGTCCGTTTGTGAAACCCTCAGAAAAAGCAAAATCGATACCCCCATATTGATGCTAACCGCCAAAAGCGACATCAGGGATAAGGTAACCGGTTTGGACTCCGGAGCCGACGATTACCTAACCAAGCCCTTTGCATTCGAAGAACTATTAGCCAGGGTGAGGGCCCTGCTGCGCCGGAAGAAGACTGAAAAGGTAACTCTGTTAAAAATAGCCGACCTGGAATTAGACCAGCGCACCCATAAGGTGAAACGGGCAGGGAGAGAGATAAAATTGACAAGCAAGGAATACGCCCTTTTGGAATACCTGCTGCTGAATGCCAATCAGGTTGTCACCCGGACCATGATCTCCGAGCATGTCTGGAACGAGGATTTCGACAGTTTCACCAATATCACGGATGTGTATATCAATTATCTGCGCAACAAGATTGACAAAGGCTCTGACAAGCAGCTCATTCATACCATCCGTGGTGTCGGATATATTATAAAGGAATAGCCTCCGATGAGATTCAATTCCATCCGTTTTAAAATCAGCGTGTTATATGTGGCTATCCTGGGTGTGATCCTGATCATTTACAGCGGTGTGCTTTATCTCAGCCTTCACTACACCCTTTATGGGGAGCTTGACTATGAACTTGTCACCAAGGCTGAAGAGATAAAGAATATCATCAATGCCTATATGGACATCTTCGGGCACGATCAGGAGTCCTTTCTCTTCGTGCTCAAAAAGGTCATTCAACTGGAAGGTGAACATCCGGATCAGGATAAAATCGATGAATTAGAAAACCAGTGGCTCTTAAAGGTGGACAGATATGACTTAAAAGAGGACTTCATCAATTTCTTGGACACGGGCGGCAAATCAATAGTTCATTCACCCAATCTGACTGAAAAATTATTATATGCCTTTGAAAAAGAAATAAAAAAGGTTATGCACAAAGAGGTGCAATTCAGTGATCTAACGTTTAAAAAAAATCGTATCCGTGTAATTACCATACCTTTTTCACATGAAAATCTGCCCAAGTATATGTTGCAGGTGGGCACTTCCCTCAAACCGATTATTCATATATTAAACAACCGGCTATTCTATATAGCCATCAGCATCCCTATCATCCTGTTATTTGCCGCTTTCCTGGGTCAAATCTTCACTGCGGGGATTTTAAAGCCCGTGGTGGAAATCACCAAGACCGCCAGAAATATTACCCATGAAAATTTGAGCGCCCGAGTAAAGGCCGAACATATTGACGTGGAGATGAGATATCTTGTGGACGCCTTTAATGATATGATCATCCGCCTTGAGGAATCCTTCAAATATATCATGGAATTCAGCTCCCATGTCGCCCATGAATTAAAAACCCCCATAGCCATAATTGTAGGCGAATCAGAGCTTTTACAAAGGAAGAACCAGGGTGTTGAAGAATATAAAAGGGTAATCGATATTATTCTGGAGGAATCAGGCAGAATGCTCAGGACCATCAATGATCTGCTCCTATTGGCCAAACTGGATTTCAAGCCCGATGTCTTTAAATTAGAGGACATTCATTTCACAGATTTTCTGGATGAGATACATAAGCAGAGTGAGATATTGGCCTCACGGAAAAAAATTATGGTGACTATTCAGATGCCAGATGAACCGATATATGTTCATGGAGACAGGCTGCACCTGAGACGCCTGTTTTTCAACCTCCTGGACAATGCCATTAAATTCACTCCCCAAAGGGGGAGAATCGGTCTGATCATCCGCAGCGAAGACCAAAAGGTGGTTGTCACTATCTCCGACACAGGGATAGGCATTTCGGAAGAGGATCTTCCCGAAATATTCAACCGTTTCTTTCGAGGAGAAAAAAAGGGCACTGATGATGAATCCGGCAGCGGACTAGGTTTGAGCATCGCCCTCTCCATTGCCAAGGTCCACAACGGAGAGATTCAGGTAAATAGTGAACCCGGAAAGGGGACCACCTTTCATGTCATACTGCCTCTGATATCTGTCTCATCCCAGCCCAACCGTTTCTTCTTGTAAAACCCTTCAGATTAAAAAAGTTTAATCTTATTTTAATCTTCTCTTAATATGCACTATGTTATATTTTATATAAAAAACTGTTAATAACCCTTTACAGGAGAAAAACCATGAAAAAAATCCTTGTGCTGGATGATGAGGATAGAATCCGGAATATATACGTAAGGCTTTTAACCCTTGAAGGATATACCGTGACTGAGGCCCCAACGGCATTAGACGCCCATGAGATATTGAAGAGAGAGCCAATGGACCTGATCCTGCTGGATATCAAAATGCCTAAAGTCAGCGGCAGTGTCATGTATGATGTGATCGAACAATTCTATGGCAATCTCAAGGTCATTGTGACCAGTGTTTATCCTCTGGATATCCAGAAACGAGCCGTTCCGGGTGCATGCGATTACTATGACAAATCAGAGGGGATTGAGGTATTGCTAAAAAAGATAAAAAGGGCCCTGGGAAATTGACCTATAAGAGAGGATTGACGATCTTTACACAACAATTGTCTTTCAATGTTTTATAAATGTTATGGAGTTTGCTTTTGATTATGGAAACAAATGGGAATTTTCTTGATTTTTTAGAAAGATGCACCAAAGGGGATAAAAAATCCTGGGATCATTTTGTCGACAGGTATGGGAGTCTGATCTATACCTACATCACAAAGGCTCTGAAAAGGTACAGTTATTCCCTTCATGATGACGAACGGGATGACATATTCCACAGGGTCTTCCTGGCGCTTCTGGAAGATGATTACAGGCGGCTAAATAAATTCAAGGGGGATAATGAACGCTCCTTCATGGCCTATCTCAGAGAGATCGCCTTTCATATGACTATCGATTTTTTAAGAGAACAGCGAAGCTTTGTGGCGTTGGAACAGGTGCAGAACCGCATAACCTATAAAGACCAGCACAAGGGACTGGCCACACAGGACCTCAGAAGGATTCTACGGATATTAAAGGACAAGCTGTGCGACCGACACAAATACCTCTTTAAGCTGATTTATGAGGAAGAATGGGAATTAACCGAAATAGCCCAACTCATGAATCTGAGTATCAATACGCTTCACCAGCTAAAATTTCGGATGATAAAAAATATGATCGAGATCGCAAAAAGGGAAAATTTATATCATGAGCTAAAAACAGTATCCTCCTCGGCCATAGTCTAAAAATCCCCATCCTTTCCATTGAGGAATTTAAGGTGATTTCAATTACATTTATCACAAAGGAGTGAATGTTCATGGGACATTCAAAAAGAATGATAACCCTTATCATTCTCTTCATTGTTTTGCTTTCTTTCTCTGCCCGGGCTTCAATCCTATCGGCAGTTTCATGGGATCCCAGGAATGAGGATATTAAGGGCTTATTTTATGCCGCACAAACAGGGGATCTTTCCACTGTCCAAAAATTAGTGGAAAAGGGCATCAACGTGAATGCAAAGGATGAATACGGCACCAACTCGCTGATGTTTGCCGCAATGAACGGGCATATGGAAATCGTAAGGTTATTGTTGAGCAAAAAGGCAGATATCAACGCCGAGGATATTGATGGTTTTACGGCCTTGATGCAGGCCGTTTTGAACAATCATGTAGATGTAGTCAAATTTTTGATTGAAAAGGGAGGAAATATAAACGAAAAAAATAACAGCGGCAATACAGCCTTATTATTGGCTGTAGCTAAAAACAATGTAGGTATGGCAGATTTGCTGATCACAAAAGGGGCGGATATAAACTTCAAGAACAGCAATGGGAATACCCCATTAATGAATGCAGCAGCAAACGGATTTGGCAATATTGTCCAAATCCTGATTGCCAAGGGTGCGGACATTGGCCTGAAAAATTTTAACGGGAATACGGCATTATTACTGGCGTCATCCAAGGATGATGTCACCATTGTCAAAAGCCTGATCGATCATGGTGCATTTATCAATGCTGAGGATAAAAACGGCAATACCCCCTTGATCAATGCCGTTTCAAAAGAAAAGTCAGCCATCTTTGAAATCCTGCTGGCAGAGGGCGCTGACATCAAAACAAAAAATAATAAAGGGGAAACGGCCCTCATGTATGCCGTAATGAATGGCTCATCCTTTATGTTCGAAACATTGCTCTCCAAGGGTGGGGATATCGATGATAAAGATTATGAAGGTAATACCTCATTAATGACAGCGATATTATACGGCAAAAGGGAGATTGCCCAAAAGCTTTTAAATAAAGGCATCGATGTCAATGCAAAAAATAACGACGGATTCACGGCTTTAATGTATGCATCGATGTACTGCAATATTGAAATGGTTAGAGATCTTTTGGTCTCCGGGGCCGATGTGAGTGTCAAAAACAATAGAGGCTTCTCTGCCTATGAACTGGCATTGCTTAGAAACAATAAAAGGATCGCAAAGGAACTCAGGGCATATTAATGAATGGCCCGAAACCTCTCAATCATTTTCATACTTGAGCAGGTCAATTTTTTTACCGTCAAAAACGGCATAGCTAAAATGTGTGATCCAGTCCCCGATATTGATAAAAACGCTTTTTTCATTTAATTCCAGCATCACCGGAACATGCCTGTGACCAAAGATGAAATAATCGATATGCTCTTTACGGAGAATACCCTTGGCATATAAAACAAGAAATTCCTTATCTTCACCTTTAAATGAAAATTCCTCTTCCGGAAGGGATTCCCTGCTTTTTCTTGAAAAATACATGCCCAGTTTGATACCGATATCGGGATGAATCAGTCTGAACAGATGCTGGGTAAGGCGGTTTGTGAATAGTCTCTTCATGAGCTTAAAACCCTTATCAGACGGCCCCAAGCCATCGCCATGGGCCATCAGGAAAATCTTTCCATTGATCTCCCTCTTTAAAGGCCCCCGGTGAAGGATCACTCCGGTCTCCTTCGGGAGATAATCGAAGGTCCATAAATCATGATTCCCGGTAAAAAAATGAACAGGTATCCCAGAATCCGTAAGCTCCGCAATTTTACCCAAAAAACGGGTATACCCATATGGAACTGCAGATCTGTATTCAAACCAAAAATCAAAGATATCCCCTAACAGGAAAAATTCTTCGGCATCATGTCTGGCTCTATTGAGCCATCCGACCAGTCTTTTCTCCCTTTCCAGACTTTCTTCAAAATCCGGGATACCGAAATGCATATCCGATACGAAATATATCTTTTTCCCCGTTCTCAAAACAGACAATTCAAATCCTCGAAAGTAATCAATAAGGGTGAAGTCGATTCAAAATACAAACAAAATGAATAATGTAGAATAACAAAAAGATATCAAAATAACAATTATTATTGTCAGTACATTCGGTCACTGTTCCTATTTCTAATGTCATATTTCAATAAAAAGGGATTTCCTCACCCACCCCGAATCACTTATACAGCCCATGATATTGTTGCCATTATTCCATGGGCAGGCACTTTCGAGATCTGATATTTCTGCCTTTCAGCCTGTAATCCTGGGGATCATTTGAGAAATCGCATGCAGGAGTTCTTATCCGAAGTCAAGCGGGACAGTCCCGTAAGGCCCCCCCTTCCCGGATCTTTTTTTGTTCTTCAATTGAGTCATAAGCAGCTTTGAAAAGGTGGAGATCTCTCTGATATTCAATATTTTTGCAGTGATTACATAGGTAATGATCCCCACCATAATCCCCGAGCCAACCGATATAATTTGTCCTACAAGCGATTCTCCGGCAAGATACCCTATACCCCTCCAACTCAGATAGGCACTGATACCAAGGATACAAGAGGCAGCGCATACCTTTCCCAGGGTATTCAGTATCGTGTTCCATCCCAACCGACCGATCCTCATTCTCAGGATAAGTAAAAGGGAACAGAAATTGAAGGTCATCACAATAGAGGTCGAAAGTGCAATGCCTCCGTGCAGCAAAGGACCTGACAGTATCCAGTCACCAAAATAATTCACTGCTATTGCGATCATGGTGATGATGGTAGGGGTCATTGTATCCTCCAGTGAATAAAAAACCCGGTTGGTCAGGTGAAGGGCACTTGTTGATGTAAGGCCCATGGCGTAAAATATCAGGGCAAATGAGGTGGCCGAAACCGCATTCATATCAAAGGCCCCTCTCTCAAAAAGCAATCGAACGATCGGATTGGCCAGCACCACAAGACCAACAGAGGCAGGCATCATAATCAAAAAGACTGTCCTGAGCCCGAAAGAGTAAGACTTTTTCAATCCCGCCATATCATTTAACGCGGTATGCCTTGAAAAGCGGGGGAAAAGGACAGTTGAGATGGTTATGGCAAAAAGGCTCATCGGCATATAGTAGATAGGGATCGCATAATGAAGAGCTGCCACGCTTCCCGATTTCAAAAGGGAGGCAAAGCGGGTGTCCACAAGGACATTGATTTCGATACTGGCAAGGCTGAAGACCGTGGGTAAAATGAGCAGGACGATCTGTTTTACCCCGGGGTGATCCCAGACCAGTTGAAATGTATATATCCAACCCCTTTTTCTCAAAAAGGGGATTTCAAAAAGAAGTTGAGCGATCGCACCTATGGGAATGGCAATCGCCAGACTCATCGCACCGAGATCGCGTCTTAATGTCACAATGGATAAAACGACTAACAGGTTGAAAAATACCGGGGCAAATGCAGGGGCAGTAAAATGGTTGTAAAGATGCAATATCCCCATGGTAAAATGGCACATTCCCAGGAAAACAATTGTGGGGAATATGACCCGAGTCATTGCCACAGTTAGATGAAACTTGGAGGACTCCCTCAAGAATCCGGGGGCCATTAACCTTGTCATCTCGGGTGCAAAGATGATCCCTATGATCATCAAAGAGAAAAAAAATAACAGAAGGAGATTCGCAACGCTGTTCAAGACAATGTTGACTCCTTCGTCATCCTTACGAGTCATGTATTTTGTGATGACCGGGATCAGGGCGGAGCCGATGGCTGAATAACTGAAAAGCTGAAGGAAAATGTTAGGGATCATGTATGCCACACGGAATGCATCCACAGTCGAGCCATTCCCAAAAAAGGCCGCTACCACCATTTCCCGGAAAAAACCGAATATCCGGCTCACCAGGGTGCCTGCAAGGACAATCAGGGATGACCTGGCCAGAAATTCCTTCTGCTGAACCTCTTTAGATTCTTCGGATATATCAAGCACGGGAAACAAGGATTCCATCCGGTCAGTGGCTCCTTTCTAAAAAATCACAGGGCATGCTTCAGGCCAGAGGGATTTCATCACTCACCCCAAATCGCTTGCACATCCCCTGATATTGCTGCCATAATTCCACGGGCAGGCGTTTGCCAAACCGGATGAAAAATTCCTTGTGCCCTTTCAGTTCCTCGATCCATGCCTCACGATCAATGTTCAAGAGGGGATTGATGTTCTTTGATGTGATATCAAGGCCTGTCAAATCGAGGCTTTCAGGTGTGGGGACAAACCCGATCGGTGTCTCCATGGCCTGGGCCTCGCCCCTGCAGCGGGCAAGAACCCATTCAATGACCCGCAGGTTCTCACCGTAACCGGGCCACAGGAATTTACCGTTCTTGTCCGATCGAAACCAGTTGACATGGAATATCCTGGGCTGCTTTCTCATCCGCAGTCCCATGAAAAGCCAGTGCCTGAAATAGTCTGCCATATTGTAACCACAGAAAGGTAACATGGCCATAGGGTCCCGGCGCACCTCCCCAATTTTGCCGAACTGCGCAGCAGTGCGCTCAGAGGCCATAGTGGCCCCGATATAAACACCGTGCTCCCAGGCAAAGGCCTCATATACCAGGGGAGCGACCCGGGCCCTGCGGCCACCGAAGATGATGGCCGAAATGGGAACCCCATGATGCTGCTCCAGACGAAAGGATGCGGTCGGACATTGGGAAATGGGAGATGTAAACCGGCTGTTCGGATGGGCGCCCAGAATAACCTTTCCATCCTCATCCCTCAACCCCGGTTTCCATGGATTTCCCTTCCAATCGATCCCTTCCTCCGGCGGATCTCCGTCACCATCCTCCCACCAGACCGTGCCATCGGGTTTCAGAAGGACATTCGTAAAAATTGTGTTTTTCCTGATGGCCTCCATGGCATTGGGATTGGTTTTGGAATTGGTCCCGGGGGCCACACCAAAGAAACCCGATTCCGGATTAATGGCCCACAAACCACCATCCGTATCGATTCGCATCCATGCGATATCATCACCCACGGTCCATATCTTATATCCTTTATGTTTCAAAGCCTCGGGCGGAACGAGCATGGCGAGATTGGTCTTGCCACAGGCACTCGGAAACGCGGCAGCCACATACATGATCCTTCCGTTTGGTTCCTCCACACCGAGGATGAGCATATGCTCAGCCATCCAGCCCTCCTGATGCGCCATAAAGCTTGCGATGCGCAGCGCAAGGCACTTTTTCCCAAGGAGCACATTCCCTCCGTATCCGCTTCCGACGCTCCAGATGGCATTGTCTTCGGGAAAATGAAGGATCAACCGCCGCTTGATATCCAGGTCCGCTTTGCTGTGAAGGCATTTCATAAATTCACCGGCAGCCCCCAGTTGTTCCAGCACATCTTTGCCCATTCGCGTCATGATCCGCATGTTCAGAACCACGTAAATACTGTCCGTCAGCTCCACACCGATCTTGCTGAAGGGGGAACCGACGGGCCCCATGGAAAATGGGATCACATACATGGTCCGCCCCTTCATGGCACCCGAAAAAATGGCACTGGCCCGGCGGTATCCCTCTTCCGGGCTCATCCAGTTGTTGGTGGGTCCCGCATCCCCTTTCAGATGAGTGCAGATAAATGTGAGGTCTTCGGTCCTTGCCACATCATTTATCGCAGTCCGGTGATACACGCATCCCGGGAGTTTTTCCTGGTCCAAAGCTATCAATTCCCCTGTGGATAGGGCCTCCCTGGTGAGTTTCTCCCTCTCCTCTTCAGAACCGTCGCAAATAACGATTTTCTCGGGCTTGCACAGATCCGCACACTCCTGAATCCATTCACGAAGCGGGATGTTTTCAAGTGCTTCAATCGACATATCTTTCTCCTCACATCTTTTTCATTGAAAAAATTTTATAAGGTTAGAGGTGATCAAGGATAGTAATGCGGTAAAAATCATATATTGAGTCATTGAGAGCCTGACCCGGATATATTATAACTTAAAATAAGTGGAATATGAATGTGTCAATTAAAAAATAATTAATCAAAAGTCCCGGCATAACAGAATGATTGACAATTTTTCAAATCCCTGATTTAATTCCCCTTCATGATGGAGATTTTTGGAATATTCATTCTATTCATATTTGATGGCCTCGTAAAAAGTCATGTATTGAGTCATTGCGAGGGTGAGTCGAAGCCCTGAGCAAAGCGAAGGGGGCAGCGACGAAGCAATCTAATAAATACAAATAGATATGCATGCCTGAGATTGCTTCGCTTTCCCCCACGCTTCGCTCGGGTCTTTGCCTCATAGCAATGACATTTTTAGGACCTTTTAAAAGATTGTCACATCTTTTTATTTTGGGCGAATTGCCGAATATGGGGATTGATTAGGCAGGTATCCATGGATAAAAAAGCCATTGTTTACAGACCGGCATTTGCTTTATTGATACTGATAGTTGGTATGTTTTTGTTTTTGAATAGCGCCTGTCACACCCTTCCCAAAAAGGTCAGCGGACAGCTCAAGGAGCGAATGATCCGGACGGCCTCCCCGACCCTCTCCAGAGTGGGTGAAGAGCCGCTCTACGCAGCAGAGACATTATCCCGTTTCTATGCGAGACGCTCCTATAACCTTGCATGGAGTGACGAAATTGGGATTCTGCCGGAGGCAAAGGCGCTGATCAAGAGCATCCATAAATCAGGTTCGGAGGGCCTTAACCCGGAGGATTATCATCTGGAGGCAATCGAGAAAACCATCTCGAGGATCAGGGAAGAATGGTTCAATAAAAAGAAGAGAGACCCTTCACTATTCGCGGACCTCGATCTTTTATTGACCGATGCCTTCCTGGTATACGATTCACATCTCTTGTCCGGGCGGCTGAATCCAGAGACATTTGATCCCGCATGGGTGGCTCACAGAGATGATACCGATCATGAGGAGGTTTTACAAAAGGCCCTTCATTCCCGTTCGATCCAGAAAATTCTAATGAACCATCTCCCCTCATATCCCGGTTACAGGAGATTGAAGGGAGCCTTGACTGAATATCGGATGATCATCAGGAAGGGAGGCTGGCCGGAGCTAACGCCGGAGGTGGAATTAAAAAATGGGGTGAGTGATAGAGCCGTTGGGTCGCTTCAGTCCATCCTTACCGCAACCAGAGATCTTCTGTGGCATGAGAATGAAAACAACCTTTTCGATGATCACATAGAAAGGGCATTGCACAGATTTCAGCAAAGACATGGTCTCGAATCCTCCGGCATGGTGGATCCTGCGACCTTGAGGGCATTAAATTGCCCTCCTGAACAAAGATTGCGCCAGATACAATTAAATCTGGAACGCTGGCGGTGGCTGCCTCAGGAGCTTGGCAGACGTTATATCATGATCAATATCCCAGGTTTCGAGCTTTATGTGATCGAGGATGAGAGGGTTTTGATGACCATGCGCGTGATTGTGGGAAAGCCTGACCGACAGACCCCTGTTTTCAGTAAAAACATGAGCTATCTTGTCCTGAATCCCCGCTGGCGTGTCCCCAAAGAAGTGGTGATCCAGGATCTGCTCCCCAAGATACGGAAGGACATCTCTTATCTTCCTGATCGGCACTTCAGGGTATTTCAGTACCTAAACGGCCTGAGCGAGGAAATCGACCCTACGCTTATCAACTGGGCCGGGGTGGACGAAAATGCATTTCCTTACCGATTGCAACAGGAACCCGGTCCCATGAATCCATTAGGACGGGTCAAGTTTATCTTCCCTAACAGGTTCAGCGTATATCTTCATGATACGCCATCCCGGGAGCTTTTTAAAAAAATGGACCGGAGTCTCAGCGCCGGATGTATTCGAGTCGAAAAACCTATCGAACTGGCGGAATATATTCTGCGCGGGGACCCCAAGTGGACCGTAGAAAAGATCATTGAGGCATTGGAGGAGGGTTCAGAGGTCCACATTCAACTCCGGGAAAGCATTCCGGTGCATATACTTTACTGGACCGCATGGGTTAAGGAAGATGGTACGCTCTATTTCAGGGATGATATCTATGGGAGGGACGAATTGCTGGACAATGCACTTAAAAGTCGAAACTGCTCAAGAGATATTGAGAAATCCGAGATCCCATTATAGAATATATATATATCCTGTGGTCGTCATTCCGGAATAATCCCGATATTTTTTGACCTTACTCATGCGAAGGTACCTCAGCGGGGCAATCCAGTCTCATTGAATCATCCTTTGCCTTCCGGTGGTTCTTTCCCGGACATTTTGATCCGGGGGAAACGGAAATATAATCCTTATCCCTTAACCTTGGTTTATGGTTATGACGGAATTCAGATGAAACAGAAGAAACCTTTGCCGGTCATTGGCTGGCGGGAATGGCTTTCCTTACCAGACCTCGGGATTCAGGCGATCAAGGCTAAGATCGATACAGGTGCCCGCTCTTCGGCCATCCACGCCTTTGACATTAAAAGCCGCTCTGTCCGGGGCCGGACGAGGCTGCGTTTCAAGGTCCATCCCTATCAGCATAACAGCCATGAAACATGGGAATCCGAGGCATATGTGATCGACCAGCGGCAGATCCGCAATTCCGGGGGATCCACTGAACTCAGATATGTCATCCTTACCACGGTTCAATTTGATGAATATCAGTGCCCGATTGAACTGACCCTCACCAACAGGGATGTGATGGGTTTTCGCATGCTGCTGGGGCGGCAGGCCCTACGGGGGCGATTTCTGATCGATCCGCGCAGGTCCTTTTTACTGAGCCGTGCATTAAAAGAAACCTTGAAGATAGAAGGAAAGAAATAAACCATGAAGATAGCCATCCTGTCGCATAAACCTTCCCTTTATTCCACCCAGAAGATCAAGAAAGCGGGTGAGCAGCGGGGGCACGAGACGAAGGTGATTGATTACCTTCGCTGTTATATGAACATTACCTCCCATCGCCCTTCCATTGTTTACCAGGGCAAGCCGTTGGAGGACTTTGATGCGGTCATCCCTCGCATCGGGGCATCCAAGACCTTTTACGGAACCGCTGTTGTGCGCCAATTCGAGATGATAGGTGTATTTACGGCGAACCGCTCCCAGGCAATCTCCCGCTCCCGCGACAAGCTGCGCTGTCTGCAGCTTCTGGCCCGGAAAGGGATTGGCCTGCCGGTGACCGGTTTTGCCCATTCCACAAAGGATATCGAAGGATTAATCAATATCATCGGAGGCGCCCCACTAGTCATCAAGCTCCTGGAGGGAACACAGGGGATCGGGGTGGTTCTGACTGAAACGACCCAGGCTGCGAAGTCGGTCATCGAGGCATTTCGCGGGCTTAATGCCAATATTCTGGTTCAGGAGTATATCAAGGAGGCGGATGGCATGGATATCCGTTGCATCGTGGTCGGCGATAAGGTGGTGGCTGCCATGAGGAGACAAGGGGCACCCGGGGAATTCCGGTCCAACTTGCACCGGGGCGGCAAGGCGGAAAAGATCAGACTCACACCTGAGGAAAGATCCACCGCTGTGCGTGCGGCCAAGACCATCGGGCTGAATATCGCGGGGGTGGATATCCTCCGTTCGAATCACGGCCCTGTAGTCATCGAGATCAATTCATCACCAGGACTGGAGGGGATCGAAGCCGCTACCGGCGTGGATGTGGCAGGAAAGATCATAGGATTTCTGGAAAAAAACACCAGCAAGGGCCACACCCGGGACCGCATATCCTTTTAGTGATCAGGGACCTCGGACCGGCAACGGTTTATGAATGCAGCCTCTTGAGACAATGAGGTATGAAAGCCCTAACCCATGATCAGACCCACCGGGAAATGGGCCAGGACCTCTCCGACCGCAATCGTCCCGTCGCTGTTAATCTTCTGGCCGGTGATCTGACTGATCCATGAGGAGGGGCATCCCTCGGGCAATATGAGGCGGGTATCCGACCAGACCGGCTCACCCAGAGGATACTCTCCCTCCCTGATCAGGCTGGTCAGGAACCGGGGCGCTATAGTGATTGCCCAGTGCTCCTGGTGATTTCTTGCGTATGCAATCACACAATCCTTCCAATCCCCCTCGACCCGGATGGGTATGTAAGAGCCGTTTTGAAAAAGCTCCTGGTTCTTCCGCCTTGCCTTCAGTCCGCGGTAGATGAGAAAGAGCTTGATCCTGCCGTCCTCTTTTCCTGCAAGCAGTTCTTCCATCAGTTTCGATAGGTCCTCCCCTTCTTTTGCCTTGATATCCTTAAGGAAGGTCGTTCTTTTCGCGAAATCCACAGGCCGCCGGTTGTCCGGGTCCACCAGGTTCAGGTCCCATAGCTCCGTTCCCTGATAGAAGTCGGGCACGCCGGGGCTTGTGATCTTGATCAGGACCTGGGAAAGGGAGTTGAATATGCCATAGAAGGCGATCTTTTGCTGAAAGGGCAGGAATTCCTTCAGGAAGAGGTTTTCTTCGGACGGGCTCAATATCTTTTCCACAAACCCCGTACAGGCATCCTCGTATTCCGTGTCCGGCTTGATCCAGGCAGTATGCCGCTTGGCCTCGCGCACTGCCTTGATGATGTAACCTTTCATCCGGTCGGTCAGGGCTCCCTGTTCCGTATCGAGAAAAGGGAAAACCCCGATCAGGGTTTGATAGATCAGGTATTCATCGTTTTCATCCGGCATATACGCGCCATTCCCCCTCTTCCTTTTCCTGCGGTTGATCCGGTTCCAGTGTTTCAGATGACTCTGCCATTCCTGAGGGATTTCGGAAAGGCAATTGATTCTTGCCCGGATATCCTCACCTCTTTTGGTATCATGGGTTGAGGTGGCATTGAGGGAATGGGGCAGATGACCGGCCCTGTGTTCGTTAAAGGCGTGGAATTCTTTGTCCGACACCCCGAACCGCTGGGGATCTCCTCCCACTTCGTTCAATGAAATCAGTTTGTTGTAGATATAGAGCACGGTATCCTCAAATCCCTTGGCCATGAGAGGACCTGTAAATTGTTGAAATTGCATTATAAAATCCAATAATTGTTGATTCTCCTCTTCCGTAAAATGTTCGGAGAAATCAGGGGAAAAGAATTTTTCTATGAAATTCATCTCATAGAAAAGGTCAGGATTGTGTTGACTGGCCTTCTGAATGGCCTGGCTGATATGGGATTTATCCGATTCACCAAACATATGGTCATTGATATAGGAGCGATAGACCGGGAAATAACTCATGACCTCCACCAGTGCCCTTTTGAGACCGTAAAGGGTGATGTCCTTTCCGTACCGGTCTTTACCGGCGATCTTTTTCATGAGATGGGCGAGATTGTCGATATTTCCTGCCATGTGCTTGCCGATGATCAGTCTTTTCTTCTGTGAAACCAGTTCATCAAAGTCCGTATGCAGGCCGGCGGACATGTAATATATCTTGGCAAATACCTTGGCATGCTCCTTTTTACAAAAGATGCCGTTCACATAGTTCATAAAGTCGTAGCCGGTAGTCCCCTGAATGGGCCAGAAGAAAGGAAATTTTTCATCGAAATCCAGTATTTTTTCCACAATCACATATATCCGGCCTGCGTTTTCCCTGATCCTCTCCAGGTAGGTGGTGGGGTCCCAGAGGCCGTCAATATGGTCGATTCTGAGTCCGTTGAATTTTCCCTCCTTGATCAGTTTAAAGATCAATCGATGGGTATATTCGAAAACATTATGATCCTCGACCCTCAGGGAGATTAGATCATTGATGCTGAAAAATCTCCGGTAATTGATCTCCTCGGCAGCAACCTTCCAGAAGGACAATCGGAAGGGCTGTTCGGAGAGAAGATCGTCAAGGGCATTGAAACTCTCCGCGTCATTCTTATTCCCGTTGAAGAGCCGGATATTGGCATCCATAAAACCCTTGAGGTCCTGATTCCGGGAATAGATTTCCCAAAGCATCCTTTTGGCATGCCTGATCCGGTCGTATTCAGGATGGATTTCATCGAGCGAGGTCAATGTTTCAAGGAGATGAAGGGCCCCCAGGAATTTGATGTAATCGGTATGGTTGCCCCCGAGCTGTTTTTCGAGCATGTCAATCCGATGCTTGAAAACCCGGACATAGGATCTCAATGTCAAAGGGAGGCTCAAGGAGTAATAGTTGACGGTCAGGCCCTCTTCATCGTACCTGAGCTGAATCTCTCCCCCCTCCAGTGATTCCGCATAGAATTTCCCCAGAAACGGGGCCAGAAGCCTTCCTTTCAGGCTGTCATAGAAATGGTCCCAATCGATATCAAAAAAATGAAAATATTCGGAATTCTCCATATTTTCCAGGACATCCATGAGTATCCGGTTCTGGCTGTCAAAGGCCATGTGATTGGGGACAATGTCCTGCAGCCAGGACATATCATGTTCCCGGATCTCCTTGATGAGGGCCTCAAAGTCCCTTTCCTCCCCCAACTCCGGATTCAACTGATTGGGATCCACCACATCATACCCGTGCATGCTCCCTTTTCTGACCTTGAATATGGGTGAGGCATAGAGGTCCGAAATCCCCAGATCAGAGAGGTAGGCAATGATCTTCCTGGCAGACCGGAAATCGAATGCCGGATTGAACTGGATGCGATAGGTGGATACTGGAATATGCATTATATGATTTTCACCTTTAAATGATCACCGAAATCCTTGAAGCGGGCCATCCATTTTACAGCCTTTTCATCCCCTGCATCGGCCCTTTCCTTCATTTCGGAAAAAAGCTGTTTGCCGGTGGAGAAATATATATTTTGGGCCTCCCAGAGGTCAAGCTTCAGGGAAAGGGGTTGCAGGGACCACAATAGTGATTCAGCGGCTTCCAGTAAAGAAGAATCCTGGGGGTGACTTGCGAATTTCCCCATCATGGCGTTGACCTTATTGCTGACCAGAAAATTCAGTGTGGTCCTGTCCACATTAAAGGCCCCTTCCCTGATCTTTTCGATCAGCTTTTGAAGCCCTGGTATATCAATCTTCTTGCCTTCCAGCAAATTGAACAGGTCCGTATTCAGCATCAGCTCTTCGGTCAGGGCAAGGGCCCTTGGTAAGGGCGCATGCAGTTGTCTCATGACCTGGATGATCGAATAATGATGCTCGTTTATCTGGCGGAGTGAACCCTCCACCTCTTTGAGGGTTTCATCCAGGATCTGATTCAAGACCTTTCTCTGTTCATCTTTAAAAAGATGCCAGAGAGAGCAATCCCCTGTATCAAAATATTGCTCCATCAGTCTGAGTGCACCGGAGATATCGCTTCGCAAAAAGGCATCCTTTATGCCCTGGTGCATTTCCGCAAAGGCATCTTCTCCCATGTATTCACGCACGCCCCCCAGAAAGTTATGATCCCCCAGGTGCAATACAACAAAACTGATGACCTTCTCTTCCCATGTAATCTCGGAATGAATATCGGTTTTCCCCACTGCCAGTTTCTGTTTTCCCGCCTCTTCCCTCTCGTATATCTGATTATTAACCTTATAGCAATATATATGTTTGGTGGCGGAATATTCATCAAAAAGGGAGGAAATGGCATAATGGACCCCTACCCTCAACAGATCCAATATCACCGGTTTAACCAGCTCTTCGTACACATGGGCACCGTTTTGGTATTCGTGGACATTGCTGGCTGCCCGCTCCAGGAGGCTGATATAGGTATCCTCCAGGGAGAGACTGCTCACCTCTTCTGCAAGCTGCATCGCCCTTGCTGCAAACTGCATAACCTGAACCGACTCGGGCCCGGATATGTCATCGAAAAACCATCCGCAACTGGTATACATAAACATGGCATGGCGCTGCATCTCGAGGTGTTTCAGAATAATGGTCTTTTCTTCCACTGAAAATTCCCGGACTGCATGTTTTGAAAAAAAGCCCTCCGCATTCTCTCGCGACCGATCCAGAATCACTGAGATATAGTCATCACGGGCCTGCCAGGGATCCGCGACATATTGGGATATCTGGCTTTCATAGATCCGGATGAGGTTGTCCCGTAACCAGTCCATGGCACCCCTTAATGCGAATCGCCAGTTCTGGTCCCATTTTGGAGGGACCCCGGTATGGCACCCGCAGTTGTTTCTCCACCTTTCCACACCGTGCACACAACTCCAGGACGTGTGTTCAAAGATCTCCACCTCATGTTCCGGGGGATGCGTCTCCAGATATTCCCCGTATACGGTAATTTTGGCCAGATTGTTCTTTTCCAGATAATAAAGGCAGTAAGCTAGGGCCATATCCCCCAGTTTGTGATGGTAGCCATAGATCTCTCCATCGGTCGCAATATGCAGAAGCTGATGATGGGGTTGATCGGAAAATCCGCTCAGCAATCGCCTGGCAAAATTCTCGCCGTTATCCAACACGTCCTGAAAGGCAATATCCCGGGATATGGGTCCGTCATAAAAGAAAAGGGCAATGCTGCGGCCTGATGGGAGTTGGCATTGATAGGGCAGCTTCGGATCAATCCTTCCCTCCCGGACATCATGCCATTCATGCTCGCCTATTCTCCGGACTTGCCCGGCCTGGCAGGGCGCCAAAACCGTGAATAGGACCCCCAACTCAGCCATGATGTCCAGAGATTCGAGATCCACAGCCATTTCCGGGAGCCACATCCCTTCGGGTTTCCTGCCGAAACGCTTTTCAAAGTCCCGGAGCCCCCAGATGATCTGTGTTCTCTTATCCCGGGCATTGGCCAGGGGCATGATCACGTGGTTGTAACACTGGGCCATGGCCGAGCCGTGCCCGGAGAAATGCTCCAGGCTGATCTGATCCGCTTCCAGGATCGCCCCGTAGATATCCGGCTTGTTTCTCTCCAGCCAGATCAGCAGGGTAGGCCCGAAACTGAAGCTGATTCTGGAATAATTATTCACGATATCAATGATCCTGCGCTCCGGGTCCAGGATTCGGGAGGCGGTGTTGGGGGCGTAACACTCCGCAGTAATTCTCTGATTCCAGTCATGGTAAGGATAGGCCGAATCCTGCAGCTCTATCTCCTCCAGCCAGGGATTCTCCATGGGCGACTGATAAAAATGGCCGTGAATGCAGATATGGCGATTCAACTTTTATGTCTCCATCTCATATAATACGAAGCCATACGGCCCGATAATACCCTCTGTATAATCTTCGACAGATTCCGGCATGGATGTTTTGGGTCCCTTCCACCGGGGTTCTGAAGAATCCAGCCTTTTTTTCCCTCGCCCCTCGATAAAATCGATAAAAAACGGGGCCTTTTGATCGGAAAAATTCATGCAGCAGAGGATCCGGCTTTTCACATGCCATCGCAACAGACATATCAGATGTTTCTCCTTCATATGCCATATCTTCAGATGATCCTTATTTAAACAAGAAAGTGCAGGGATCTCTTTTCTCAAACGGATCAATCGCTGGTAGAACCTCCGGATCACCTGATGACGACCCTTTTTTTGTTCATCCCAATGCAGCTTTGATCTTTGAAATGTGTCCGGGCTCTGGGGATCCGGCGGTTCCTGCTGCCATTCAAAGGCGGCGAATTCCCTTTTCCGGCCTTCCCGGACTTTACTGATCAGCTCTTTGTCTGAATGACTTATGAAATAAAGAAAGGGTGCTGTTTCACCATACTCCTCCCCCATAAAGATCAAAGGGATATAGGGCGAGACCAGCAGAACACCGGCAGCCAGTTTCAATGACTCGAAACCGGCCAACTGAGACAACCTCTCCCCCAGCATCCGGTTTCCCACCTGGTCATGGTTCTGGGTAAAGGCCACCATTTGATGGCCTGGAAACGCCCTGGAGGAGCTGCCGTGATGCCTTTTGCGGTGCACTGAATATTCCCATGAATAGACGAAGCCCTCCCTCAGGGCCTTTACCATGTGTTCTTCATCCCCGAAATCCGCATAATAACCGCTTTTTTCACCGGTGAGGAGGGTATGCACCGCATGATGAAAATCGTCACACCACTGGACATCCATCCCATATCCCCCGGATTCCCTCTTGCGGATGATACGCACATCATTGAGGTCACTCTCTGCGATGAGATAAAACCGCCTTCCCTGATTCTTCGAAAAGGCATCCACCTGTTCCGACAGCTCCTCCAGAATATGCTTGGCACCCATATCGCAAATGCCGTGAACCGCATCCAACCTCAGGGCGTCCATATGATAATGTTCAAACCAGTAAAGGGCATTCCGGATAAAATAATTTCTCACCCCATCAGCGTAAGCGTCATCGAAATTAACGGCCTTCCCCCATGGGGTCCGGTATTTATCCGTAAAATAGGGGGCGTAATCCGCGAGGTAATTCCCTTCAGGCCCCAAATGATTGTAGACCACATCCAGGATCACGGAGATCCCTTGCCTATGGCACGCATTCACCAGACGTTTGAGACCTTCCGGCCCGCCGTATGAATTATGCACTGCGAAGGGGAATACCCCGTCATAACCCCAATTCCTTTCCCCGGGGAATTGGGCCACGGGCATCAGTTCAATACTGTTCACTCCGAGGTCGATCAGGTTGTCCAGCCTTGGGATACATGCATCGAAGGTGCCTTCGGCAGTAAACGTGCCCACATGGATTTCATAAATTACCATCCTCTCCGGAGGGATACCTTTCCAGGAAAGATCGGCCCATGGGAATTCAGTGTGATCAATCACCGCCGAAGGGCCGTGGACACCTTCGGGTTGAAAATGAGATGCCGGGTCAGGCCGCTGAAGATCTTCACGCAGCCTGTAAAAATATGATGTGCCCGGAGAAATACCGCCTGCCGTAGCCTGCCAGTATCCCTGTTCTGTCTTTGTCAGGGGGATGGTCTGCCTTTCCGGTGAAACGATCTCACAAAATACCCGGTCCAGCAAGGGGGCCCATACCGAAAACTGACATCTCCCATCACCCAAATATTGCGCGCCAATCTTCATTGCTTTTTGATCCCCCCTTTAAACCACGGCCTAAAAAAATAGTAAACGCCTTAAATACCTTGAGATGACAACTTACTTTGGGCTTTTACTATAATGACCTTGATTTCTGAAATCCAAGATTGAAATGGCTTTAACGGATTAACAAACATATATCATTTTCCATCTTTAACACAAATGGCAGGAGTGAATCAAATCATTCATAACTAAGATCCATAAGATTGACAAAGGCATCTACTAAGTCCCCTGCCAGCGGCTTCAGCCTGGCATCGTGGGGAACCTTTAATTGTGATGGAAAATGTACCGGCAAAGATATGTAATGAATGCGGCGAAAATTAATACTCCGCAGAGGTGTCAAGAGAAATGGAGAGAATAGCTATTGAAGGGAAAAAAGAAAAGGCTATTGAAGTCCCCTTGGCAAGATTAGAGCGCTCTGTAGTATACGTTGACCTTCCCTCATCCGCCGCCCATCTTGACAATAAACCAGTCTAAGTCACTGCCCGTCTTCTGAGTGTCATAGGCGCCGTCGGTAACTGGAAAATCCGTGGAGGTGGTCTGACCCGACAAATAAATATCCCCATCCGGGGCTATAATCATTTCGGTTGGACAATCATCGCCTGAGCCGCCGATTAAGGTTGAATATATAAGATCAGCAGGCCCGTTTTTAGACAGATCCAGCTTGCAGAAAAAAATATCATACCCCCCATGATAGACTGCACCAGTTGTTACCGGAAAATCCGGCGAATTAGTGTTACCGGTTATATACACATAACCCGAGCCGTCTACAGCAATATCAGTGGCGTTCATATTGGCGTTTTCCTCCCCTGAGCCGCCGATAAAAGAGGAGTAGATAAGGTCTGCTTCCCCGGCCTTGGCCAGGGTCATCTTGCATATAACTACATCACGGTCTCCTCCATTATAGGTTTCATCAAAGCTCCCGGCAATAACCGGGAAGCTTGCAGAATCCGTCCGCCCAATAAAGTAAACGTTGTTTAATGCGTCTACAGTTATTTTAATCATATCATCAATGCCTTCAGTTCCGATAAAGGATGAATAAATAAGATCCGCTGACCCTGCACCATTAAACCTCATCTTAGTTATTATTCCATCATAAACCCCAGGGGAATTGTGAAAGATATCATAGCCCCCGACGGTAACAGGATAGCCGCTTGACTGAGTGCTGCCTACATAATATACATCTCCTGAAGGTGTAACGGCCATACCTGTAAATTTATCCCGGCCTGTTGAGCCGACATAGCTTGAATAAATAAGATCGCTGGATTCATTCCCCGCCGGCAGAAACTTGAGTGCTATCCCATCCCAATACCCTCCATTCCAGGTCCGGTCGTAAGCCCCTTCGGTGGTGGGAAAGTAACTATAGTTTGGCTCACTGGCCAAACCCAGATAACAGTATCCTAAAGGATCAACGAACAACTCGTTTGGTTTAGTTCCGTATGCACAGCAGGTAGGGTAGGTCCCGTGAAGATAGGTCCCATAGAGCATGGTTTTTCCATCAAATGAAAATTTGCATATCGTAAGCGCATAATGAACTCTGGGGCCGAATTCAGGATCAAAAGCCCCCTCGGTGGTGGGGAAGTCCGCTGAAGTTGTAGTAGATGACAGATATATACCTGAAGACGTTACCTTAATAACAGTATTTGCTTTTGAATCTAGCGTATAACTGCCTGCTTCATGACCAGAGCCACCTAAAAATGTCGAATAACCTAAGGCATCAAGGCCAGGGGAAAGCCGGGCTATAAAGTTATCGCCAAGGCCGTTATGGCTAGGATCATAGGCGTCGGCGGTAGTAGGGAAATCTCCGGATAGTGTCCCTCCCGCAATATAGACATTGCCGTTGTAATCCAGATCAATCCCAGGACCCCAGTCATCAAGGCTCCCCCCCAGATAGGTAGCTGCCACTACCTGCAGGCTGTCCGGCGGGTCGATCATCACCGCCCCGCAGGCCTCATTGGAATAACTGGAATCAACCGCCCCTTGATAGGCGCGAACCCGGTAGCAGTAAGTGATGCCGGCGGTAACCGAGGAGTCATAGTACTCGGTTACTGCCTGGCCCACCTCGTTTAAATATGAGTAGTTTGCATCAGTATATTCCTTGCGCTCGATCCGGAAGCCATCTTCATTGTTGGAATTATCCTGCCAGGTAACATGTATCCTGTCTTTATTCGGAGGCGCGGCCTGCACGGCCCAGAGATTTGAAGGGGCGTACGCGACGCCGCTGATCAGGCAGTATTTGACAAAGACACTTTTCGTCCCCCCTGACGTATCAAAGTCCTTGACCAGCGTAGGATTTTCCGGATTAGAAATATCGACAATCACGAGGGTTCCGTGTGCTAAATATAAATAATCGCCAATTATGTCTAATCCTTCAGCCTGATATGGAAACACACTGACAAGAGCAGGATTCTCCGGATCGCTGACATCTATGATCCGTAACTGTCCATTATTATCATCGGCATCATATGCATAGTTGCCAACCACTTTTATCATGTTATCCCAGTCCGGGGTATCAAATTTACTGACTAAGGCTGGATTTAAAGGGTCTGATATATTTATTATATAAAAGTTGCCGTCAAAACCGCTATATGGAGCTCCAACATAGGCATAATCACCAACCACATATATACATGTAGGCCCATTAGGGGAAACTTCCCAGCCACCGACCAAGTTAGGGGCAGCAGGATTGCTTATATCAAGGATATCTAACCTGCCGCCGGCAGCAAGATAGGCATAATTGTCTATGACATCCACTCCTGCGACACCGTTCAGAGTCCATGCTCCCGCCAATACTGGATTAGCAGGATCACTAACATTTATAATCTGCAAGCCGCTCGCGCCGTCCGGCACGTAGACAAGATTATCTACGACCTCCAGCCTCCTGGCAGTAGTCGTTCCAGGGGTATCATACCACCCAGTAAAAACAGGATTAGTTGGATCACTAATATCAATAATTCGCAAGCCCCCTACACTGCCGTCAGTCACATAGGCATAATTGCCCTTAACGTATACCCCTAATGTATCGCCCGGTGTATCGCATCCGCCTACCAGCTTTGGCTGGGATGGATCGCTTACATCTACAATCTGCAGGCCGTTCCCCCTATCCGCTACAAAGGCGTAGAGCACGGCCTGATGCTGGCCGGGGATTACTGCATCAGATTCATTGCTATAGCTTGAATTCCCATGGCCATCTTTGTAGGCGCAGACCCGGTAATAATAAGTCTGGCCGGAGGAAACCGTGCTGTCTGTAAAGGTAGTGCTATTGGCACTTACCAGGCATTCTTCATTATTATAACAGGTGCACCCGGACGGGCATACACCGGTTATAGAGCAGTCTCCGCCCGTCAGTTCAGTCCACGCCCCCTCTGCACCCAGCCTGCGCTCGACCCTGAAACCGTCTTCAGCCAGCGAATCACCCGAGCGGTCTTCCCAGATTAGGCTCACGCTGTCAGAGGTTACATTGCTTACCTGGAGATTTTTAGGTGGTTTGATATTTATGGGCGGTTCGATATTTATGGGCAGGAGGCAGTATTTGACAAAGACACTCCAAACCCAGCTTGTTGTGAGATACGACACCTTAACAGTCGGACTGGCCGGATTACTTACATCTATCACAGTGACTCTCTTATCATAACCATCTCCGGTATAGACATAATTTTCAAATACATCTATAGAGCATGGCCGATATGGATGATAAAGGGAGTTTATAGGCTGTATACTCAATGGATTACTCACATCGAAAATCACTAATCTGTGATAATAAAAAGGCACATAGGCATAATCGCCGACAACATCTATTCCCTGACTCTGCCCTATATCATAGGAATACACTTCGCTTGGACTAGCCGGATTACTTATATCAAGCACATGGAATCCAGAATTATAATCATCCAGATAGGCGTAATTGCCACGAATAAAAAGTTTATGAAGCTCTGATGGGGTATCATAGCTTCCGATTAAGGTTGGGCTATCTGGATTACTCACATCTATTATCTGTAAACCTGCTTCACAATCAGGCACATAGGCATAATTATTAAGCACATCCAACTCTTTAAAAGCATTTCCAGGGGTATCATACCATCCAACAAAGACCGGACTAGCGGGATTGCTTACATCTATAATCTGTAACCCACCTGCAGCACCGCTATCGACATAGGCATAATCGCCAACTACTTCTACACCCCAGGCTACATCCGGCATATTATAATACCCTTCAAGCCTTGGATTGGCCGGGTCACTCACATCTACTATGTCTAAACGATTTGGGGACGAGGTGCATACATAGGCATAATTTCCTGCAACAAAAACCCTTCCAACAGTACCTCCGTTATTATATGACCCCTTAAAAATAGGATCTTCAGGATTACTCACATCTAATATCGTCAAACCTGCTGTATAATTCGCTACAAAGGCATAACGCACCGCCTGCTGTGTTCCCGGGGCCACGACCTCGGTAAAATTGCTATAATCTGAGGTGTCTGCGCTGACCCGGTAGTAATAAAACTCGCCATATTCTACAGGACTGCCAACATCATCAATATCCACATAGGTGGTGATATTCTGCCCGACTGTGTCAATCACAGCCCAATCGCCGCTATCCCCTGTCTTACGCTCGATCCTGAATTGGGTTTCATTATCAGAGCGGTCTTCCCAGATTAGGCTCACGCTGTTAGAAGTTACATGGCTTACCTGGAGATTTTCAGGCGGTTTGATATTTATGGGCGGTTCGATATTTATGGGCAGGAGGCAGTATTTGACAAAGACACTCCAAACCCAGCTTGTTGTGAGATACGATGCCTTAAGGGTCGGACTGGCCGGGTTACTTACATCTATCACAGTGACTCTCTTATCATAGCCATCTCCGGTATAGGCATAATCTTCAAATACATCTATATAGCACGGCCTATATGGATGAGAAAAGGAGTTTATGTGCTCTATGCTCAATGGATCGCTAACATCGAAAATCTCTAAACTGTGATTATAAAACGGCACATAGGCGTAATCGCCGACAACATCGATACCCTGACTCTGCCCTATATCATAGGAATACACTTCGCTTGGACTTACCGGATTACTTATATCCAGCACATGGAATCCGGAATTAAAATCATCCAGATAGATATAATTGCCACGCACAAAAAGTTTAATGAGATACGATGGGGTATCATAATTTCCGATTAAGGTTGGACTCGCTGGATTGCTTACATCTATTATCTGTAAACCTGCCTCGGAATCAGACACATAGGCATAGTCATTATGCACTTCTACCTCTTTAAAAGCATTTCCCGGGGTATCATACCATCCCACAAAGACTGGACTGGCGGGATTACTCACATCTATTATCTGTAACCCACCTTCAGTATAACCCGTGGCATAGGCATAATTGCCGACTACGTCTACACCACAGCCTCTATCCGGCATATTATAATACCCTTTGAGCCTTGGATTGGCTGGGTCACTCACATCTATTATGTCTATTCGATCCGGAGAATCTGGAGAACCAGTGCCTACATAGGCATAATTTCCAGCAACAAAAACACCTCCAGCATCCCCTGCGTTATCATATGATCCTTTTAAAGTAGGATTTTCAGGATTACTCACATCTAATATCGTCAATCCCGCTTCAGCATTTGCCACAAAGGCATGCCGCACGGCCTGATGCTGGCCGGGGATGACCGGATCTGATTCATTGCTATATCCTGAATTCCCATTGCCATCTTTGTAGGCGCAGACCCGGTAATAATAGGTCTGGCCGGAAGAAACCGTGCTGTCTGTAAAGGTAGTATTATTGGCACTTACCAGGCATTCTTCATTATTATAACAAGTGCATCCAGAAGGGCACTCCCCGGGCATTGTACAAACTCCGCCGGTAAGTTCGACCCATGCTCCCTCCGCACCCTGCTTACGCTCTATGCGGAAACCATCTTCATCATCCGAACGGTCCTCCCAGATCAGGCTCACGCTGCTATCCGTGACATGGTTGATCTGCAGGTTCTTGGGCTGTTTGGGAGGATCGAGCGTAATAACCGGTTTTGCGGGCTTACTAATTGACGGTATAAGAAAAGCAAAAAGAGGCAGTCCATAGTTATAGTAGGCATAAGGTTGATTCCAGCCGTAATAAGAATCACCCCAACCATATGACTGATTCCATCCATAATTATAAGGCATATTCGACCCATAATACTGCTGATTCCATCCATAATTATAAGGCATATCCCACCTATAATATGGCTGATTCCAATTGTATCCGCCGTATCCCCCATAGATTCCATCGTGGTGCCCGAGATAGGTATTAACAAAGCTGTATAATGGATAATATGAGT
The DNA here is from genome assembly GCA_049472295.1 of bacterium. Lineage (GTDB taxonomy): Bacteria > SZUA-182 > SZUA-182 > DTGQ01 > JAFGSM01 > JBLIRM01. The sequence goes on along the minus strand of JBLIRM010000010.1, from coordinate 44 downwards.
TGTAGGATGGATATGAATTAAAGTCAGTATACGGTGCCCATTGG
>JBLIRM010000001.1:0-51636 GCA_049472295.1 bacterium | reverse complement strand
CGGGGAAAAGCAGGCCCTCTCTATGAAAAACATTATTGACATGAGACCGGCGCTCTCGGTTTATATTCAAACCTTAGACCACTATGGAGAGGATATTGACCAAATCCTGCTTGAATTATTCGGAAAGGTGGATGTTGTATATGCCGTTTCAAGGGACCCGGTCATTCAGGCACATTTGGAGGATATTGCTGAGCTTTGTATCGATCGTAAGGTCCCTCTGATCGGCGGCGGTATTTTTGGGCCTGAAAAGGGTGCGCTTGCTTCCCTGGCCTATGATCCCTATCGAATAGGGCGTAAGGGCGCGGATATCATCAGGGCTGTGGAACAATCCGATCAGATGTCCAAGGTTTCAATCGTTACACTAAAGCCCGAGCTTTACCTGAACATAAGGACAGCCTATTCTCTGGGAATTGAAATACCATCTTCTCTCAGAAAGATCGCTCAGAAGGTTTATAATTAGGTCTGATCCTATCTGTTCGGATCGCTTTTCAGGTATTAGAATCGAATGCTGCTTCCTTTTCCTTATATGCTTCATGTCTTTCGTGCCAGGGTGCATTTGTTAAAATCATTTGTCACTTAAGGGCCTGTCCTGGCTATTCTTGCGTCTCAAAATTTGCTGTGTTACTATAAACTGGCGGACTATCCAGAGTTTTTGAGCCTATCACCCTGATTATATCATGAGGATCAATCGCTTGCTGTAATAAAGGATTATAGATACTTTTAATCAGTTCAGGGATAATTATTTAAAATTTTTTGATAAATATAACGGGTGATGCCTAAAATGCCGAAAATAAAACATAGAGATAAAAAATCCAAAATTATTTTATAAGGAGATCGCTCATGGCAAAAAAGTCAAAGGGTCAAGAGATCTCTCCGGGCGAACTCTCCCAGGCCATGGAGCAGCAAATCGTTTCATTGGAGAACCTGCTGGAAGAATCAAGACAGGAAGAGATCCATTTTCAAGACCTGCTGGATGAAATAAGGCTTCAAACGGAGGAGTTTTCCAAAAACAGTGATTTATTGGCAAGGGTGGAAAAACGTTTGGAGACCCTCAATTTCACTGCGGATGTAACAGAAGAAAATATTACAAAACTTTTAGGGTTTAAGGGTAATATCGATAAGCTTCATAAAGAGGTTGACGATGTGATGGTTTTTTCCAAAGATTTTGAGGGACGTCTGGCTGCGGTCCTGAACGAGAAGAAACGCCTCGATGAAATAGGGGCACAGATGGAGCAGATCGGTAAACCTTTGGAAGAGATAAAGCAGGGTGTGGGAGAGCAGTCTGCTGTCATCGAAACTCTAAAAAAGAGTCTGACCAAGATCGATGAAAAAAGAGAAATGATTGACCAATCCCTTGCAAGTCTCGAGGGAATCAATTCTGAGATCCAGGTTCAGACAGAAGAGCTTTCTCAATTGAATGCCCGTCGAGCGGCCATGCTCGAAAAGATGGAAGACCTGGACAAGAGGGTCGAGGGATTTACAAAGGTTTTTGAGAAGATAGAAGAAAGATTTACCTCCATAGAGCAGAACCGCCATTTATATGAGATGACCAAACAGAAGGTAGAAAGTCTGAATTCGATGGCGGAGTATGTGAAATCAAAGCTCCAGAGCCTTTCTCAACAAAGGATTATCGTTGAAAAGGCGAACGAAGAGGCCGGCAAGCTGAATGTCCTTTTCTGGGATATGGAGGCCAAGATCAACAAGTTGTCGGAAGAGAACAAGTCGATCAAGAAGGCCGAGCGGAATATCCTTCAGATTGAAAGTAAATTGCGGGATTTGGATCAAAAGATGTCCAAGATTGACCGTGCTGAGGAATTTTTGCAGTCCATCAATCTCAGAATGAATGAATTGAAAAGAAAATCAGAGGAACTCGACAGGTTCTCCAAATCCCTGACGCAACAATCCATGAGTTTTCAGGAGTATGCCGAAAGGTTCCAGTCATTTGAAGAAGAAGCAAAGAAATTGGAGGCCAAGGAGTTGGCCTTCTCCTCCATGAGTTCAGAACTCGAACGGATGGAGGAGCGTTCGAAAGGATTTGATCAGAATCTGAATGCCATCACAAATGAAATTGAAGAGATTAAACGTCAATCGGATCGCCTGTATGAGGTCAAATCTGCCCTGCAGAAACTGGATCTGCTGGCGGAGGAATCTCATAAAAAGACAGAGGCTTTATTGAAAAGAGATGAAATGGTCCGTGATGTCCAGGAAAGGATGGAGACTCTGGGCGGCATGATTACCGAAACAGGTCAGAGAATGGATCAGCTTCTATCCCGTTTGCCGTATGTTGTTGAGATCGATGATAAACTCCAGCGTGTCCAGGCCATGGCATCTGCGCTTGATCAAAAAGAGGATGATTATGTTAGAAGGGAACAAGTCCTTCAGAGCACCAAGGAAGAGATCGAGAAAGTGGAGGCATTGTCAAGCGCCCTTGAAGAAAGGTTTCTGGCTCTTTCGGAGAGCAACGGCATGATTGACCGGTTAGAGGCAAGGCTGGATGGATTGAGTGATATGGCTGGTCAGGTCAACCGCCAGGCACAGGATTTCCTCGATACAAGGCAGGCGGTTGAAAAGGCCGTGGATCAACTCAATCATTTGCAATTGCTTATGGAAGAGATCAGAACCAGAGAGAAAGAGACTCTAAAGCATCAGGACGATCTGCAATTGATAAAAAATGGGATTTCCGAAGCCAAGGCACTGCTCACTGCTCACCAGGATGCAATGAAAGAAATGGATAAAAAGGTTTTGGCTTTCGATGAATTGGATCGACAAATAGATGAGAGAGTGGGGACAATGGAGGAAAGGCTCGGTCTCATCGATCATACCCTCTCGAATGTGGATGAGCGTCGAACCGCACTGGAGGATATCATGGAGACAAAATTGGCCCAGTTCCATGATGTCAATGATGAAGCGGACCAGAAGGTGAAACAGGCCCATGACGCTTTGAAACAGATCGCTCTTTTTGACCGGAAGATGGAAGATCTGAGGCAGATGGCCCAGGATGTCGAGGAAAAGACACTTTCCATATCAGACAAACAGAAAGAGATCGACCAGATTGAAAAAAAGGCCGGACAATTGTCCGAAATCGCTCAGCATCTGGATAAGCAGATTGCAGGCTGTATCAAGGAGAATAAAGCCGTTGCAAAGGTCAAGAAGGATCTGGAGGATCTGAAGGCCATTCAGTCAAAAACCCTGGCTCAGAGGCAATCGATCAAAGAGACTGACGAGAATCTCAAAAATATGAACTCGGATATGGATGGATTGAGGGAGCTTGTGCAGGATTTGAATCAGAAAACCCAAGGTCTGTCCAAATATGCCCAGATTATCAATGAATCGGAGCAGAAATTGAAGACACTGGATCTCTTGTCCGAGGATATCAGCGCCAAGTTGGAAAATCTCAAGTCAAAAGAGGGTGCGATCGAGCAGGCCACACAAAAGGCGGATCGCCTGCAGTTTTCCATGGCAGAGGCGGAAGCCAGAATAAAGGAGCTTACAGCCAAGATTGACCAGGCGAGTCAGGCAGAAAAAATCCTGGTCAGTATTCTTTCAGATCAGAAAATTTCTGACAATTTAAAGAAGACCCGCTGAAATTTTACTGGGGGATCACTGAAGCATTATGTTTGACCTTTCACAACCTGAGCAAGAATCCGCAGACCAATGCCAACACTGTTGGGTGCCCGTGCCCAAGGGGTGGTTGAGGTTTAACGGAAAGATCTTTTGCAGCCTTAAATGTTTTAGGCAGTATTACTGTTGCATCATCCGGCTTTTTCTGATTGACCAGGGAAAGCAATTAAAGGTATTCATCCTGCGCAAAAAAAGCTGGTCTGCCGGGGTTTTGGCCGGATCAATACTCTCACTAATCCTTGCCATCATCTTTGGTTTTGTTTTATCCAATCCCTTTTCCGGGAGGCAGGAACGACCTCCTATTACTGAGGCAACTGTGGATGTGCCTTTGGGAAAGAGATATTCCTTTGCTTTGAATACATCGACTCAAAATTTGCCTCATAAGGATCCATCTGTGTCGCAAAAGATCCCTACGGTAATAGAAGATGCAAGAGAAAGACAGATCAAGGAAAGCGTCAAGATCTTTCTGATCAAGGAATATCCCTCGGGTGTTCAAAAGACCGTAGGGATTTCAGGACAGGCCTCTTCGGGCGCCATATGCGCTCTTTATCTCAACGATGTGCTATATGAAGCCACAACATGCAGTAAAGGCATTTTCTTTTTCCCTAGGGTGATTTTGAGGCCTGGGAAGAATACCATTGAGGTGCTGGTCCATGATCCCGAAGGGTATATTGTGCCATCCAATACTATCGAGTTATTCGTGGATTTGAATCGCCAGATCACTGAAATGGGCAAGAATTTTACCCGCGGAAGCCTTGAAAAGCCAATGGTTTGCCTAACGTTTGACGGCGGTGCTTCCGCATCTTGTGCCCCTGAAATTCTGGATACCCTAAAGCAATATCAGATCAGAAGCACCTTTTTCCTGACCGGAGACTTTATCAGAAACCACCCTGCTCTGGTAAAGAGGATGATTGCGGAGGGTCATGAGATCGGGAATCACACCGATACCCACCCGCATTTTGCCAGGCTTACATCCCATATGCGGTTCCAAACCCTGCCATGGGTCAACAAGGCCTTTGTCCAAAGTCAAATCAAAAGGGCGGAAAAGGCCTTTTTCCAGGTCACCGGACAGCGTATGTCCCCATTTTGGAGGGCGCCTTACGGAGAACACAATCTGGAGATCCTCAGATGGGGGGAGGAAATAGGCTATAACCATGTGTCATGGACTTGCGGCCGGGTGTTGGAAGAGGGACTCGACACCCTGGATTGGGTCTATAATGAGGATTCTCCAATATACTTTTCTGCCGAGCAGATAAGGGATAAGATCATCCATTTCGGTGAAGGCAGTACTGAAGGTGCCAACGGTGGTATTATACTGATGCATCTTGCTTCATCCAGACCCATTGAGGACAGGATTCATAATCGACTTCCGGAGATCATCGAAGGGCTTAGAAAAAGGGGATATCATCTGTCAAAGGTGAGCCAGGTCATCGATTTGCCCCAAAAACCGATTTATGCAGAGGAAAAACAAGACACATCTCCAGCCAAAAGCGTGACCCATGTGGTTGAAAAAGAGAAAAAAGACAACCCGGGCAGAAGAGGCAGGAGAGAGCTTCCTATATAATTCAAAGATCAGCTATAATCTGAAGATCGTCCTGAATTAACATGCCAAAAGAAGAAGGGATCGTCATCAAAATTGTTCCAGAGGGCGCAGTGGTGCGTGTCAAAAAGCAAGATGCCTGTCACGGCTGTCCTTCTGCCACTCTGTGTCATATGGGGAAAAGCGGGGAAAGAGAGGTCTTGGCAAAAAACCCGGTTGGGGCTCAAGAAGGGCAGATGGTAGAGATAGAGATCAGGGACGGATTACTACTAAGGGCCTCCTTTATTATCTATATTTTCCCCCTTTTTGGCCTGCTCATAGGGGCACTTTTGGGACGCTGGTTTATCCGTTCCTTTGGCCTCATGTTCAGTGAGGATACAGGGGCTGTCATCGGCGGGTTGACCTGTATGCTTGCTGTGTTTATACTAATCAAAGTAAAAAGCGGCACAGGTTACCATATGAGAAAATATCAGCCGACTATTACAAAAACCAAATAAAAAAGAGGAGGTGCCTTAAAGATGCGAGTGGGTATATTGACTGGTGGCGGGGATTGCCCCGGATTAAATGCGGTTATCAGGGCCATTGTCCGAAAAGGCATAGATCAATATGGTGATGAATTTATTGGGATCAGGCATGGCTGGGCAGGCCTCATTGAAAATATCATGGGTCCCCTTGGCAAGGATCAGATATCCGGAATACTTCCGAGGGGGGGTACAATCCTGGGCACGTCCAGGACAAACCCCTACAAGGTGGAGGGTGGCGTAAAAAAGATATTTGACAATATGAAGACTGAGAAACTTGAAGCGCTGATTGCCATCGGCGGAGAGGACACCCTGGGCGTGGCTAACAAACTGCATCAGGAGGGTATATCTGTGGTGGGTGTGCCCAAAACCATAGATAATGATCTGTCAGGTACGGATTATACCTTCGGTTTCGATACAGCTACGCAGATCGTGACAGAGGCCATAGACAGGCTTCATACCACAGCAGAATCTCACAACAGGGTTATGGTTGTTGAGGTCATGGGGAGGCATTCCGGCTGGATCGCCACAATCGGCGGTATCGCAGGGGGTGCGGATTGTATCCTGATCCCTGAAATCCCTTTTTCAGTTGAGGATCTGGTCACACTGATAAAGAAACGGCAGGCCAGGGGAAGGGCCTATACCATCATCGTTGCTGCCGAAGGTGCGAAACCCAAAGACATCGATCAGTTCCTTACAAAGGACAAATCACTGGATGCCTTTGGCCATGTAAAGCTGGGCGGCATAGGGGAGTTTATAGCCAAGGAGATCGAAAAACGCACCGGGGCTGAAACCAGGATGACCAATCTAGGACATATCCAGCGCGGGGGCACGCCAACGGCCTATGACCGTGTTTTGGGCACAAGGTATGGCATCAGGGCCATTGATCTTGTTCATGAAGGAGGGTTTGGGAAAATGGCGGCCCTTCAGGGTAACAAGATCATCGACATCCCGTTGTCCGTGGCCGTAGGTACGCTGAAAACCGTGGATATGGACCTTTTTGAGGTGGCAAAGGTTTTCTTTGGTTAAACCTTACATAAGAATTGATACCACAGCAGACGTGGGACTGATATCATTCGGGTCCAGCCGGGTCGAAGTGTTTGTAAATATGGCCAAGGGGCTCTTTAGCCTGATCAGCCCCCTGCCCCATATACGAAGGAAAATTTGCCGTAAACTGGAGGTTCGTGCTGATTCTCAGGAGGATCTCCTTGTGGCCTGGCTTAATGAACTGATTTTTATCCATGAAACAGAAAACCTGCTTTTTCGGGCTTTTCATATAGATGATTTATCCGAGATCCAATTGAAGGCTGCATGTTTCGGCGAGCCTGTGGATCCTTTGAGACATGTTCTGAAAATGGATGTCAAGGGGGCCACATATCACCGTTTATCCCTCCAGGAAGACGAGAAGGGGGGGTGGCTGGCAAGGGTGATACTGGATGTATAATATAATGGATTCGTAAGAAGACATCTAGGCGGTTATATGGACTTTTTGGGAGACTCTCAAACTGATGAAACCGGAATAAGGTACTCGTAAAAAGTCATTTCGGTGCTTAGAGGTGGATGCATTCGTCCAAAGTCATCTCGGCCGTCTGCAGGGCCTTTTTTGAAGGCTCTAAGGCTTGCTCCGCTAAATTGCAGAAACTCGCTTCCCTCAGACATCTGCAATTTTATACGCTACGCTTCGCCAAGAGCCTTTCACAAAAAAGACCACAATACCGCCTCAATGATCTTTGTACGAATGCAGGGGAGGAGGAAGGGAAAAGGATTCGCTTCGCTCAAGCTTTTACAATTTTATGCGCTCCGCTGCGCTAAGAGATTTTGGCAAAAAATTTCGAATGCGTTCTTCAATGATATGCCGCGGGATTGTCAGAGGGAAAGGAGGGCCTATAGGAAAACAGCAAGGATTCAGTTTGGCTTAGGGCTTAAGTAGGAATGCCAATGCCATTTTGTGAGAGAATTAGAATGAAGGAGAGTATTAATGTCGGAAAAATGTGAACTTCTGGAAAAGTGCGGATTCTTTATCAACTATAAAGGGAATTCCGAGGTTGTTAGGCAAGGATGGATCAGTATGTTTTGTGAAAGCAAGGAAAAATCTGGGAAATGCGAGAGAAAAAAGATCCGCATGCAGACTGGAAAGCCGCCATCCGATAATATGACCCCGACGGGACAGATGCTTTAGCAGGATGCCCTATATAAGTTACATAGGAGTTTTTTTATGTATCCAAGAAGATTTCATTAAGCTTTTAGATGATTTCTTTCGAGTCCATTAGGATTAAAAGCGGAATATTGTTTTAGCAGCTTAGTTTAATCGTAAGATCCACTCGGCCAAAATGCCTGTCAATAAAGGATGGCAGGCCTTTTGGCCTGAGATTCTCACACTCTCAAATCATTTTAGGATGTAATCATGTCTATCACCATTGAAAAAATCGGACCTTATAAATACATGATCCCGATGACCTGTCAGCCTGGCATGAGGGTGCCAGGGATCTTCTATAGTGATGATAAGCTTTTAGAAAACATCAAAAAAGACGAGTCTTTAAAACAGCTTGCAAATGCTGCCACCTTTCCGGGAATCATCAAGGCATCCCTTGCCATGCCGGATATGCACTATGGATATGGTCTTCCAATCGGCGGGGTTGTGGCCACAAGCGTCGAAGATGGGATTGTATCCCCCGGAGGCGTGGGTTTTGATATCAATTGCGGTGTGCGCATCATGCGGACCCGGCTGACCAAAAAGGATCTGGCATCCAAGGAAAGGCTGGAAAAAGCTGTTATGGCTTTATATAAGCAGGTGCCTGCGGGTGTCGGCTCTAAAAGCAAGTTTAAAATGAACCTGAAGGAAGAGGGGGACCTTCTTCGGAAAGGGGCTTCCTGGGTCATTTCCAGGGGGTACGGCAGACCTGAAGATCTGGAATATACCGAAGCAGGGGGATGTCTTGAGGGTGCCGATCCCGATCTCGTGAGCCAAAAGGCCTTTGAGCGGGGCAGAAACCAGCAGGGGACCCTGGGTTCGGGGAATCATTTCATTGAGATCCAATATGTGGCAGAGATATATGATCCTGAAGCCGCGAGACATTACGGCCTTGAACCGGGCCAGATTACCCTTATGATCCATTCGGGTTCCCGCGGTTTTGGCCATCAGGTCTGTACGGATTATCTGGGGACTATGGGTAAAGCGGCGCAGAAATATGGGATTCAACTTCCGGATAGACAACTGGCATGTGCCCCGGTCCATTCGAAAGAGGGACAACAATACCTTGCTGCAATGAGATGCGCAGCCAACTATGCCTGGGGGAATCGTCAATGCCTGATGCATTGGGCAGAAGAAGCCCTATGTCAAGGTTTGAGCATTTCGCCTAAAGAACTGGGGATGTCCCTTATTTATGATGTGGCCCATAATATTGTAAAGATAGAAGAACACCATGTGGATGGAAAAAAGAGGACACTCGCTGTCCACAGAAAGGGTGCCACCAGGGCTTTTGCCCCGGGTCATCATGAACTTCCGGAAAGATATCGGAAAACTGGTCAGCCAATCCTTATTCCCGGGGATATGGGCACATGTTCATATATATTAAAGGGCACAGAAAGGGCCATGGCTGAAACCTTTGGCAGTACATGCCACGGGGCGGGCAGGGCATTGAGTCGCAAAGCGGCCATGAAGGCATCGAAAGGGAGGTCGATTTCAAAGGAGCTTGCAGAAAAGGGGATTGTGGTTTTCGCTACAGGCAGAGAGACCCTCAGGGAAGAGATGCCGGAAGCATATAAAGCAATCTCAGAGGTTGTCCGTGTGGTGCATGAGGCCGGCATTTCCCTTAAGGTGGCACAAGTGAAGCCTTTAGGTGTCATTAAAGGATGAGTATCTGATTTTATCGTGTTTTAAAAGCTCCCAGAATGCATTCACATCAGTCTTGTCCAGATCGATACCCTCAAGTTTTGATCTTTTTAAAGAGATGTTTCCGGCATCAATCCATTTCAAAGAACCCCTTTCCTCTTTCAGCCCATTCAGATGGATAACGATCTCTTTGTAGGTATGATTTTCCATAATCGCCTGAAACAGCGTCATAAAAAAGAGTTGATCGGAACGGGTCAGGGATATGGGGATTGTCTCAACAGGCAATGGGAATAAGGTTTCTATCGAGATCTTTCTAAGGGAAAGGGTCAAATCAATCCGCAATCCATCGGGCAATGGATCGATAAGGATATTCTTTTCTTTTAGGAAGAGGGTATAAGAAGGATACCAACCTGCATCCTGATAGGCAATGGTTTCCATTTTTTTCTGGTCATAATATAGAATCAATTTTTCGGAGATCTTAAGGGCCTCTTCCTTTAGGGTATCAAAATCCTTCTGCTTTTCCGGATCATATATACCATCTTCTGTGATCCAGCCTTCGATCTTTTGATCCGAACTTTTGATATATAACCATTCTGCCTCTTCCAGATAAACACCCACCTCTTCATCTATACTGAGATCGCCAAGGCTTGGATAGGCATCGGCAGGTCCGGCCCTGACAGACATTTCTTCACTATTAATAATGACATGCCTGATTTCGGATTTTGCCGATTCGGAATGGATAGGCACTATGGATACCGAGGAGCTAATGACCCAACCCTCTTTTCCGTCCGGAGTTTTGCAGCGATACCAACCATCCTTCTCCTCGAATCCAATCAATAGGTCATTCGCCCTGGCTGTGCCACTCCACGGTTGGGACACACCGGGTCCTTTCCGTATATTCACAGCGGGCCTTATCACCTTTAAGGAGAGTGTAAGGGGCTTTGTTTCATGCAGATCATTCTCAATATTGCCGACGTCTTCTGCAATGGCCACCTTTTGAGTCTTTTTCTCCGGGTTCTGGACCAATCTCCCCCAGACCCAACCTTCGGAATGATTGGGCATCCTTACCTTAAACCAGTTTTCTTCCTCCTCAATAGTCTCCAGAGACTCCCCTTGGTATGCTACACCAATCCCGGGAAAATCATGTGAAGGCCCCTTTCGAATGGTTGCCACAGGGACCTTAATGGTCACCTGATTTGCGGTTATTATTTGAGGAGGAAGGCTCAAAAGGAAGGTCAAGAGAAATGATAGGATCAGGGCTTCTTTAATGGGAATGCTGTAAGTCTTTTGTTTCATTGCGGGTTCTCCCATTCGTATACGATGCTGCAATAAAAATACGATTCGATTCAATCATCAAATAAGGATATTATAAATCTGCAAAAGAGGCAAATAGCCATATCCATTGCTTGACAATCCCTCTATTTCCTGTGATAATTTTCTAATAATTTTTTGTTTATATTAATCATATTTTGTAGATACCTTTAGGCAAAGGCTGTAAGCTGGGGAGCAGGAGGATGTCATCATTTATTTTCCATTGAATGATAGAGGCAGATGGCCGAATTTATATTCAATCCGGCATATTTTTTATGGGGCCTTGTTTTTTTGTATCTTGATTCATATGATCTTTGCTTCTGCCGATCTTTCGGCAGAAGGTGTCACATCCTGTCCCTTGGTGGAGGAGATTGTCTCTTTTTTCCCGGTCTTGGAAGGATATGTGGTGGAGGTCAAGGAGGACAGGATCATTTTGGACCTCACCAAAGAATCCGGTGTTAAAAAAGGGATGGAGTTCCTATGCATTCGGGAGGGTGAGGAATTTACTCATCCCATCACAGGGGAGACCCTGGGGCGTTTTGAGGACAAATTGGGCTTTATCCAGATATTGGAGATTGAGGAAAATTACAGCATCGGCAAAATACTTCAAAACTTTTCCGGGAAGGTTATTAAACGAGGGGACAAGATCAGGATCACCACAGCCAAGATCCCCATTGCTTTTCCGCCGGATATGCCATCAGATCCCATCCTTGATGCTTTGGTTAAAGGACTAAGTCAGAGTGGTCGGTTCACCTTGATCCCGGGAAGTAAGATGATGCCAGTGCTCCGGGAAATGGGAGAGCCCGGTCTTGAGGATCTTACACCCTTACAGATTCAAGAAATATCGGAAAAGATTGAATTATCAGCCATTATCCTGCCCGGACTCAAGGATGCTGCCAATGAGTCGATCATGAAGGTTCGCATCATATCTGCACATACAGGCGCCTTGATGACCGAGATAACCCGTGAATGCAAGGCGGAGTCCTCGGTTCGAATGTCTCAGACCTTGGAGAGTCTGCCGGCTTCTTTGAGGACTTCTGGAATGGGGGCCGGAAGATTTATGACTCCTCCGCAGGGAGGGATTTCAAACATGTCCCATCTTTCCCAAGATCTCCCAATTTCAATCAGGTATATGGCTCTGGGAGATATTACCGGCAACGGAAAAAACGAGATTTGCATTACGGATGGCCGGAATCTATATCTCTATGCCTGGGAGGAAGACTCCTTGCTATCCATTGCAGAGGTCAAAGGAGGGGTTTCCGAAGATCATCTCTCTTTGGATGTTGCCGATATCAATGGAAACGGGAGTGCTGAGATCTTTGTGAGTAATTTGGAAAGGGATGCCCTGCACTCCTTTGTCCTGGAATGGCAGGAAAACGGATTAAAAAAGATCTGGGAAGAGGCGCCCCTTTTTTTAAGGGTTATGCCGATATATCCGGACCAGCAGATACTTTTGGGTCAGAGAATGGGAATGACGGAACCCTTTGATCCTCATATCTTCGAATACACATGGGAAAAGGATGGATTTATATCTGTGAGGGAGATGGATTTCCCCTCCAGGGTGAATATATTAGACATAGGTATGGTGGATCTGGATGGGGATGGCACCCAGGAGCTGATATCTCTGGATAAGAGGCTCAGGATATACCGTAATGGTGAAAAGATATGGGAAAGTGATGCCGAGTATGGCGCGAAGACCCTGTTTTTCGAGCATAAACCAAAGGGTGCACTCGTATTGTCTAATGAGGAAGAGAACCGGATCTATCTCTCGAGCCATATTCAGATTCAGGATATGAACGGGAATAAAAGGCCGGACATCATGCTGATCAAGAATACCTCTTCCACAGGCAGCCTTTTTCCCTGGAGCCGGCTCTTTCGAAAGGGTGAGGTCTGTCTTATCGAATGGAACGGGATCTCATTCAGTGAGGTCTGGTGCTCAGGACAGATCGATGCCTATTTGACTGATGTGGGAATAGGTGATATAAATTGCAACAATGATAAAGATCTTGTCCTATCCATGGTCCTGATAAGCGGTATAGGAAAATTCTGGGAGACCAATCCAAGCAAGATCCTATTTTATTGATAGATATAACAGAAAAAAACCAATTTGAAGACTTGACAATTAAAATATCCAGTGCTATATTCTGGTTATTTTAAGGGTAGTATCCAAAAGCGTGTTTTGGTTGATTCTTAAAAGGGGGTATGAAGGGGGTGGTCCATGGCCTTTAGTCCGATATAATAAAAAGGAATAATCAGCCAGGATACCCACTTAATACGCCTTTTATTTAGGATAGGAGAGATATAAAATCCCTTAATTTGATTAAAGTGTTTTTAACAATAATCAAGTTCATACCGTCAAAAACAATTCCTCGTAAAGGAGGTGGTGGCCCGAACAGACACCTCGTTGATCCATGATTGAAAGCTATTTAAATTTCTTATGATTTCTGGTTAATTTTGCAGGCAGTTCGTTCAATCTTGTTGTGGTTAATGTAAGGAGGAAAGGGATGAAAAAGGTATTTTGTTTGGCATTTGCAGTATTCGTCTTAACAGTGATGTGTTTCAGTACTATGCCTGCCAGGGCAGCAGAGGTCTCTTTCAATGGCCAGTGGAGGGTCAGAGGCTTTGCGTTTGATATTGATGGAGAGAAGGTGGAAAATGAGTCCCAATCCACTAGCTATTGGGATCAGAGATTCCGTCTCTATATCACAGCCAAGGCCAATGACAATCTAAAGGGCGTGATCCGTATGCTATCTCCGAATCATGTTTCCTGTTCTGTTGATAGCGGCGATATATGGGGTGATGTAAATCCAAAGGCCGTACTCTGGGATCTGGCCTATCTGGATTTTGATGTCCCCCAGACTCAGTTCAATGTAAAGGTCGGCCGCCAGGGCATCGATCTCGGAAACTACATTGTTCTCGGAAGCTGTAAGACATATGATGCATTGATGGTCAGCACAGCCGTGCAGAATGTGAATCTGTCATTGTTTACCGCTAAGTTGAATGAGGGTACAACCGGAGCATCAGACTTTGATGATGAAGACCTCTATGGGATCGCCCTTAATTTCAAGGCCGCCCCGAATATTACCTTAGGTGCCTTTGGGGTCATGGGATCTGATGGTGACGTTACTGATATCGGTTATATGTCAAATGACCTTGTTGATGCTATCCAAGACATTGAAGATAGCGCTGTAACAACAGATATGGTAGGAAGAGATAGTGCTGACGCAATGTGGTTGGGTCTCACCGGCGATATGGATTTCAACCCCATCAAGGTTAAACTTGAGTTTGATTACAGCAAGATCACCTTGGTAGATAGTGACGTCACAAATCTCCCAGATTATGAAATCACAGGCTATGCCTTTTTTGCGGATGTGTGTGCCGATCTGCCCATGGCCAAAGTGGGCGCCAATCTTCTGTATACCTCCGGCCATGACAAAGATGACTCTAGCACTACCGAATCCGACCAATTCATTCCTATCAGCTCTCATTTCTCAGAGCGCCAGGCATATGACCATATCGTCATGTACAGAGGGATTATAGGAGCAAATGACCATGCTATTGGTAACTTGACCGCCATTCAGCTTTATGCGTTTAAAGATCTCACCCCCCAACTGAGTGGTAAATTCTCCGTGCAGAAATACAATTTTACAAATCAGCCGGAATGGGCAACCGGAGACGACCTTGGTACTGAAATCGATGTGCTGCTCGCTTACAAACTCTATGACAATCTGACCTTTACAGGTACGGGCGCTTACTGGCTTACTACTGATGATGTTTTTGGCCCGGATAATGAGAATTGCTGGCTGCTGAAGCACGAGATACTCTATACCTTCTAATTTTTTAAAAGACAGGTAAATAGAAAAGGCCCTGGGTTAAACCAGGGCCTTTTCATTAGTGTTTCCTCCATCCTACAAGAGACCCATGACGCATCCGATTGGCTTTGCATATGTATATCTCTTTAAAGATCTTAGAGGGATAACCAGGTATACGATAGATATCTGTAATATTTTATCCCTTAAAAGTAATCAGGTCTCCGTCATATGTCCTTATAGAAGAGATCGTCTCCCACGGGATTTTCTGGATAAGGATATCCGACTGATTTATATCCCACATTATCGGTATAAGAGGCTCACAACCGTTCCGGGATTCTTATGGGTTTTCCTGACCAAAAGATTCCATGA
The DNA here is from genome assembly GCA_049472295.1 of bacterium. Taxonomy (GTDB): domain Bacteria; phylum SZUA-182; class SZUA-182; order DTGQ01; family JAFGSM01; genus JBLIRM01. Next base: position 36,630 of record JBLIRM010000001.1, on the reverse strand, counting down.
GGTCAATATCTCTCTGGGATTCGGAGAGGCCTATGCTGCTGTGATTGCGAAAAGGATAAGGAAGGATTTCCGCTATAATGTCCTGCTTCATATGCCTTATGAGAAGGATTACGGGCTTTTCTCCAAGCTCTATGAAAGGGGGAGGCGTATCGGGCTGTTCGAGAGTGCGGACAAAATGATCGCTGTAAGCCATTATGTGAAAAAGAGTATAGAGGGAATGGTTGATATAAAAAGGACCGAGGTATTCCATAACGGGGTTGATCTTGAACAGTATTACTTTGATGAAGGACTGAGAAAAAAGGCACGTGAGGAACTCGGGATAGGAAAGGAAGAGATCGTCTTATTGACCACTTCGGCGATTGAAGAAAGAAAGAACATAAAGAATATCTTTCCTGTGATCCGAACATTATTGGATTCAGGCTTGAAGATTAGATACCTGATTGCGGGATATGGTAGCACAAGGAACCTGGAAGGACTCGGAAAGGAAATCAAACATTTTGGATTGGAAAGGGAAGTGATTTATCTCGGAGAGAAAAAATATCCGATGTCCCTTTATAATGCCGCGGATATCTTTATCCTGTTAAGTCAATATGAGGCATTTGGTATCTCAGTCATTGAGGCTGCGGCATGTGGTTTGCCATGCATCACCTCCGATGAATCCGCTTTTCCTGAAATCGTCAATAAGGATATCGGATTCAGGGTTGGTAAGGATGATACAGAGGGGATGGTGGAGATTCTACGGGCGTTAAAGGATAAAAAGGATAGAGAACCTTATAGATTGACTGCACGGGCACGGGTAGATGCATGTTTTAATATACAAAAAAATGCCCTTTTGTTTTATGAAGCGGGCTTGAAAAAAGGAGGGATCAATGCCCTCGAGCTGGATTGAAAATGTACCGATGATCGTCAAATGCATTCTTGCTGTCAACCCGAAAAGGATGCTTGATTTGGGACTGGGATCAGGGAAATATGGCTTTCTGATCAGAGAGTTGACCGATTTTATGAGCAATCGACTCGATCCCCATACATGGGAAATGATTATTGAAGGCGTTGAAGTTTATGGGGAGTATATCCAGGATCATCAAAGATATATTTATAATCATGTATTCATTTCTGAAGCACTCGACTTCTTAACCAAATACAAGGGGCCTAAATACGATGTGGCCATTGCCATTGACATCATTGAACATTTTGAGCCCTGGGATGTGGTTGAATTTGTGAAATATGCACTTCAAGTCTCCAGGTATCTGATTATCTCAACCCCCACGGATTTTTTCGAGCAGGATATATGTGAAAATGAATTGGAGAATCACAAGAGCTGGTGGCCAAAGAAGGCATTGAGAAGGTTGGCTAAGATATGTAATGCTGAGATTCGGATACTCCGTGTATATAAGTCCAGTGTGGCCATACTCTCCCATGAGAACAAACTCCCAAAGATAAAACGCCGCCGGGCTCGAGCCTTCCTTCGTTTTTTTGCCGGTCTTTTTTTCCCTGAACTTCTATATTATAAAATCAAAGGAAGGACCGGACGAAATATTTTGAATACCCCGCCCCCTCAAACATCGCAAATCTCTTAGCAAATTCCATTTTAAATCCTTGGTTTAAGGTTGTGAGCGGACACATTTACTCCTGTAGTATAAAGATGTGAGCAGGCATATCTACTCCGCCAGCCGGGAAGGCTTTTTTAATTTTCTAAGGCTTGCTCCGCTCTAAAATATAGTATGCATTCATTTTAGGTTGCAGGAGAAGCAACATAGTAGCTACGCTTCGCTCCGCCTGACAGAGTAAGGTTACTCGCTTCGCTCAAATATTTGCAATTTTATACGCACCGCTTCGCCAAAAAAATTCAGAAGAAGCCTCCCTATATTGCTCCGTAAATATGTCCGCTCACAACATTTTCTATATTGCTTCGTAAATATGTCTGCTCACGTTGATGGGATAAGAAGAAAAACATTACTGGGGAAGGTTGATCCCTTTGCTGAGAAAATTGAAATCCCGGTAAGTTGCAGTAACATATTTTCATCATTATAATATTATGACAACACAGTAATGGCTGCTATTGTCTTGATATAATTGAAGGAGATATGTTAATATATAAAAATATTATGTTATTTTATGGCCATTGAATGAACCCTGGGTTATTTAATGAGGGGAGTTTATGCCTTGAGGTGATTGTGGACGAATTGTAGGCGAAGCCTCGGTAAAGCACTGATGATTTGAGCCTGAAGGATGACCTGCGGTTATATGTCACTGTGTGGAGGATTGTTATATGGTTTATACATTTTTTAATAATCAGTTTGTACCATCGGACGGGGCCAGGATCAACGTAAGAAATAACAGCTTTAATTATGGCACTGCCATATTCGAAGGTATCAGGGCCTACTGGAATAAAGAGCATGAACAGATGTACATCCTGAAAATGGAAGATCATTATAGGAGACTGATGCAGGGAAGCCGATTTTTGAATTTTGATCTTCCATATTCCCTTGAGGACTATTGCGGGATCACCATTGAACTCGTAAAAAAGAATAACCACAAGGAGGATGTGTATATCCGTCCTCTGGTTTATTATACCCCGGACAAGATATCCCCGAAATTTGTCGGATATGAAGCGGGTTTCACCCTTTATACCGTCCCCATGGGGGATTATATCGATGTGTCAAAGGGGATTAGGGTATGTGTGTCCACATGGAGAAGAATTTCTGAGAACATGGTACCTGCCCGTTTCAAACTCTGCGGTATTTATGTGAACTCCGCACTCGCAAAAACCGAGGCGCTGGAGAGGGGCCTCGATGAGGCCATTATGCTGAATTCGGACGGCCACGTGGCCGAAGGAAGTGCAGAGAATATATTCATCATCCGTGACAGGGAACTGATCACGCCATCCGTTGCAGATGATATCCTGGAAGGTATTACACGAAAGGCCCTGATAGGGATATGCAGAGAGGAACTGGGTTATACGGTTATTGAGAGAAAGATCGATCGGACGGAGCTTCATATATGCGACGAGGCCTTTCTCTGCGGAACGGGTGCCCAGGTATCACCCATTATCGAGGTGGATGGGAAGAATGTCGGAGATGGCACTGTAGGGCCCATCACCCAGAGGATCCAGAAGCTTTATTTCAGTATCGTCAAAGGGGAGAATGAAAGATATCGGGAATGGCTGACCCCTGTCTATTGAATGGCCATGCCTGATATCGCTGCAGAATTTTTGTTTTATGACAAACGAGATTGCTTCACTTCGTTCGCAATGACATTTTTTTGACTTTTTACGAGTTCATCAGGATTGAATAAGAGAAAAGGGCCTAAGAGGACCATAAGCCGAGTTCTGTTCCCCGGTCAATAACCGGGGTGATGATCATTAATCTTGGACATTGGTTACCCAATGCCTCCAGCGACCTACCCGAAGGCTCGGACGGGCAGCCCTCAAACGCCTTCCTATTTGGTCTTGCTCCTGATGGGGTTTGCCATGCCTTCGATGTCACCATCGAAGCGGTGAGCTCTTACCTCGCCATTTCACCCTTACCATATCCAATAAAGGAATGGCGGTATATTTTCTGTGGCACTTTCCTTAGGGTCACCCCCACTCCGCGTTACGGAGCATCATGCCCTATGGAGCTCGGACTTTCCTCCGGTTTATAAAGATAAAACCAGCGATCATCTGTTCCTCTTAGACCCTATATTAATGGCGTTCTGATTCATCAGAAATTATTCGTTATCTTCCTTTTTATAAAAGAGGATACGGTGACAATTGGGACAGCGAAAGATCCGATCCTCTTCTTTCTTTATTTCCTGAAAGAGTTGCGGCATGAGTTTGATCGTACAACCCAGACAAGAACCATCCTTTGCCCTTGCCACAGCAATGCCTCTCCTGAATTTGGATAATTTATGATACTCTTTCAGGAGATCCTCCTCCAATTTTTGCTCGATATCATTCCTCTCAGATTCGAGATCATTGCGTTCCCTTTTTACATCAGTCAATTTGGCTTCGATACGAACCTTTTCCTTTTCAAAAATCCTTTTCTTTTCATCAACCGTTTGCTTTTCCTCCTTGATCAACCTCTGTGCATCCTCCAGTTGATCAAACAATCGAAGGATCTCTTCCTCGAGGTTCGAAATCCCATCCTTGCACTCCTCGATTTCATGGAGCATGGCGGTGTATTCCTTATTGGTCTTTACAGACAGGAGTTGGGTGTTGTATTTCCCCTGTTTGGCTTCTGCGTCCTCGAGTGATCGCTCCTTTTTTCGTCTCTCCTTTTCCAACTCATCGAATTTCCTTTTTGCTGAGTCCAATGCTTCCTCTTCTTTTTGAAAGCCTTGCCGAAGTTTTTCAATTTCTTCAGGCATAAGGGAGATTTCATTATCAAGAATCCTTATGCGAAGATCCAATTCTTGAAGCGCCATCAGATATTCCAGTTGCTGATTCAATTGTTACCCTCCCTGATCTGAGGATTTTGTGATGCGTATTGGGAATGTGGTCTTTTGTCTTCGTCTTGAAAAATTTATCTTTTTCCTCAAAAATTCCTGTGGCTTGTAATGGTTGACGGACATTTTTATTGTGCCTGTAAAAAAATCATAAATCCTGAAAAGGGTCCTCTTCCGTGCCTGAAATGTGGATTTCCAAATATGAGCCATCCCCCTTTTCATGAACCATTTGCGTTAAACGCTCCTTAAGTGCGGGCAAAATGATCCGTTCCGTGGCAAAATGACCCGCATCGATCAGAACGATATCTACTCCCTGTGCCTGCCTTGCCTGGTGATATTTCACGTCACCTGTAAGCAATGCCTGGGCCCCTTGTTTTGAAGCTTCATCAAGAAGACTCGCACCGCTTCCGGAACAGACTGCCAATCTCTTGACCTTGAAATCAGGATCTCCAACAAACCTTATTTTATGCAGTCCGAGGCGTTTCTTGATAAACCGGCATAGATCTGCTACCTTCTTGGGTTCAGACAGGTCCCCGATTCGGCCGAGACCGATCTCTGATAAGCTTGGATCATCTCCTGCTGAATGCAAGGTTAAAGGAGCAATCCCCTTAAGCCCGAATATGGCGGCAAGTTTGTCATTTACTCCGCCGATGGCCTTATCCAGGTTTGTATGCATGACGAACAGAGAGATGCCGGAACGGATGATTTCATGGATTAGGGCGCAGGGATAATGGTTATGTATGAATGTAGAAAGCGGTGAAAAGATCAGGGGATGATGCGATACAATCAGCTCCGCACCAATCCTCAATGCCTCCCTGATGACCGGTTCATGACAGTCTAAACAAAGGAGGACCTTGCTGATATCTTGAATTGGATTCGGTATAATCTGAGGGCCAACGTTATCCCAGGATTCCGCCAAATTCGGTGGGGCAATAATGTCAAAAATCTGAAAAAGGTCGTTTTGCTCAATCGCCATCACCCGCCTCTTAATTATCGGGTAAAACAATGGGCCCACCTGGGTTCGAACCAGGGACCTTCCGGTTATGAGCCGGTGGCTCTTCCAACTGAGCTATGGGCCCTTGTAAGATATCGTTTAAAAAGCTCAAAGAAATGATCCCGGATTTTTCCACAAGCCATAATATATCGAATATAACGCTCCGGATCAAATCCATCGGCATGAGTTATATTGCGTCATCAGTCGGAATCACCTTTATGCCTTTGAAGCTTTTCGAGTGAAAATACACTGCCGCTGTCAATAGGAATAAAAACTCTTCAAGTGCTTGCTGCGGCTTGGATGCCTCAACTTTCGCAGGGCCTTAGCTTCAATCTGTCTGATCCTTTCCCTGGTCACATCAAAGTCCTGCCCCACTTCCTCGAGTGTATGTTCGCACATCTCTGATATGCCGAACCTTTTTCTGAGTACCTTCTCTTCCCTGTAACTGAGTGTCTGGAGTACCAGGTCCGTCTTATCTTCGAGATTGATGTTGATAACCGAGTCAAGGGGAGATTCTGCCCTTTTATCCTCTATGAAATCACCCAGATGGGTATCTTCCTCTTCCCCTATGGGGGTTTCGAGCGAGATGGGTTCCTGGGCAATCTTGAGAACCTTCCTGACTTTATCCACATCCATATCCATCCTCTCGGAAATCTCTTCAGGGCTGGGCTCCCTTCCGAATTCCTGCACCAAGGCACGGGATGTCCTGATCAACTTATTGATTGTTTCGATCATATGAACAGGGATTCGGATGGTTCTGGCCTGGTCAGCGATGGCTCTTGTGATGGACTGACGTATCCACCATGTGGCATAAGTGCTGAATTTATAGCCGCGTTTGTATTCAAACTTATCCACTGCCTTCATCAATCCAATATTACCCTCCTGAATCAGGTCGAGGAACTGTAAGCCTCTGTTGGTGTACTTTTTTGCAATGCTGACCACCAGTCTGAGATTGGCCTCCACAAGTTCCTTCTTGGCCTGATCGGTTTCTTCGCAGCCTTCCTCTATTTGCCGATAGATTTCGTGTAATTGATTGGCCGTCAGACCGCTTTCCTGTTCGACCTTTTTTATCCGACGTCTGGCGTTCTGGATGGTTCTTTCGAAACAGAGCAATTCATCAAGCGAAAAAGGCATCTCAGAGGGAGATATCTCATTCTTCTTGATCTTTCTCATATAATTGCGCATCTCATTAAAGGAGATCTGCATTTGGTCTTCGCATGCCTCAATCTCCGTAAGGGAATGATCCATATGGTCCAGAAACAGTTTAATCCTGTCTGCTATCTGCGCGATTTGCCTTGAATCAAGAGGGATCATCCGGACCATCTTGGTGACCTGATGGCGTCTGGCCTTTATTTGGTTGCTAAGATGCCTCTTGTCCGAGGCCGAAACACCCTTTTTACCCCTTTCTTTTTGTAAAGATTCGATCTCCTCTTCAATGGCCTCGATGCCTTCGATTAGATCGATATATTTACAAATGTCGTCTTTCTGGAGCGAAGTGTCGTTAACAATCTCTTCTTCATTCCCGTTGAAATCACGTTTGTCTTGAAGCAGCTTTTCTTTGAGTGAAATCAATTCCCGGCTGGCTATAGGCGTCTGGGTGATGGCTTTGAGCATCTTTAAACGACCCGACTCGATCCGTTTGGCGATATTCACTTCATCTTCCCTTGTCAAGAGGGGAACCATTCCCATCTCTCTTAAATACATCCTAACAGGGTCATCCGTGCGACCAAGATATTCTGAAGAAAGCTCTGCCTCGGAGATTTCAAATGATTCCAGTTTATCTTCTGGCTCTAATTTTTCCGTTGCAAACTTTTTCTTTTCTTCAGATTCAATGACATTAATGTCCATGCCGTCGAGCATGATAAAAACACTATCAATTTCTGAGGAGGACACCACGTCTTCGGGCAAAGAATCATTCAGTTCATCGTAAGTCAGATATCCCTTTTCCTTACCAATGTGAACAAGTTGATCCTTTACCTGGGCCAATTTCCCTTCAGACGACATTCTGGCTCCTTTCATCATGTCGAATTTCAAATTCTTTTGCTCTATCGGTTTGTTGAAAAATAAAAAAGCTATATTATAATATAAACTTTATAGGATAATTTTTCAAAAAAATCCTATACAAAGTTAAAGGTACAAGCGTTCTTTTTTAACCGACGGTATTCCTCCAGAAGAATATCCTCTTCGTCCTTTGACAATACCTCCGAGTCCAATTTCTGCTTGATCCCTTTCAACTGTTGGTGGATCCTTTCCTGACGAATTTTTTTGATGCAGTCCTGAACCGCCTGTTCGGGATCCTCGAAGGTTTCCGTGCCGATCATTACTTGTGAAAACAGTTCCTTCTGCCTTTCTGATTCCAGATTCATTAAAAAATGACGGGGCTCTATGGAAAACCCTTGCCGCCATTGGTCCAGGATCATACCCGCCAATGTTCTCATTTCGGGGTCCTTAAAATCAGTTTCATCCACATTTTGCAGGATAAACTTGGATGGGGCCCCCAGCTCCAATACGAGTTTGATGAGCAGCCTTTCAACAGATCCTCCATTCTTTGAGGAGGAAAGCACCTCCGGGTTGCAGTGGGGCCGTACCCGGACAGATTTCACAGGTCCTTGGATTTGCTTAAGCCGCTGCCTGATGGCATCCTCCGAGATCCCCACTTTCTGCGCGGTATAGTGAATATATCCGTCTCGTTCAAGGGGGTTCCCTACTTTTGCCAAGAAATGGCAAATCTGGTCCGTTTTTTCAACCTTTTTCTGTCCTATCACCTCCCCTTTGACCTCTCCTTGAGAGTTAAGTAAGAAATCGATAAAGGGCTGGGCCACTTGGATGCTCTGCGCAAATCTCTCCTTGCCCTCTTCCCTGATCAAACTGTCAGGGTCCTTTCCCGCAGGCAGAATGGCCACCCTCACATCCATCCCCTGTTCCAGAAAAAGCTCTATGCCTCGCTCGGTTGCTTTCAATCCGGCAAGATCCGAGTCGAACACCAGGATGACATGGTTTGTGTATCGCTTTAAAAGCCGGACCTGATTTAATGTCAGAGCCGTACCCAGGGTCGCTATGACATTCCTGAAACCGGCTTGAAACAGGGTGAGCAAATCCAGGTAACCCTCAACAATAATCGCCTGTTTTGCCTGGCGGATGCCCTCTTTTGCCAGATACAAGCCGTAAAATCCCTGTCCCTTTGAGTATGCCGGAGTCTCCGGGGAATTCAGATATTTGGGAGCTTCTTCGGAATGCTCGATCAACCGGCCTCCAAAACCACAAACATCCCCGTAAATGTTATGTATCGGAAAAATGACACGCTTCCTGAAACGGTCATAATAACCTGTATCATTTTTTCTTGTACAGATCAGCCCTGCCTTGAGCAAGAGTTTTATGGGGCAGGATTGCTTCAGATGGGAAAGCAGCCCGTCCCACGAATCAATGGCGAATCCCAGTCCGAATGCCTTGATCAGATCCTCTTCCAGTCCCCTTTTTCGTAAATAATGTAATCCGGGTCCTCCTGCCCACAATTTCCTTTCAAAATATCCCTTTGCAGCCAGGTTAATCTCCAGGATCTGCTGCTTTTCACTGGATGATGCCCCTGAATTCTTTCCCTTGCCTTTCGAAAGCGTTAATCCGCATCTTCTGGCCAGGCGCTCCAGGGCTTCAGGGAATGCCAGATTCTCTATCTTCATTAAAAAGGTGATGGCGTTACCACCTATATGACATCCGAAACAGTAGAAAAGCTGTTTTTCCTTGTCCACATGAAAAGAAGGGGTCTTCTCAGAATGAAAAGGGCATAGCCCTGTATAATTTTTTCCTCTTTTTTTGAGGTTTACATATTCGGATATCAGGTCTATGATATCGATCCTCTGGAGTATCTCGGCCTGGGTGTTATCATTCTCGTTAATGGCCATCTTCCTCCCCCTACGATACCAACTCTACGATGGTCACCCCTGCCCCGCCCTCTTGTGGTGTGCCCCCTTTAAAAGAGGCCACCAGAGGATGAGAGGTCAGAAATGTCTCGATCGCCTTTTTGAGTCTCCCGGTCCCCTTCCCGTGGATTATGGAGACTGAAGAAAATCGCGCCATAATCGCATTGTCAAGGTATTTATCTATATTTTGAAGCGCATCATCGACCCTTTGGCCGATGACCACCAGTTTGGGGCTGACCTCTTTAACGGATACGGAGGAAGACATGTGCACCCTTCTGCCGGCGGAGACCTCATCCCTGCCCTTCCTATGAACGGAGGCTTCTGCAGGCTTCAGTTCATCTGCCTTGACCTGAAATTTCAAAGGCCCCACCATGACCCAAACCTTATTCTCTTCCTGGTCCACACGACTGACTATGCCCTTTTCTTTGAGATCACATATAATCACAGGCTGACCAACAGCAATCTTTTCGATTTCGAGGCCCTTGTGAGTGATATCCCCGGACGATGAAGGTGAATATCTCTTTGCCACCGCCTTCAGATCCTGATGCGCATCTTTGATGGCCTTGCTGGTTGGTGTGGATCGCTTCAATTCCGCAATCACCCTTTCGATCTCTTTTCGTGCATTATCAACAATGGCCTGCACTCGGGAACCGGCATCTTTTGCCATCCGTGCCTCTTTTTCCTCCAGATCGGACAGGAGGTGTGTATATCTCTCCCGAATCGACCTTGTCTCATCCAGAATCTTTTCCTGTTGATCGATTTTCTCTGTTAATCCTTTCTCCTGCTGTTCAAGTCTGCATAAGAGATTCTCCAGTTGAACCTCACCCCTACCCATATGCATACGGGCGCTTTCAAGGATTTCTGCGGGCAGGCCCAATTTGGCACCAATCCCAAGGGCATTACTGCTGCCCGGATAGCCTATATGCAATCTGTAGGTAGGCGTTTTGTTTTCGGAGTCGAATCCCATGGATGCATTCTTCACCTCACCGTGGTGAGAAGATGCATATGCCTTGAGCCCATTATGATGGGTTGTGACAAGACACAGGGATCCCCTTTTTAAGATATATTCCAAAACCGCAATTCCTATGGCTGCGCCTTCGGTCGGATTGGTATCCGAACCGAGTTCATCCAGCAGGACAATGCTGCTTGGACCCACATTTTTCAAAATTCGGGTCAGATTTTTAATGTGCGAAGAAAAGGAAGAAAGATCCTTTTCGATATCCTGCTCATCCCCGATATCCGCAAGAACCTCGTTGAAAATGCCGAGTTCGGTCCCTTCCTTTGCGGGTATATGCAATCCCGACTGCATCATGATCTGGAGCAGTCCAACCATCTTTAATGTAACGGTTTTTCCCCCTGTATTCGGGCCGCTGATGACTAAGGACCTGGTATCCTGGTCCAGCTCGATGTCGATGGCTACAGGTTCAGAGCCCATATTTGGGGAATCCATATGCCTGAATATCAGGAGGGCATGCCTTGCACCTTTGAGACGGATCTGAGGCTCAGGACTTATGCTTGGTGCAATACCTTCGATGGCTTGGCTGAACATTGCCTTTGCCTGTATGAAATCCAGTTTTGTCAGGATCTCCAGATTTTTACTCAGTGCTTCGGAATGTTCCGATACGGAACGACTCAGTTCAAAAAATATCCTTTTGATTTCTTCCTTCTCTTTAATTTTCAGTCTTCTATAACTGTTTTGTGCCTCCACAGAGGTTATCGGTTCGATAAAAAGGGTCGCACCACTGCCAGATTCATCATGGACAATACCCTCGATCATCCCTTTTCTGCCAGCCTTTACAGGAATGACATAACGATCATTGCGCAGTGTAATGAAATCTCCTTGAAGCGCCTCCTGGCCGGATTCTTCCTTCAGAAAGCCCTCCAATATATGGAGAATCTTCTCCTTCTCACGCCTGATCTGTGTGCGGATTTTCCCGAGTAACGGGCTGGCTGAATCCTTCACATTTCCTAAAGGATCGATACAGGCAATCAGTTTATTCTTCAATGCCTTTAAAGGAATCAGTTGATCCCCAAAAAGGGTCAGGCTTGAATATGCCTCAGTGATCTGAGAGAACCATTGGATCACTTCGTGAACCAGATCCAAAAATTTTTCAATCTCCAGAAGCTCCGGGAGGTCCAAACATATCCCGTTTTGGTCTGATTTTGCCAGGTATGGATTGATATCCATGAGTCCTGAAAGGGGAAGCCGACCATGGATTGAAACGGCCTCTTTTGTCTGCTGTACCTCTAGTAATTCCTGCTCTATTTCTGGCTTTGCCTGTTTCGGAGAAATATTCAGGCAGAGTTTTTTCCCTGGCTCGGAACAGGCAAAAGACGACAATCTTTCCCGTACCGCATCGAATTCTAAGACATCCAGTGAATGATTATCCATTAAAAAAGAATTCGGGCCGTTATGCCCTTGCATTGTAAACCAATCCGGAGCAGGGTATCACCTCGAGACGATCATGCTTGCGTAATTGGTCAAAGACAAGGTTCATTCCAAGGCTGTCGCTTGCAATATGACCGGCAACCACGACATTGAGATGACAGGCTTCTGCCTCTTTCCTGTGTTCCTCGCTCAGATGCATTGCCACAATAGTGCCCAATCCCTCTTGTGCAAGATTCTGATAAATCGCCTTTGATCCCTCAGTGCCTCCTGTCATGTCCACAAAGATCTTACCGCACCTTTTGTCTTTACTGCCTATCAGAATTTTTGGCCCGGCGTTCATCTTTGCCTGGTGACGATACTCGGGGATTTCCATGAGAAGGTCCAAAACATCGCCCACCAGGTAAGGCCCTTTTTTGTTAAACATATCTTGAAGATAGGCGTAAACTGAATTATCCGCAGGGGTATGACAGCATAAAAAGGGGATATCCAGAAGTTGAGCAGCCATCACAGCGCGGTTGTGGTTTATTGGCATGATTTTTCGGGCGACTTCTTTCATCCTCTCTTCGAGAAGGGCCTCGGCAACCGTAATGGATACACCCAATTGGTTCAGAATATCGGCCTGTAAACTCATGACCCGATAAAAGGCCGCCAGGGCTTCCCCTTCCGGGTGATGAGAAATAATCGCGTCGATGGACCTGCCTTTTTCTCTCAATCTTTCGGCTAAAAGGATTTCCCCTACCTCCATGTCTATCCCGGAGAGTACTGTCTTCACATCAGTTTCGGGATCTCCATTAAGAATCCTTGTATCCGCAAAGGGATTCTTGAGCCTCTCCAGGTCAAAATGTGTTTTCTCATTATCCTTGAGGCCTTCATACTCCTTTTGAGTGGCTTCAAGGATCCTTTGTATCCCATCTTGCCCGCGTGGGTCATTATTTATGCCTATCTGGATAATATGATCGTATATCTGTTTTAGACGCATATCGACTGACTACTAAGAAAAAGGATTAAAGGAGGCAAAAAAAAGGACTCGGGTGGCCTAGGACCCGAATCCTCGCTGGCTCAATCATATATGGTGGTCTTTGCCCTAAAATGGCCTCACCCCTGAATTATTTAAGGTCAGCAAAATTCATAAACACGACTCTTGCTATTGTTTGGTTCCATTTCTTAGGGTAAAGATTTTTACGCTAATTAAAAAAAATCGCTGAATTTTAGGATAAAATATGGCTGATTATCTTCTTCTCAGGGCCTTTTTTTTTGCTGCTAATGCCTTTCTTTTTTTCCTGGTGCTCGGTTTCTCATAATGCTCTCTTTTTTTGTATTCTGCCAGGATTCCTGCCTTTTCACTCGTCTTCTTAAAGCGTTTAAGCAAACTCTCAAAGGACTCGTCCTCTTTTGGTCTCACAACCGGCAATCATTATCCCTCCCTCCACATTCATATATCGTATATTTAAAAGTGTTTTCTTGAATTGATTTAAACTACAATTATATCGAAATGTTTCTAAAAAGTCAAGAATTAATGTCCTCTAAGCAACGGTAAAAACATGACCTATTTCCTGTATGACATGCCGCCCCTACCTGCTCCACCTTGAAAAGAAGTGTGTCTTTATCACAGTCATAAAATAATTCCTTCACCCTTTGAATATTACCCGAAGTCTCTCCCTTTCTCCATATACATTGTCTGGACCGACTCCAAAAAACGGTTCTGCCGGACTCTATTGTTTCAAGCAATGATTCCTGATTCATATAAGCCATCATCAGTACCTGATCGTTCTGGTAATCCTGGATGATTGCCGGAACCAGACCTTTTTCGTCAAATTTGATGCCGGCTACAAAGTTTACCGCATCATTATTTTCAGACGCCATATCCTGCCTTTCTTGCAGATCTGTTTTTCAAGGATTCCTGATATTCCCTAACTCCTAATGGATTGTGCATTTAGATAGGTTCATTAAAGGAACAGGACAGTTTTCTACCTACCAGTGAAAAACGATTTTTCTTTTTATAAAAGGGGATAAGCCTTATAAAAAACAACATAAAGCCATATATAGATATTTATAAATACAAATTAGCCCACTATGATTATAATAACAAGTATCTATAATTCTGTCAATATTTAGATGTCCTTTTTCTTTTATTACCAATATGTTGGGGTTTTAAAGTGTAAGATCCATGGTATGGGTTGTAAATGAATCCCGGTTTTCATATATTATGAATACCCTTTTTCGAAAAGACATTTTTTTTATTTTGAAGAAGGCTTCGGGGAATCAAAACCCAAAGAGATCATACTTAAAATGGTCACAAATTGATTTTTTAACCACAGAGAACACAGGGAATGCAGCGGTTTTGATTAAATCTCTTCGCGATCTCTTTGTTCTCTGCAAATTCTGCGGCGAGCTCCAAAAGACGCAATTGTGCTCGTGTAAAGTATATAAAGATACAAAAAGCGAATATGAGGCCAAAAATAAACAAGATAAGGCTTGAAGCATTATACCGGACACATAACCGTCGTGAAAATGTTCATCCCGATCCTTTGGAGTTTCTTTATCATTATGAAAATCTTAGTGATCGGGAGATAGTAGGTCTTATCGCATCATCCCTTGCCTATGGCAGGGTGGAACAGATCCTGAAAAGCGTATCAACAGTCCTTGAGCGGATGCCGGAACCCTATTATTTTCTGAATTCTTCCTCATTGAAATCACTCCGTTTGACCTTCAGGGACTTTAAACATCGATTCACAACAGGTGAAGATTTGTCGATCATGCTTTTTGGGGCCAAACGGATCATTCAGGAATATGGTTCTCTCTATGAGTGTTTTAGGACAGGTCTGAATGATGAGGATGGCAGCGTGTTTCCTGCCCTGGGATTATTTACCCGGAGATTGATGGGTTCGGACCTTTGCAGGAAAAATACACTGATTCCATCACCCTTTAAAGGGAGTGCATGTAAAAGGATGAACCTTTTTCTGCGTTGGATGGTACGGGAGGACGATGTGGACCCCGGGGGATGGGAAAGGGTACCTGCCTCCAAACTAATTGTACCCCTTGATACACATCTGCACAGGATTAGTCTGGCCCTTCATATGACCGAAAGGAGACAGGCCGATATCAAAACAGCCCGGGAAATCACATGTGCATTTCGGAGAATCACTCCGGATGATCCCGTGAGATACGATTTTACTCTGACCCGTTTAGGGATCTGGCAGGTCGATTCAACCCCTGAAATCCTGAATCAGCTTGTATACTGAACAGATCCACAAAGGTCCTTATGGTTGTATTGAGGTAAAATCGAAATGACAGGGTCCCTTCTTTGACCTATCAGCCTTTCAAATCTTGCACACCAAAATAAGATAATATGAAACCCTTCTAAAAAGGGAATTCCTTTCATATTTTTTATACATTCCCTATGATTCTTATACATGAGGCATTTTATTGCTTGTAAATAATTATAATATTTTATATATAAATTATATTTTTGAAGAATAAATAACCTGAGGCATCGAATGTGATCTGGAATGGTAATTGCTTTGATTCATAGAAGACTGAAAGTTTATATTTTTTTATTAAAAAAAGTTGATGGAGGCCGGAGATGGTTAGCATTGTAAGTGATGAGAGCGTTAAATTCCTTTATTTTATTTTTATCATTATGCTCTGTTTTTCTGTTTTCACCTTTAGCTCTTTGAATTCTGCCGAAGCCTATTATGGGTCAAGTCTTTACGGATCAGGGAGCTACGGTCTTTATGGCCTCGGGGGGCTCTATGGTGGACTCTATGGAATGAGCAGCTTGTATGGCCTGGGCGGGCTCTACGGAATGAGCGGCCTTTATGGCCTGGGTGGGCTTTACGGCGGTCTTGGAGGCCTTTATGGACTTGGTGGAGGGCTCTATGGCCTTGGTGGCCTGGGAGGCATGTTTGGCTCCCTTAATCTATTATCCAATCTTGGCCTTCTTAACATAGGGGGTCAAGGCGCTCTGGCCGCTGCCCCGGTTGTGGCTGCTGAACAGGCCGGCACATGGACAGGCACCTGGTACAGTTTGATCAAGCTGAATGCAGGCATAATGAATATGAGCCTTATAGAAGACGAGATAAACGGCGCTTTGATCGGTGAGGTTAACCTTATCCTCAACAAGTTTACGAATTCCATACCTGCAGAGATCAGCGGGCTCTATGATGGGGGCACCTCATTTGTCCTGACCGGCGGAAATAATACGGTATTTTCATCACTTTTAATCCTTACCACTACTGTGACCCTGTATGAAATCACCCTGACATGCACATTGACCAGTCCTACGACCATGACGGGTACATACTATATCAAAGACCTGACCAAGCTGCTCAGTGACGACTACGGGAATTTCAATCTGACACTCACAGCGCCTGCGATATGATTGCGTTTTGATCGCACGGGAAATTATGGTCTTTGTAAAAAAGGGCAAGGTCAAAGGGCATAAATAAGGGATCGGATGAAAAGATTTCTTAGGGATTTATCTGATAATCAATAGAATCGGTAATCAGAAGGGGATCATCAAATAATCTTTATATCCGCCTCCATGACCCTGTGCCCGATCAGATGCTCTGCGATTTGCACGGCATTGAGCGCAGCGCCCTTTCGCAGGTTGTCCGAAACGATCCACATATTAAGTCCTGAGGGGAGGCTTTCGTCCCTGCGAATGCGACCCACAAAAACAGGGTCCTCACCTGCGGCATTGATAGCCAGAGGATAGATATTCTGGGAGGGATCATCCACAATCACCACCCCCGGGCTGTTTCCTAGGATTTCCCTGCATTCCTCAGGGGATAGATCCTTTTCCAGTTCCACATTCACCGACTCGGAATGCCCTATAAACACAGGCACCCTGACTGTGGTGGCAGTGACACGAATGGAATCATCCCCCATGATCTTTTGGGTCTCATTCACCATCTTCATCTCTTCTTTGGTATACGCATTATCCAGAAAGATGTCGATATGCGGGAGACAGTTGAATGCGATCTGATGGGGATAAACCTTTGGCCGGATCTCGTTTTTTTGAAAATTGAATATCATCTTGCTCTGTTCGAATAATTCATCCATGGCCTCTTTTCCTGTGCCGGATACCGCTTGATAGGTGGATACCACAATCCTTTTGATCCTGGCGCGGTCATGGATCGGCTTCATTGCGACAACCATCTGTATGGTGGAGCAATTGGGATTGGCGATGATGCCTTTGTGCTTTTGAATGTCACCGGGATTCACTTCAGGGACCACCAGGGGAACCTCGGGGTCCATTCGGAAGGCGCTGCTGTTGTCCACCACCACGGTGCCGGCCTTGACCGCATGGGGAGCAAACTTGAGGCTCACGCTTGCGCCTGCTGAAAAAAGGGCCAGATCTATCTCCTTGAAGGAGTCCTTTTTGAGCTCCTTCACCGTAATGGATTTCCTGCCGAAAGAGACCTGTGTCCCTGCAGTTCTGTATGAGGCCATTGGTATCAGTTCGCTCACAGGAAAGGCCCTTTCCTCCAGCACCGAGATCATCTCCTTGCCCACAGCCCCTGTGGCTCCTACTACTGCCACGCGATATTTATCCTTTTTGTCCATCATCCAAACCTCATTTAACCAGACTGGGATCCCTGACGAGATCCGCTACCATATCCCCGATTTCATGTGTCTTATATCCGCTTTTGGTGGAAAGATCTTTGAGTTTGCCACTGGAGAGTAATGATACAATGGCCTTTTCAATCAACCTGCTCCCTTCGTATTCCTCGAGGTGTTCCAGCATCATCTGAGCGGCGGATATGGTGGCCAGCGGATTGATTACACCTTTGCCTGCATATTTGGGTGCGGAACCATGAATGGGTTCAAACATGGAGACCCCTTCAGGATTGATGTTCCCGGAGGCGGCTATTCCCAGTCCACCCTGAATCATGGCACCGAGGTCAGTGATGATATCCCCGAACATATTGCATACCACGATCACATCAAACCATTCTGGATTCTTGACCATCCACATGCATGTGGCATCCACATAGGCGTGATCCTTCTTAATATCCCTATATTCCTCTCCAACTTCAGCAAATGCCCTTTCCCAGAGATCATGGGCATAGGTCAATACATTTGCCTTGTCGCAGAGGGTCAACTTCTTTTCTTTGTTCCTTTTTCTGGTGAGATCGAATGCATAACGAATACATCGCTCAACACCCTTTCTGGTATTAATCATCTCCTGGATGGCCACCTCATCCTTTGTCCCCTTTTTAAGGAATCCACCGATCCCCACATAAAGGCCTTCCGTGTTTTCACGCACCACAACGAAATCGATTTCATCCGGTCCCTTGTCCTTGAGGGGGGTCCATACCCCGGGATAAAGCTTGATCGGCCTGAGGTTGATATACTGATCCAGTTCAAAACGGAGTCTCAATAAAAGCCCCTTTTCCAGTACACCGGGTTCTACCTCGGGATGGCCGACCGCACCCAGATAGATGGCATCCATCTTTTTCAGTTCATTCATGGCCGAGTCCGGGATGATCTCACCTGTCTTCAAATACCGATCCCCGCCGAAATCAAAATGGTGCGCTTTATATTGGAACCCGGTCACCTGAGAGGCCATATCAAGGACCTTCATTCCTTCCCTGACGACCTCCGGGCCTATACCATCCCCGGGTATGACAGCGATTTGATGCATGGATTACTCTCCTTCGTTTTTTTTGGTTTGATTCTTTTCACCACAGCAGTTTTTGTATTTTTTACCGCTTCCACAAGGGCAAGGGGCGTCTTGCTCAATGATCGGTGAATTTCCCATGACAATGATCTTGTTTTGCCTTTGCTTCGCCCGCGTCCTTTTTTTCTTTTCCATCTTGGTTTTATTATCCGTCCACTCATCATCCCAGAGCATATAATCCTCTTCCATCATGACGACCATCTCTTCCATCTTTTGATTAATCAACAACAAAGGGAAAAGGATCAAAAGGCAGCAAAAGGGGGCAATCAGGAGTAAAGCGGTCTGAAAGGCAGAGACCGGTAAAAATAGGCTGGCCAGGATGCCGATCCCCAGAAACAGAATGACGATCAAGAAGCAAGACAATATAGCCAGCAAAAAGATCAAAGAAAAACTTTTCATGAAATGACTCCTTTGATATAGTTCATCAATCCGCCGCTTGCAATCAGTTCTTTCATAAAGGGCGGATACGGGACGATCTCGTATTCCTCGTTCCGGGTCAGGTTCAGGACCTTGCCGGCTCCCACCAGGACCTCGATCTCGTCCCCGGATCGTATCCTGGTTGATGCCTCTTCGGATTCGATGATGGGCAGCCCGATATTGATGGCATTTCTGAAAAAGATCCTGGCGAAACTGGCTGCAATAACACAGCTCAGCCCTGCAGCTTTGATACACAAGGGTGCATGTTCCCTGGAAGAGCCGCACCCGAAGTTTGTACCTCCGACCAGTATGTCTCCGGGTTTGGCCTGGGATACAAACTCCCGGTCCAGATCCTCCATACAGTGTCTGGCCAATTCCTGAGGATCGGTGGTATTTAGGTATCTGGCAGGGATGATCTCATCCGTATTGATGTTATCTCCGTATTTCCACGCCTTACCCTTAATCTTTTTCATATCATCGGTCACTCTTGATCTCCTCCGGTCCGCCTATCCGTCCAAGGATAGCGGAAGCAGCTGCCACAGCCGGATTTGCCAGGTAAACCTCGCTCTGGGGATGCCCCATACGTCCCACAAAATTTCGGTTTGTGGTGGCAATGGCCCTTTCCCCTTCTGCAAGAACACCCATATGCCCCCCAAGGCAGGGGCCGCATGTGGGTGGTGAGATCACGGCACCCGCATCGATGAAGATCTCCAGCAGACCCTCCTGCAATGCCTGTTTATAGATCCTCTGAGTGGCCGGAAAGATCAGGAGGCGCACATCCGGATGCACCTTCTTCCCCTTCAATACCTTGGCAGCAATCCTCAAATCCTCCATCCTCCCATTGGTACAGGAGCCTATCACAGACTGATCGATGTTGATGGTGCCCACCTCGTCGATCGCTTTGGTATTTGAAGGAAGATGCGGAAAGGCCACCTGGGGCGCGATTGCCTCCACGGACCATTCGTATATCTCCCTATAGGATGCGTCGTCGTCGCCGTATACGGGTTCGAATCTGCGCACTGCCCTCTCTTTGCAGTAATCCAATGTCTTCTGATCCGGCGCAATGATGCCGTTTTTTGCACCCGCCTCAATGGCCATGTTGCACATGGTCAATCGATCGTCCATGGTAAGTCCGTCGATGGCCGGTCCGGTGAATTCCATACTCATATATCTGGCGCCATCCACGCCGATTTTTCCTATAGTATAGAGGATGAGGTCTTTTCCGCTCACCCATGGTTTCAATTCTCCTTTAAAAATAAATTTGATAGTATCCGGGACCTTGAACCAGATCTCCCCTGTAATCATAGCAGCTGCCAGATCAGTACTGCCCACACCTGTGGCAAACGCCCCCATCGCCCCGTAAGTACAGGTGTGAGAATCAGCTCCTATAATCAATTCACCGGGCAGAATCAGCCCCTGTTCAGGGATCAGGGCGTGTTCTATCCCCACCTGACCCACCTCGAAATAGTATTTCAGCCCTTGCGCCTTGGCAAATTTTCTGAGCTGCAAAGCGAGCTGGGCCGATTTGATATCCTTGTTGGGTGTGGAGTGATCAGGGATCAGATAAACCCTTTCCCTGTCAAAGACCTTTTTTGCACCAATCCGCTCGAATTCATTGATAGCCAATGGCGCGGTAATATCATTCCCCAGGCAGCAATCCACCTTGGCCTTGATGAACTCCCCCGGCCGGACAGAGGCCTTTCCGGCATGTTGTGCCAGGATTTTTTGACTGATGGTCATGGATAAAGACATATGAGTGTTTCCCGTAGGCTTTAAAGAGAGGGCTGTTTCTCCCCCGGCTTTTTCTCATTCCTGTAAACGGCCTTGTTAATGGCGTTTAGATATGCCTTGACACTGGCCACGATGACATCGGTGGATACACCGCGTCCGGTGAACATCTGATCACCTACCTGGACCTTGATATTGACCTCGCCCATGGCATCCTTTCCGCCAGCCACGGCATTAATCGCATAGGAGATCAACGTGCCCGGCATTTTCGTCAGACGGTCTATGGCATTGTAAGTGGCGTCCACAGGACCATCCCCACAGGCCGAGTCCTGCAGTATCTCCCCGTTTTTTTTCAATTTGATGGTAGCCGTGGGTATGGTATGGTCTCCGCTCGATATATGGATATAGTCCAGCACGAAGGCCTCGGGAATGGCGTATATCTCATCTTCCACCAAGGCCTGGAGCTCTTCGTCAAACACCTCTTTCTTTTTATCCGCCAGCTTCTTGAACCTATCGAAGGCCTTGTTCAAATCCTCAGGGGAGAGCTCATAACCCATTTCAGCCAGACGGTCAGAGAAGGCATGTCTGCCTGAATGCTTTCCCAGGACCATCTTGCTCTGCTTCAGCCCGATGGACTCGGGTGTCATGATCTCGTAAGTGGTCTTTTCCTTGAGCACCCCGTCCTGATGGATCCCGGCCTCGTGGGCAAAGGCATTTTCGCCCACAATGGCCTTGTTCCTCTGAACCGCAATGCCTGTCAGGTGACTCACCATTCTGCTGGTTTTGTATATCTCCTCCGTGCGGATATCCGTATGTATATCAAAAAAATCCGGCCTTGTCCGGATGGACATGACGATCTCTTCCATGGCTGCATTTCCGGCCCTTTCTCCCAGACCATTTACCGTACACTCCACCTGCCTGACCCCGTTTTCAACGGCTGCCAGTGAATTGGCCACAGCGAGCCCCAGGTCGTTATGGCAATGGCAGCTCAGGATGGCCTTGTCCATATTGGGGACCCTCTCGCAGATGAGTTTGATCAATGCCCCGAATTCCGGGGGAATGGCATAACCCACAGTATCCGGTATGTTGATCGTGGTTGCCCCTGAATCGATGGCGAGTTCGATCATGCGGCACAGAAAATCGCGATCCGACCGGAATGCATCCTCTGCTGAGAACTCCACATCCGGGCAGAGGGATCTTGCAAGGCTCACGGCTTCCTTGGCCATGGCCAGCACTTCGTTCCTATCCTTTTTGAGCTTATATTTCATGTGAATATCGGATGTGGCGATAAATGTGTGGATTCTGGGCCGTTTCGAATATTTTACCGCTTCCCACGCACGCTCGATATCCCCCTTTGTGGTCCGGGCAAGGCCTGCCACAGCCGGTCCTTCGACTTCCTGAGCCACCCTTTTGACTGCTTCGAAGTCGCCTGGAGAGGCTACAGGGAATCCTGCCTCTATAATATCCACATTGAGTTTTGCCAGTTGTTTGGCGATCTGCAGTTTCTCTGTGATATTCAGGCTCGCTCCGGGAGACTGTTCTCCATCCCTGAGGGTTGTGTCAAAGATGATGATTCTATCGGTACTCACCTTTATCTCCTTTCATAATCCTCGACCCATGTTTTTTGGCTATGGCGAGGGGATGAAATACCCTCACATGCCTCAATAAAAGCTCGGTCGGTCCGGACACAACATAGCCAAAAAAGATCAGGAAACACATCACCCTAGGTTCTGCTGCAACCACAAGCAAGAAAAGCAGTATCATAACAAGCACGTGAAAGGGCTTTTTTTCTTTCAGATTGATCTGTTTAAAACTTCGATATCGGACGGTGCTCACCATCAAAAAGGCCAGGGCATAGGCCAGTATGGCAATCAATATGGGCTTTCTTCCGTTTGGCCCCAGGAGGAAGTGATTTAGAATGATAAAAGAGGAAATGGTCCCCGCAGCCATAGGGATGGGCAACCCGGTAAAGCTCCTGCTCTCTGATGTATGGATCTGGCAATTGAATCTGGCCAGCCTGAGTGCCCCGCAGACCACAAAAAGAAAGGATGCAAGCCACCCGATTCTTCCAAAGGGCTTTAAGGCCCACATGTAGATCAGGATTCCGGGGGCCAATCCGAAAGAGACCAGATCGGCCAGGGAATCGAATTCAACACCGAATTTTGAACATGAATTAGTCAATCGAGCTACCCTGCCGTCGAGTGCGTCAAAGACACCAGCAAGCAGGATGGCTACGGCAGCAGTCTGAAAGTGATCACTCAGCACTGCAATGATGGCATAAAATCCGCAGAACATATTGCCCAATGTGAAAATGCTTGGCAGTATATATATACCCTTTTTCATTATCCCCTCTTAATCATTATAATCGACTGTTTAGTAAAAAAAACATTACTATCTAACTTTCATTCATTCATCAGTAGTAAATATATATAGTCGGATGAAGATGCCGATTAATTATGCTTATTAACGTTGGAATTATATGGCAATGAAAAATAAAAAGCAAGAATTATCTTTTAATTCGGGCAATAGGAGTCAGCCCTGACTTGACCTTCTGTCCTGGTTTTACAAGAATTTCTACTTGGGAAGGAAGGAAAAGGTCCACTCGCGAGCCAAACCGGATCAGTCCGAAACGGTTTCCCTGTTCCACGAGGTCTCCAGGTTTGACACGGCAGACAATCCTGCGGGCAATGAGCCCGGCGATCTGCCGGATACCGATTTGCATGCTGTCCGTTGCCAAAAGGAGTGTGTTTTGCTCGTTTAATTCGGATGCCTTCTCCCTGAAAGCGGGCAGGAATTTTCCCGGATTATATTCGCATTTGACGATTTTCCCTGAAAGGGGGATCCTGTTGATATGGCAATTCAAAACAGACATGAAGATACGGATCTCTTGTGATGGGGCACTGTCCGCTTCTTTCCCCTGTGGCGTGCAAATCTGCAGGATACGCCCGTCCGCAGGGGAGAGGATGACATTTCCATCCCTGATGATCTTTCTTTCCGGGTCCCGAAAGAAAAGGGCCACACCAATGGTAGCTATTCCGAAAAGAAAGGCCGGGACCCTATATCCGGCTACAATGGATGCGAATAAAAATAGCAGCCCGATAAGGATGAAAGGCCAACCTTCTCGAGCGACTGGTATGCGGATTCTCATTTCTGCCTAATCAAGAATGGATCTGAGGTTATTTTTTCAACCAACTCATCATGCTTCTGAGTTTTTTTCCTACCTGCTCGATGATATGTTCGGATTGCTGTCTGCGAATGGCATTGAACACGGGTCTTCCTGCCTGGTTTTCCAATATCCATTCACGGGCAAATTCACCGCTTTGAATCTCATCCAGGATACATCTCATCTCATCCTTGGTATCCTCGGAGATGATCCTTCTCCCACGGGTCAGGTCACCGTATTCAGCCGTGTCGCTGATCGAATAACGCATGCCGCTGATACCATGCTCATAGATCAGATCTACGATCAATTTCACCTCATGAAGACATTCAAAATAGGCCACCTCGGGTTGATAACCTGCCTCCACAAGTGTTTCAAATCCGGAGCGGATCAGTTCCGTGAGTCCGCCACATAGGACCACCTGCTCTCCGAAAAGGTCGGTCTCGGTTTCCTCTGCAAAAGTGGTTTCCAAAACCCCCGCCCTGGTGGCACCGATCCCCTTCGCATGGGCGAGGGCCAATTCCTTCGCCTTTCCGGAATGGTTCTGATAAATAGCAATAAGGGATGGGACGCCCTGGCCCTGCTGATAAACCCTTCGTACCAGATGGCCCGGACCTTTGGGCGCAACCATGTAAACGTCTATATCTTCCGGTGGAACGATCTGGCTGAAATGGATATTGAAACCATGGGAAAAAACAAGGGCATTGCCCGTTTTAAGATGGTCCTTGATCTGGCTCGCATAGACCTGGGGCTGGAACTGGTCCGGAACGAGGATCTGGATGATATCGGCCTGTTTTGCGGCTTCATTGGTGGGGAGGATATTCATGCCATCCTTTTCAGCCTGTTGCCAGTTGCTGCTTCCAGGCAGATCACTGACAATCACATTCGCACCGCTATCCTTCAGGTTCTGGGATTGGGCGTGTCCCTGGCTGCCATAGCCGATCACTGCAATGGTTTTATTCTTCAAAATCCCCAAATCCGCATCTTTGTCGTAATACATCTTTGTCATGGTTTTTCTCCTGCTGTGTTTAGTTTCTCGGAATATTTCGTTCTTAATTGTATTATGAAAAACCTATTTTTTGCCTCGGGTCATTGCAACCTTTCCGGTTCTGGCGATTTCGATAATTCCAAAAGACCTTAATAGGTCGATCAATGCCAATATTTTATCCTGGACCCCGGTTACTTCCAGGGTCAGGGTCTTTGGAGAGACATCCACGATCTTTCCCCGAAAGATATCGCAGATTCTCAGGATTTCCGCCCTGTTATGTGCTTCTGCAGATACCTTGAGCAAAAGCATCTCCCTTTCCACGTATTCTGCCTCCGAAAGATCGCTCACCTTGATCACATCAATGACGCGGCGAAGCTGTTTGATGACCTGCTCAATGATTTGATCATCACCTGTGGTCACCAGGGTCATCCTGGAGATGCTGGGATCGATGGTTTCGCCCACGGAAAGGCTCTCTATGTTAAAACCTCTTGCACTGAAGAGTCCGGCTATACGTGCCAGTACGCCGAATTTGTTCTCCACTAATACGCTGATCGTATGGCGCAATGAACGATCTCCTTAGGTTATACTCCTCAATCCCAAAGCAATCAGGCCGGTTCTGGCCATTTCATCGATTCCGTATGGATTCAGGAGATTGACAATATTGTTGATCACCCTTTCTTCTCCGGAGATTTCGATGGTAATCGTTTCATCAGACATATCCACCACTTTGGCCCCGAAGACCTCTGCTATCTCGATGATCTCATGCCGTGTTTGCGGGGTTGACATGACTGTAATAATAGCCAGTTCCCTTGATACGGTCCGGTTGAACTTGAGATCGGAAACGCTGATTACATCAACCAGTTTCTGGAGTTGTTTCATAACCTGTTCAAGGACCCTTTCATCCCCGGTCACAACGATTGTGATCCTGGATATAGCAGGGTCTTCCGTCTCTCCGGCCACCAGGCTTTCAATATTATAGGAGCGTCTTGTAAAAAGCCCAGCTACATGGGAGAGGACCCCTGCATGGTTTCTGACCAATACCGAAAGGATGTGTCTCATGTCTCGTCACCCTTGTCCAGCATTTGATTGATAGCCCCCCCTGGGGGCACCATGGGAAATACATTTTCCTCTGGTGATACACGGAAATCGATCACCACGGGTTTGTCTATCTTTATAGCCTCTTCAATGGCCGGTCTGACCTCCTGCGGCTTGGTGACCAAAATCCCCTCTGCCTTGTATCCCTTTGCAATGGTAACAAAATCAGGGCACTCCTTCAGACAGGTGTGAGAATACCGGCGATCGAAGAAGATCTCCTGCCATTGGCGTACCATGCCCAGAAATCCGTTATTGAGAATGGCAATCTTTACGTTGATCTTATTTTGTGCTGCAGTGGCCAGTTCCTGGATGGTCATCTGGAAACTCCCGTCCCCGGCAATGTCGAATACCACACGATCAGGGCAACCCACTTTCGCCCCGATGGCTGCAGGAAAACCAAAACCCATCGTGCCCAACCCTCCGGAAGTGATAAAAGACCTCGGGGACTTGCATCGATAGAATTGTGCTGCCCACATCTGATTCTGGCCCACCTCCGTGGTGATAATGGCTTCTCCCTTGGTGGCTTCATAGATTTGCTCCACCACAAACTGGGGCTTTATCTCCTGATCGGAATGTTCATAACTCAAAGGGTACTGCTCCTTCCACTCCTGGATTCTGGCCAGCCATTCGGGATGTTTCTTGGATTTTATGATATGGCACAGATCGGAGAGGATGGCCTTGGCATCACCGATAATGGGTATGTTAACTTTTATGATCTTGCTGATCTCTGCAGGGTCGATATCGATATGGATGACCTTTGCATTAGGGGCAAATCGTTTGACATCCCCGGTCACCCTGTCATCAAATCGGGCACCCACAGCTATAAGGAGGTCAGTCTCCGTCACCGCATAATTGGCATAGCGGGTCCCATGCATTCCTAACATACCCAAAGCCAGAGGATGGGTTTCAGGGAAGGCACCCTTGCCCATCAGGGTGGTGGTCACAGGGATGGATACCTTTTCAGCCAGGGTTTTTAATGGTTTGTCCGCACCTGCAATGATCGCTCCGCCTCCCACATAGAGGACAGGGCGTTTTGCATTCTTTATTGTTTCGGCAGCCAGATGGATCTGCTTCCGGTTTTCTTCAGGATTGGGACCGGGGTTTGAATATAATTCAACCCTTTCCCCCTCATATCTTTCCGTTTCCTTGGCCTGGATGTCTTTGGGCAAATCCACAAGGATGGGGCCAGGTCGGCCTTTCGTGGCCAGGTAGAATGCCTCATCCAGAACGCCTCTCAGATCCTTGATGTTTTTGACAAGGTAGTTGTATTTAGTAATTGGAATGGTGATCCCATAGATATCCGCTTCCTGAAAGCTGTCATTCCCGATCATGGGGGTGGGGACCTGGCCCGTAAATGCCACGATGGGCACGGAATCCATGAATGCATTGGCAAGCCCTGTGACCAGGTTTGTGGCCCCGGGCCCGGAAGTGGCAATGCATACCCCCACCTTCCCCGTAGCCCTGGCATATCCGTCGGCTGCATGAACAGCTCCCTGTTCGTGTCTTGTGAGGATATGACGGATCGGGCATTGAAAGAGCTGGTCATATATCGGTAATACCGCACCCCCAGGGAAGCCGAAGATGGTATCTACCCCATGCTCGACTAAGGTGTCTACAAATATCCTGGCGCCGCTTTTTTTCATGGCAGGATCATCTCCTCGATTCCGGCTCCTGCAGGGACCATGGGGAAGACATTCTCCTCCTTGGCCACATGGACATCAACTACTACCGGTTTATTGGTAGCGAATGCCTCTTCGAGAACAGGTCGCAATTCATCCGGTTTTTGTGCCCTTAGGCCCACCGCACCATAGGCTTCAGCCAGTTTCACAAAATCCGGGGAGCATTCAAGGCAGGTCCCGGAATACCTTTTTTTCATGAACAGATCCTGCCACTGTCTCACCATTCCAAGGAACTGGTTGTTCAATATCACCACATTGACCGGCAGATTAAACTGGACCGCAGTGGCCAGTTCCTGTGAGACCATCTGGAAGCTCCCGTCACCCGCCACATCAATGACCAGTGCATCCGGTTTTGACACCTGGGCGCCGATGGCCGCAGGAAACCCATATCCCATCGTGCCCAGCCCCCCGGATGTAAGGAGGGTTCTGGGCTTGGAAAATCTGTAATAATGGGCTACCCACATCTGATGCTGACCTACCTCTGTGGCAATGATGGTATTGCGATCTTTGGTCAGTTCGTATATCTCTTCCACCACACACTGTGGTTTTATGATCGATTCGGAACACTCATAACTGAGTGGAAACTCATTCTTCCATGTCTGTATCCGGTCAAGCCATTGCGACCGGTCCACGGGTTCGATCTCCTTTACAAGACTCGAAAGGATTGCTTTGGCATCCCCGACAATGGGGACCTGCACCCTGATATTCTTACTAATGGCTGTCGGATCGATATCGATATGAATATAGGTTGCACCGGGCGCAAACTTGTCCAGTCTTCCGGTAACTCGATCGTCAAACCGGGCCCCGATCCCAATCAGAAGATCGCATTCAGTCACAGCCAGATTGGCATATTTCGTCCCGTGCATCCCCAACATACCGAGGAAATAAGGGCTATTGGCATCAATCCCTCCCAATCCCATTAATGTGCTGGTAATAGGGATATGCCCCTTTTCCACCAAAGCCGTCAATTCCTTTGAAGCACCGGAGGCAATCACACCTCCACCCATGTAAACCACAGGCCTCTTGGCTTGATTGATCAATTTTGCAGCCATGCTGATCTGTTTCGGATGCCCGTGATAGGTGGGTTTATATCCCCGGATCTGGACCTCTTTCGGATAATGAAAGTTGTATGTATCCCATAGGACATCCTTGGGCAGGTCCACCAGGACAGGCCCCGGCCTCCCGGTGGTTGCGATGAGGAATGCCTCCTTTATTGTATGGGCCAGATCCTTGATCTCCCTGACCAGGTAATTGTGCTTTGTAATAGACCTTGTGATCCCGACAATATCCGCCTCCTGAAAGGCATCATTTCCGATCATGCTGGTTGGGACCTGGCCGGTAAAGGCAACCACAGGTACGGAATCCATATATGCCGTTGCAAGACCGGTCACGATATTCGTGGCACCTGGGCCAGAAGTGGTCATGCATACACCTGCGTTTCCGCTTGCCCGGGCATATCCGTCGGCCGCATGGATAGCACCCTGTTCGTGACGCACCAGGATATGCTGGATCGGAAAATCCAGGAGCAGGTCATATATCCCTAAAACAGTTGCGCCCGGAAAGCCGAAGATGTGTTTGACCCCTTCTTTTTTGAGGCTTTCTAAAAAGATCTGTGATCCGTTCATCCCTTTTTCATTTCCCAATTGCAGTCCAAGATTTTTTAAGATGATCTGATAAAAATAATTATAACAGAATTATTAAAAAAATAATAATTCATATATATGTAAATCGATGATGTCACATCGAGTATTATAACCTCTATCTTTTGAAAATCGCCCCGGTGCTTGCCGAAGTGACAAGCTTGCTGTAACGGGCAAGATACCCCGATTTCCTCTTGGGAGAAGGCGCCTTCCAGCCTTTTCTCCGGCGTTCCAGTTCCTCTTGGGATACGAGAAGATCGAGCCTTCTTTTCGGTATATCGATTCGAACGGGGTCGCCATCCTGTATCAGGGCGATCGGTCCACCCTCCATGGCCTCAGGGGAGACATGACCGATACAGGGCCCTCTGGTGCCGCCTGAAAAACGGCCGTCCGTAATCAATGCCACTGAATCCGCAAGCCCCATGCCTTGAATTGCTGCAGTGGGAGAAAGCATCTCGCGCATGCCGGGTCCTCCCTTCGGACCTTCGTAACGGATAATTACCACTTCGCCGGGGTTCACTTTACCCCCCATAATGGCCTTCATGGCCTCTTCTTCGGCATCGAAGCAATGAGCCTTTCCTTCAAAAGACATCATCTCCGGTTGGACTGCCGATTGCTTTACAATGGAGCCGTCAGGTGCCAGATTCCCTTTGAGCACAGCCATACCCCCCTCAGAATGATAAGCCCTGTCTACGGATCTGATTATATCCTCATCATAGATCTGGGCCTGGTCTGCAATCTGATGGGTGGAAAGCCCTGTGACGGTTGGCGTATCATGAAGCTTTTCCTTGATCCTTTTTTGCACGGCAGGGATACCTCCGGCAGCATCCAGATCTTCCATGAAATGCTCTCCCCCCGGACGGAGGTTGGTGATGTGCGGTGTGTCATGACTGATGGCGTCAAAAAGGTCCATTGTCAGTTCTACCCCTGCTTCAGAAGCTATTGCAGGCAGATGAAGGGCCGTATTTGTAGACCCGCCTAATGTCATATCCATACGGACGGCATTCTCAAATGCCTCTTTTGTCATGAATTTTCCGGCCGTGTCACCCTGTTTTACGAGTTCCACCACCCTTTTTCCGCTTTCGAAAGCAAATCGCTTCTTTTGTGCCGATACGGCAAGGGCCGTGGCAGAACCGGCGAGTGACATCCCTAATGCCTCGGTCATACAGGCCATTGTATTGGCGGTATAGAGCCCCTGACAGGAACCGACCCCGGGACATGCGGAAATTTCCAGGTCTGACAATTCCTGCTCGGATATCTCGCCTTTTCGATAGCGACCCACAGCCTCAAAGGTGTCCCTTACCAGTGATAGCCTGCGCATCCGATGTCTCCCAGAGAGCATCGGGCCCGCGGTGACCACAATGGCCGGCAAATCGATTCTGGCAGCAGCCATCAACATGCCAGGGGTAATCTTGTCACAATTGGTGAGCAGGACAATGCCATCCAGGGAATGGGCCATGATAATGCTTTCGATCATATCCGCTATCAGCTCTCGGGAAGGCAGGGAATAGTTCATGCCTGAGTGTCCCATGGCAATCCCATCGCAGATACCGGGGACACTGGAAATAAAACAATACCCCCCACCTGAATGGATACCTTTTTCGATAAAGCGTTCCAGATCTCTCATACCCACATGACCGGGAATTAGATCGGTAAAGGATGACACAAGACCGATCAGCGGCATGTTTAAAGCAGAGCGCGGGAATCCTGTGGCATACAAGAGTGCCCTATGAGGTGCCCGCTCAATGCCGGAGAGAATGTTTTGACTTTTCATCCTTTTCATTGGATATACTCCTATTCATTATATATGTTCTCCGTGTGCAGACTCATCACTTTGGATCCCTTCTGTGAAAAGGGACCTTTGGATTATTTCCGCCATTCTGTCCTTTGTCCACAGTTTCTGCTTCTTTATCTCCTGCTTCAACATTTCCTGCGTTGGACTAAGGTATGAATGTTTCACGAGTTCATCCAGTCTTGCCTCGTATTCCTTGTGTTTTTCTTCGAGTCTCCTGAATTCTCTATTCTTTGCGCGGATTGAATCGATGAGTTTTGATTTGTCAGGGTGCATCCTTAAAAATCTCCTTTTATATTCCGAAAACAAGAAATGGATCACGTAACCAAATTGAAGAAGGATGATCAGAGTTTGATTTCGTATCCGTCTTCCAGGATCTGATTGATTTCTCGTAACCGTTCTTTGCTCTCCGGTGTTTGTGGAGACCTTAAGAGACTGCCCTTTTCATTATTGAGCGTTATCCTGTCTGTATATGAAAGTATATTGACCTTTTCGATATTCGCAAGGAGACTGCCCGGGACTTCGATGTTGGCTATTTCATCGCCCGATGGCAGTGTCTCCTGTTTGAGTTTTGTGAGAAAAAGCTGGGCCAGTTTATCGGGTTCGGATGCATTTTTGGACCTGAAGATATCCATGAGTTCATTTCTCATTTCCGCCCTGAGCATAATGGAGTACTGGATCGACTTTAGTTCCTTGGGGGTATAGGATTTCAGCATGGCACTATCCACAGCGGGTGCCAGAGACGGCCGAGATGCCCCAGGTGCAGGGATGGCTACCGGCACTGGAGGTGCTATGACTTTCGGTACAACAGGCACAGAGGGTTCAGGAGAGACGGATGCCACCTCTATGGGTTTCTCCAAAAGCCCTTTGGTAAAAGGCTTGCTTTCGTATTTTGCACTCACTGTAGGGACCTTTGGCTCTTGTACCTCGGGTACCGCTGTGATCACTTTGGGAGGCGCCTTTTTACTGCTTGCCAAATCCATCTTTGCCTTTGTAAGCCAGGTTTGAACCTGCCTTGCATCCCGGCTATTGGAAGGTTCATATTGCAGAAAGGCTTCATAGTGCTTGATGGCATTTTCTTTATCGTTCAAATTGAAGTCATAGGTTTTACTCAAGTTATAAAGGGCATCGGTGTAGTTTGGCCTCAGTTCGACGGCCTTGAGATATTCTCTGACCGCCATCTGATGTTTCCCTTGCTTGCTGTAAAGATTGCCTCTGTTTTTATATGCCAAAGCCCTTTTATATATCTCTTCTTTTTCTTTGTCCTCTCGGGCTGCCATCTTGGGCTTTTCCTGCTGTTTCTGGGGCAGAGGAACCCCCGGAACAGGGGGAGAAGGGGGTGTTAAAGGAATCGGAGGTGGTGTTGCAATGGCCTTGGTGGGCGGTTCCGGAACTGCGGAGGGTGGAGGTGTGGGTGGTGTGAGAGTCGCTTTTTTCAGTTCTTCAGGGGGTGGGGAAGGTTTGGCCACTTCTTTTACGGGTTCAACTGTTTCAGGGGGTGGGGCAGGTGTGACGACCTCCTTTACAGGTTCAGCCTTTTTTTCAGGAGGAAGGGATTTGGGTTTGATGCCATGTTTTTTTTCTATCTCTGTGAGCCATTTTTTGATATCTTTGGCGTCCGGTGTATCCGATTCGAACTCCAAAAATTTTTGAAAATAGTTCGCAGCCTCTTGATAATCCTTCAGATCGTTATAATAAGTTACAGCGATATTATAATATGCATCCACATATTGCGGGTAGATCTTCAATGCCTGTTCATACTCCATAACCGCTTTTTTGAATTCCCCGCTATCACAATATTCATTGCCTAAACGATTGTGGATTTCTGCCTCTTCTGGGATTTGGGCAAGGGAGACGGAGGGTATCAGGAACATTAGTAACACAATGGATGTCCAGATTGCTCTTTTGAGATCGCGTTCCCTGAACATTTTTTAGATCTCCTTTCTTTAAAACTTTCCACTCACAAACCCGGCCGGTTTTTTTTCTAAGGCCCGATTATTATAAACAAATCAATGCATATACAGAATATCACTCTATCATACCATCTCAAAGGATGTCAAGGTATATTACTTGTCCATTTCGTGAGAAAAAGCAAGATACTAAAGGAATCATGGGGAATATTCAATGGATAATTCCGCTGAAAATAAAATAAAAAATCATATTATAAAAGAAAAATCCGGAATAAACCGTGGTTGACTTTTATATTGCAATGTCATAGAAAAGATAAATGATCCGTTTCTATTTCTTTTTCGGTCTTATTTTAGGGCTTTCGCATTTTGAAGGAGGGCTGATTACCCTTTTTTTCCAGGATCGCGGCAGACACAATCTTTTGCGTATTTTTCAGCCCTTTTCATCCGGTGCCCTTTTGTCGATGGCCTTGATTCATCTGATACCTTTCTCTATGAGAAGGCTTTCATGGTCTCCAGTGATTTTTCTTGTGACGATTTCCGGACTCATGGTCTTATGGGAGTTCGGAAGACCTGATCGGTTTATATTGACACCCGGATGGGGACAGAGGTCCCTTATATTTCTCTATGCCTTGAGTCTGGGAATACTGGTTGGTTTGGGAAGCATCAGAGTGGCACTGATTGCCACTATTGTCGGGGTTCCAGCCCAGTTTGTTCAAGGCATCAAAGGCTTTATGAACCGAGTCCCTCAGTTGAGCAAGGGAGAATTTTTTGAGAGATTGTTTTTGAATTCCTTGTCCATACCAATAACCATATTGGTTCTGTATCGCTTCTCTAACCTGTTGCGGCCGGTGCATGTCGGATTTCTTTTCTCATTTTCCACCGCAGTGATTCTATTCCAGGGGATTTTGGAATTTCGTATCCCCTATCCCTTTAAATTCTCACCCCTGAAGGTCCTTTATTTCCTCGCGGGGATTTTTGTGGTTTATTGTCTTTAGAGAGGGTTAAAGAGGACGTAAAAGGTCTATTTTTTTAAGTTATTTTTGATGGACTCGTAAAAAGTCCAAAAGAATGTAATTGCGAACGAAGTGAAGCAATCTCGCATGTCATATCTCATTGTATTTATTAGATTGCTTCGTCGCTTCGCTCCTCGCAAGGACTCAATAAATGACTCTTTACGAGTCCATCATTTTTGACTCAATATTACAATATGTGTTATTTTTATTTAAAATATCCTTAGTCCTATCATTGCATCCGATTGATTTTTTATTCACTTAATTACAGGAAACACTTGAATTATGGTACAACGTGCCGGAGATTGGTTGTCCCAGGCAGCAAGGGACTTAGAACAGGCAAAATCATCACAGTCTGAGGGACGCCATGAATGGGCATGTTTTGCTGCCCAGCAGAGCGCTGAAAAGGCGGTCAAGGGGCTTCATCTCCATTTGCACCAGGAGGCATGGGGACATGTGGTAGCCCGCTTACTCATTGAGCTTCCGATACCTGTTCCTGATGACCTTATCGAAAAGGCAAAAATACTCGACAATTTCTATATCCCCACCCGTTATGTCAACGGGCATCCGGAGGGGGCCCCTTTTGAACACTATGGGCCGCTCCAAAGCAATGAGGCAATCCAATATGCCGGTGAAATCATCGAGTTCGTCCATCATAAGATGGCCTGATCAAAAAAAGGTCCTACTGGCGATTCAGGGCTGGGTGAAAAAGGAGATCAAAAGGCATCCTGACGTTATACAACTGGGATATTTTGGTTCATATGCCAGGGGTGACTGGGGTGTAGGGAGCGATTTGGATTTGATCGCCATTGTGGAAGCCTCTGATTTGCCTTTTGAGCGGCGCAGTCTGGAATGGGATCTCCATGCCCTGCCTGTACAGGCAGAGATCCTTGTTTATACCATAACAGAATGGAGACATCTGTTGAAAGAAAAAGGGGCATTTTCAAAGATGATCAAACGGGATGCCAAATGGGTCTATAGCAGGTCCATGATCAAATCGTAATTCAGATGTAATAATAAAGATTTGGTTCCTAAAAAATGAATGCCGCAGGAAAAAAGTACAGATTAACGATCATGGGCCTTGGGAATATCCTTTTCAGGGATGAGGGATTCGGTGTGCATTTCGTTCGGGAGTTTAAGGAGAAATACCGTCTTCCAGAGGATGTTCTGATCATGGATGGGGGCACGCTGGGTTATATGCTCATGGATGATATCTGTCAGACGGAATATCTGCTGGTTGTGGATACCGTCAAGGCGGAAGATCAACCGGGGTCCATTTACCGGTTCAGCCCGGATGCGATTCCCACCTCGCTGCATTATAATGTGAGTGCCCATGAGGTGGAGTTCCTGGATGTTTTGTTCAAAGCGGAGATGATGGGGGAGGCACCCGAAACAGTGATCATCGCTGTGATCCCTGAAGATATCAAGGGTACGGGAATGGAACTGACTCTGACCCTGAAGTCCTGCCTTCCCAAGGTGGAATCCCTGGTGAAAGAGGAACTGAATAGGATGGGGATAGTTTTATCAAAACGGTCCGATTGATTATACTTCTCAACAAAGGGGTAAGAATACGATGAAGATCCCGGTAGTCAAGAATATTCTTAAAGCCAATCAGCAGATTGCTAATGAGAACAGGGCCCTTTTTGCGGAAAAGGGGATATATGTGATGAATCTGATGAGCTCCCCCGGTGCAGGCAAGACATCACTTTTGGAAAAAACCCTGAGTCGCCTCAAGGATCATTACCATATCGGGGTAATCGAGGGGGATATCCAGGACACCTGTGACAGCGCTCGTATTGCCGCACTGGACATCCCTGCAGTCCAGATAAATACCGGAGGGGCATGTCATCTGGATGCACCCATGATCCGTCAGGCGCTTTCATCCCTGGATCTGGATGCCCTTGATCTCCTGGTGGTTGAAAATGTCGGCAATCTGGTTTGCCCTGCAGAGTTTGATATCGGGGAAAATGATAAGATGATGATCCTGAGCGTTGCCGAGGGGGACGATAAGCCCCGGAAGTATCCGCTCATGTTTTCCATCTCCACGGCCCTTCTTATCAATAAGATCGATCTGCTGCCCTATGTCAACTTTGATATGAAAAAGGCCAAAGAAACGGTGAAGAAGATCTACCCCGGGATCCGGATATTTGATGTGTCCTGCAAGGAGGGCACTGGTTTAAC
Source organism: bacterium (assembly GCA_049472295.1). GTDB lineage: Bacteria > SZUA-182 > SZUA-182 > DTGQ01 > JAFGSM01 > JBLIRM01. Next base: position 620 of record JBLIRM010000001.1, on the reverse strand, counting down.
TGCCTGGTCTGAATGGCTTTCCAAAAGGGTGGCTGAGGCAAAGGCCAAATGAGATGATGTGGCAATCATGTTACAGGGGGAGCTATATATCAGAAAACGTATATGGATCAAAGGGGTGGTCCAGGGTATCGGATTCCGCCCGTATATCTATCTGCTGGCCAAGAGAGAGGATTTAAAGGGCTTTGTCTTCAACACCGAAAAGGGTGTGACCATCGAGGTGGAGGGAGCGGAGGAAAACATCGATGCCTTCCTTTCCGATCTCCGGTCAAATCCCCCGGCCCTTGCACGAATCAGCAGTTTTGACGTAGCTACCATACCTCCCAGAAGGGAAAAGGATTTCATTATCAGGGAAAGCCTGGGAGGTGAGGAGCCCAAGGTCTTTATCCCACCTGATCTTGCAATATGCCCTGAGTGCATGGAAGAGTTGTCGAATCCTGCAGACAGGCGCTATCGCTATCCCTTTATCAATTGCACCCAATGCGGCCCCAGGCTCACGATTATCAGAAAGGTCCCCTATGATCGAAAACATACCTCCATGAATTTTTTTCCTATGTGTAAGTTGTGTGAAAAGGAGTTTCACGATCCGGAAAGCCGGCGTTTTCATGCCCAGCCCAATGCCT